>DCUN01000010.1:4404-8556 GCA_002327225.1 Desulfobulbaceae bacterium UBA2213
ATGACAGCCGGTAGATTTAATGCCTCATTTTGCAGGAGGCTCAATAGTGCGAAACAAGAATGTAATACCAATGAGTTGCGTTCAAAAACCTATCTCACTTAAGACATCAGGAGAAAATCAATGAAAAAACCTAGACTGTTTCAACGAAATACTAACGCCCTCGCCCTGTCCCTGCTGCTTGTCGCTTCACCTCAGGCTGGTTTTGCAGAAGATAGCGCAGCACCTGCTCCTGCCAATCCGTATTCTTCAACTCGAACCATTGTCCTTGAAGATGGCACGAGCCTTAATATCGTCACAGTCAACAGCCCTCCCCCTTCTCCCCAAGCAAAACTGGCTGCCAAAAGTCTTGCAGTCAGCGCTGTTCCCAAAAACACACCAGGCGATGTAAAGATCTCAGATGTTCCAGCCTTTATGTGGTCTTACGGATCAAGCGCCACAGCCGGTGCCATGATTGCCGGCTACTACGACAGGGGAGCTTATGCGAACATGTACACAGGGCCGACCGATGGCGGTTGCATGCCGTTGACAAATGCAAGCTGGGACAAAAATATAACCACGAACAGCCATGAGTGTCCATTGAGTGCCACGAAACAGGGTTTGGACGGACGCACTACCCGTGGCCATGTGGATGACTATTATATTAGTCGAAATGCTACCGGTCCGGATCCTTATGTTGTGAATTCGTGGACGGAGCATACCCCTGGCGAATGCACCGGAGACTACATGAAAACAAGTATATGGTTTCCAGGATCGAAAGATGCGATTGGCTCAACTGAAGATATCAACAGAGATGGGGCTGCAACATTTATCATAAGGCCTACCGGCAAACCCATAAATTGGGAGAGCCTGTACGCGTTAGGGTACGATGAGTTTGATGCAGGGTATGGACTTAAACTCTTTTTTGAGTCCAGAGGCTACGAAGTTTCAGACATGTACAACCAATATATTGATGCTTATAGACCCTATTCTACCAGCCCTGATCTTACTAATACAGGTTTCACGTATAATCAGTACAAAGCAGAAATTAATGCCGGTCGTCCTGTGATGATGAACCTGTCAGGTCTTATTGTTGTGGGAATTGGCTACAACGAATCAAAAGGTAAAGGGATAATTTTTCACGATTCAGAGAGCTATGATGAGCACACCATGATATGGGGAGGAACACATAAAGAAGTTTACACCCATTCTGCTGTGACCATTGTCACCCTGGCTAAGGCAATTAATCCCAGTGCAAGTTGCGGGAAGAAATTCCCCTGGCCCATGTTCCTCCCTGCAATCACGGGCTCAAAGTAATCCAAGGCCGATGGCGGGAAAAGTCTTCAACTTTACACTGTGTCTTGTTTGCCTCTGTCTTTTTTGTGTTCACATCACACACTTTCAGGCAGAGGCAAGCCAGAACACACAAGACATTAAGGCCACAGTCAGTGTGAGTGACTGCGGCAAGTGTCATGAAGATGTTGTGTTTACTCTCTCTACCAAGGGCAAGGCACACCAGGCTCTGTGCGGAGATTGCCATAAGGGACACCCACCGGAAGATGTCGGGATCATTCCACTCTGCAGCCAGTGTCACAATGAGGAGAGTGATCACTTCAGACTGGAAGGTTGTATGACCTGCCATGTGAACCCCCATGCGCCTCTTGAGATTCAGCTGACCCGTGACATGACCAAGCCTTGCGTGAGCTGTCATGGGGAACAGATGGAACAGTTACAGAAGTATCCGAGTATTCATACAATACTGGCATGCACTGCCTGTCATACCTACCATGGACAAATTCAGCCCTGCACGAATTGTCATCTGCCGCACTCGGATACGATGAAAGATGACAGCTGTACGGTATGCCACCAGGCACATATGCCGTTGGAAATACGCTATGGGGACTCTATTCTTTCAGAAGATTGCGGTTCCTGTCACAAGGATGAGTATAAGCAAATGACGACCAATACCAGTAAACACAGGATAGTTTCCTGCATCAGTTGTCATTCGGACACACATGGCAACATCCCTGAATGTAAAAAATGCCATGGTCTCCCCCATGCTGAAAAAATCCATTCACGATACAAAACATGTGGAGAATGTCATGGACTGGCCCACAATCTTGACGCCACGGCTGCCTCCACAAATATCTTCGTGAAAGACAGGAAATAAGAGGATGATGCTGCCTTTCACATCCCATTCCGCAGGGCGCTCTGCCGCATACACCCTTTTCCTCACGGTACTGCTCCTCCTTCCGCAGATCGCCCTTGCCGGCTCCTGTTCGACAAAGGAATGTCATGGCAGGATGACAGAGCACAAATATATGCACTCACCAGCCGCCAAAGAAGAGTGCCTGAAATGCCATGAAGAAGTATCCGGGTCACAAGCAGCAAAGGGACCTGCGGCCATCCATCCCACGGCGAATGGAGCAGAATTCACCCTAATAAAAAAAGGGGAAGCCCTTTGCCTTCAGTGCCACGATTCCATGGCCGACAAATATGAACATGGACCTGCTGCCGCAGGGGCCTGTACCAGCTGTCACAGCCCGCATGGTTCCGACCAGAAAGCCTTTCTCCTTGGCCCTTTACAGCAATTGTGCTTAGGCTGCCATGAAGATTTTGCAACTGACATGAAGAAGGCAGTCGTTATCCATTCAGTCATCAGTGATCGTGATTGCTCCGCCTGTCATCAGCCACACAGCAGTGGCTTTGCCTATCTGCTCAAAGAGGAAACAAGTACGAGCTGTTTTGAGTGCCATACGAATATAGAGGAGAAGTTTAAAAGATCTCTTCACAAACACGCTCCCCTCTATTCTGAACACCAGTGCGCGAACTGTCATTTCGCCCACTATTCCAAGTATCCGGCCCTGTTGAAATGGGAGGGGAACGACACATGTTTGCAATGTCACAGCACGACCGGCGCCAACAAGAATGGGCACCAGACCGCCACATCTCAAATAGATATCAAGGACAAGAAATTCATTCACGAACCGATTCAAGAGACAGGATGCGCCGCCTGTCACGATGCCCATGGCAGCAGATTTGGTTCTTTATTGAATGAGCCCTACCCTTCTACATTCTATGCAGGTTTAAAAAAAGACACGTATGATCTCTGTTTTCAATGTCATGACAGAGAGTTGTTAAAAGAGAGAGACGAAACGACCAATTTCCGCAATGGCTCAATGAATCTCCACAACATCCACGTTGCCGACCCCCGCAAGGGAAGGACATGCAAGGCCTGCCACAATCTTCATGCCAGTGACGGTGCAAAACTCATCAATCCGGAAGGCATCACCTTTGGTGACTGGAACATCCCCATTCGATTCGAGGCAACCGACACTGGCGGCAGCTGTATGCCTGGCTGCCATCGCACCATGCGATATAACCGAAACCAACCAGCAGACAACAGCAAAGAAGCCGAGGAGAAAAAAGCACCGGAAACTGAGGAGAGGCTCGATGACGATGGCAAAGAAGATGGCGATGTGATAGAACCAAAACCCATAACCAGGCGCTTCAAACCACAAATCCAAAACCGTACGCCCCAAACCGTTTAACCATGCTGTCAAAGCTTCCTCGCATCCTCTCATTCACCCTTGCGCTGACCCTGTTCGCGGGCTGCTCTGATGACCCCCTGGTCAGACACAAACTGAAGACTGATTTCTTTGACGGAGTTCCTGACCTGCCTCCCCTTACCCAACTCTGCCAAGACAATATGGATGATATGTTCAACACCTATTATCAGGACAGACTGGCTGAGGCAAGTGCTGTTTCCATTGAGGAGAAAAAGGTGGTGACCGCAGGATCAAGCCATCCTCCTTTTGCTGACAAAAACTGTGAGGGATGCCATAACTTTAAAAAGACCAATATGCTCCTTGCNNCGCGACTGCCTTGCCTGTCACCTCCCCCATGAATCAAAGAATAAAGCCCTGCTTCGTGAGAGTGTCAGCGGCATCTGCAATAAATGCCATCAGGAAAAACGATTAGCCCTGGAAATGCACAATGCCGTCATGGAACATAATATGGAATGTGTTAATTGTCATGATGCCCATGGTGGGAGCAGGCAATACTTCTTAAGATAAAATTATGAATGTTGAATATCGAAGGTCGAAGGTCGAAGTGAAAACAAAAATCCGCCACAGAAAGACCATTAACCGAATACCGCTTATCGCAAACCTCCTG
>DCUN01000010.1:8661-8812 GCA_002327225.1 Desulfobulbaceae bacterium UBA2213
CCTGTTCACCCCGAGGATTTTGCCTGCACAGACTGCCATAAAGGTGATTATGACAAGCATGACCAGCTTGAGGTTCGCCTGGAATTATCTCCCCAGATGTGTCTGGAATGTCATGAAGAGGTGCCGCAGGGGCATACGTATCCTCATGCGC
>DCUN01000151.1:0-7648 GCA_002327225.1 Desulfobulbaceae bacterium UBA2213
CGCGCTCCCAGCCGCAGCATTGGGAACAGCCGCAATAGCCGGTGACCTCCATGGTCCGGCTTCTTGCCTCGCCGCTGGAGATCTGTCGTTTGGCGCAGCCGGAGAAGAGGAGGATCATGCCGAGAAGGAGGATGGCAACCATCCGGGCGCCAGGGACGCCCCATGCGGCTGTTGCCTGCGTGTCTGTCATGAGCGGTGAAACCATTTTTTGACCTCCATGGCGGTGAAATGTTTCAAGACCGGCCGTCCATGCGGGCAGTGGGAAAAGAGATCCGCCCTGGCCATGCGGCTGAGGAGGGCGTCAATCTCGCGTGCGTGCAGGGCATCTCCGGCCTTGACCGCGGCCTTGCAGGCCATGGAGGCCAGGATATCATCGAGGACGGAACCTCGTTCCTTCTTCTCAGCTCCACTGCCGAATCGTTCCAGGATGTCGACAAAGAGTTCTCCGGGGTTGCATTGACCGGCCATGGCGGGAACGGCAGAGATAATAAAGGAATTACCGCCAAACTCCCTGACCGTAAAACCCATCTGTCTGATCTCCGTTGCATACTGTTCCACGCGTTCAGCCTCCCCGATGGAGAGGTCGACGGTCGCCGGGAAAAGCAGGGTCTGACTGGTGACGTGTCCCTGCATGAACTGACCTCGCAGCTCCTCAAAGAGAAGGCGTTCATGGGCGGCATGCTGGTCCACCACCAGAAGCCCGCCGCCTGCTGACTGGCAGAAGATGTAGAGATTGTCATAGTGGCCGATGACCTTCAGGCCGTGGCCGTGAGCGCTTGCCTCAGGCAGGGCTTGCTGGCTTTTTGTAAGAGGCCGGATGGCGGGCGGTGGGGCAGGTGAGGCGGGTTCTGCGGTGTGCAGCAGAGCAGGATCGGCTGACGCGGCAGTAAGTAAAGGCTCTTGTCCTGGTGCGAGGCGGGATGGCGCCGTTCGCTGGCTGCTTTCTTCAGACGTGCTTTGTATGGCTGACTCGTGTTGAGAGTGTGTTTGCGGCCGGAAAATAACGGACTGGATCTTTTTTTGATGTCCCTGCATTGCCTGTTCCACGGCCTGGCTGATCATCTGGTGGATGGCCTGACCGTTGTGCAGGCGGATCTCCTGTTTGGTCGGATGGACATTGACATCAACATCCTCCGGCGGCAGACGCAGGTGAATGAGGCCGGCCGGATTTTTTCCCTTCATCAGGAAATTGCGTAATCCTTCCGCGACGGCATGGACAATCGTCCGGTCGCGGACGGCGCGGCCATTAACCAGAAGACGGATCCCGGCAGAGCCCGACACAACAGCCTCCGGCGGCAGGAGGTAGCCGGTAACGCAGGCCATGGATGGCCCAGTGTCGCTCGCTCCAGGGATGGATGAAGGGCGACCGCAGGCCATGGATGGCCCAGTGTCGCACGCACCAGGGATGGATGAAGGGCGACCGCAGGCCATGGACGGCCCAGTGTCGCTCGTTCGATTCCCCTTATCGCCAGATGTTCTCACCTCCATGAAGTGACCCTGATAGTGGATGATGGCCTTCAGCCGATCCGCCAGGGACTGGTTTTCTTCAAAGTGGAGGACTTCCCGTGCGTCCACCCGCAGGATAAAGGTGGTTGCGGAAGCGGCGAGGGCGTAGCTTTTAACGACCTCCTCGATATGGGCCTGCTCAGTTCTGCCGCTGCGCAGGAATTTTCTACGGGCCGGGGTATTGCCAAAGAGATTGCGGATCTCAAAGATGGTGCCGCGGCTGCAACCGATCTCGTGCACCTTGAGCAGCTTCCCATACTCGAGCACGACCCTGGTGCCAAGGGGCGCATCCTGGGTGCGGGAGGTAATGGTCATTCGTGACACCGAGCCGATGGAGGGAATGGCCTCGCCCCGGAATCCCAGTGAGGTGATGGCGCTCAGATCATGAGCGGCGCCAATCTTTGAGGTTCCATGTCGCTCCAGACAGAGGAGCATGTCGTCCTCGTCCATGCCCTCCCCGTTGTCGATGACCCGGATCAGACGGGTACCGCTGCCCTCGATCTCGATCTCGATTCTCCTTGCGCCCGCGTCAAGGCTGTTTTCCAGCAGCTCTTTGACCACCGAGGCCGGGCGTTCGACCACCTCGCCTGCGGCGATACGGTTGGCCAGTTGCTCTGGGAGGATGCGGATCTTGGACATGACAGCCGGCTGCTGAAAGGTTAAGGGAAGAGGTTCATTGATGAAATTCTATAATAGAATAGCAGTTTTGTAATGATTTCGCATAAAAAAATGTAACTGTTCAGCACTTACAAGAGTTACTATCTGTTTTGTAATATTTTTTCGCGTAGAGGCGCAGAGACGCAGAAAAAAACTTTTTCTGTCCGCAGGCCAAGGACGGCCCAGTGTCGCGGGCGCCATGGACGGCGCAGGAGCGACCTTCTCAGCGCCTCTGCGGCTCTGCGCGAGATCAGCTCTTTCATTCACCAGATGAAGAGCGCAAAGGCTGACTCCGCTCGCGCACAACAAGGATGGCCCGTTGCAGATAGGGCGGTATGATCACCTTGCTGCGGACGGCATTATCCCAGGCCTGGAGAAGATCCTGATCCGGGATTCCAGCCTTCTGCCAGTAGCTCACCGGGTCTTGGACAAATCCGGCGATGATGGCAAACACGGCGTTGTAATCGGCGGCCACATGGCAGAAGTTTGGCACCCATGCCGGCGCCAGGCGGACGCTGTGGCCGCCGATTGTCTTGGGGCTTGAGACGGTCTGCAGCTGTTCCAGGGTGGATTGCCACAGATGGGCCCCGTTTTCGCCCAGCCCGAAGGGGTCGACAAAGATATGCGGGGCGGGCAGGCTCTCAAAGAGTTTGAGATTGGTGACGGCAATGAGCAGTTCCTCAAAGGTGCCCATGCCGCCGATATTGTAGATCTTGAACAGGGAGGTGCGGTCGAGGATGTTCTGGCGCATGTGGCGGGCGGAGTTGTTGAAATTAAGCAGGATCGGCGGGGCGAGATTGGCGCGCTGACCTATCCTTTCGGAGTCGATGCCGACACCGATGCGCAGGATGCCGAGGAGTGCGGCCGTGTCGTCAGCTATCTTCATGACGCCGGGGCCGCTGCCGTGACAGACCGCAAAATGGTTGCCGATTTCCGGAACAGAACGGAGCCGCTCAAAAAAATCTTGAATCTGCTGGGTCAGCACACCTTCCGTCCCTTCAATATGGGAACCGAACATGGCGATCATGGTGTGGGTGTCTGCTATCTTTTCCTTGCCCTCTCTTGTCATCCAGAATCCGCGGTGGAATTCGCGCAGGTGTCGTTCTTCATCCTGCCCGAAAAGCATGTAAAAACGGACATCTTCATGGCAGGACATCTCGCAGAAGGTCTCGTAGGTCGCCCCGCCGAAATAGACATTGTCAGGGGGCGCCAAGAGGGAGTGGCTGCCATTTTCCTGGGCCTCGCCCTCTCGTATGCTGCGTCCGATAAAAACACCGACGTTATTGTGTCTGAGCACGCGGAGGAGATCGGTGGTCAGGAAGGCATGGGTGATGAAAACCTTGCGCAGGTTCTGGGCTCCTCCCACCAGATCGAGGGTCTCGGCGAATCGTCTCAGGTCGGCGGCGATCTGATCTCCCTGATGGACGCCGGAGGTGATCGTGCCCCGGACTGTCTCATAGACAATGCGATTCTGGGCGGTCTCATGCCACTCGTTTTCCTGCAGTTCCCATTGGATCTCTATACACTTGCTCCGGGTCAGGATCCGGCCGTAATTGCCGCGGGAGCCGGCTGTCTGACTAATATTGTTGAACAGGGCGTCACTGACATTCAGGTCAAATATATTGGTGGCATCGGCAAAATCGACTCCCTCCTCAATGATTCTGCGAGCCTGACTGGTACTCAGCAGTCGCTGGGTCATTTGAGTGGCGCTCAGGTCGGCCGGGTAGAGACGGAGTCGCACCTGCAGTTGCTCAGGGGAGATCGACTGGTCGCTGCCATTGTAGATCTCCACCTGTCTTGGCACCCTGATGCCGCTCGTCCGTACCGCGTCAAGGAGTCTGGCGGCCAGGTGAAAAACCCCGGGTTTATTGAGGTTTCTGTCGATCAGGGCGCTGTAAGGGCCAAGAGAAATACGGATGGCCCCGCAGAGAAAGTCGCCGGGGGCAAGCGAGGCGGGCAGGCCGCGGCGGGAGGGGTATTGAATCAGTCCCAACCCCTCCTTGCTCTCACTGAGGACAATCTGGATGTTCTGGCCGGCGCTGAGCAGTCTGTTTGACAGCAGATAGCGTCTGTTTTCCAGGGGGAGAGTGATGACCCCCTCCTGGTCAATGGAGGCCCCGGGAGGCAGCAGCAGAGAATGATTGGCTGTCGCCTCTTCGATCTCGTCACGTCCTAGCGGAGCGGCCATGGGGATGAAGAGCCTGGCCGCTGTCAGTCGCCGGTTGCGGTCAGCCATGGACTTGATCTCGGCAAAAAGGATATCCGGGATGTTGGGGTTGAGCGAATAGAGGTGTACCGGGATGTCGATGCGTTTGTGCCGGGTGTCAATTTCCGGCATACCGTCTGCGAAATCGAGATCAAGGCCGATCTGCGAGTGACCGCTGCGACCGATCAGAGAGCAGCGCTGCTGCAGGTTGCCGACGGCCATGGATGGCCGAGTGTCGCTCGCTCCAGGGAGGGATGAAGAGCGACCGGCCGCCATGATGTCACCGACAACGCCACGGACGGTGTCGCTGGTCTCCTCAAAACGCAGGGTAGCTGTCAGCCTGGGGACACCCATTTTGGGGTCAATGGTCGGTTCCGTCTGGGGACCAAGCAGGAGGCAGCCATCTTCGGTGAGCAGGGGCGGGCGTTTCATGGGTCTATCTCCAGGAGAAGGAAAAAGTAGTGGTGTATCTGGTGAACAGTTCTCTTTTATACCATAAGAAGAGCGATTTGACTGTATTCCATTTCGGCAAGTGTTGTTCAGGAAATCACTTTCTCTCTGTGAACTCTGTCTCGTCTGTGGTATGGATCTGTTGTGTGCAACCTGCAACTCACTTTGTCCACCTTTATCCAATACTAAAAAGATACCGTGGTCTTGTCCAAACAAAAAACTGGGCCCAGTCAGCCTGAAAAATCTCCGCCCCGGCCGGCACCGCGGCAGAAGCCGTTGAATGAAAAGCATATCAACGCCTTTCTCTTTGGGATCTGCCTGCTGATCACGCTTTTCCTCGGCTCGCTCCTTTTTGCGTTCAAGGCCCTTGACCTTCCTGATATCAGCTCTGTCTCCCGCTATAATCCCTTGCAGGCCAGCGAGATCCTCGACCGGCACGGAAAGGTGATCGAGAGGATTTTCATTGAAAACAGGACGGTGCTGCCGCTTGCGAAGATGCCTCCCCTGCTGTCCAAGGCCTTTGTCGCCGCTGAAGACGGTCGTTTTTATGACCATCCCGGTCTTGATTTCTGGTCGGTTTGCAGGGCTGTTGTCAATAATACCATGGCGGGACGACGCAGTCAGGGCGGGTCAACGATCACTCAACAAGTTGCTCGCTCCCTGCTGCTCACACCTGAAAAAACCTATCTGCGAAAGCTGAAAGAGGCTATCCTTGCCTGGCGCATAGACAGTCTGCTTTCCAAGGACGAGATCCTCTATATCTATCTCAATCAGATCTATCTCGGCGGTGGTGCGCACGGGGTGGAGGCGGCTGCGCAGGTCTATTTTGCCAAACATGTGCAGGAGCTCACGCTCGCAGAGATGGCCCTCCTGGCCGGTCTGCCGCAGGCGCCAAGTCGCTATTCACCCTTTGACCATCTCAATCTGGCCCGGCAGCGGCAGCGCTATGTCTTGAACCGGATGGCAGAGGATGGCTACGTGAGTGCGGAGGCGGCGCGAGAGGCCTTTGCCTTGCCGCTGCAGCTCAAAGAGCAGGAAAACGGAGCACGTGAGAACAGCGGTTATTTTGTCCAGCTGGTGCGTAAACAGGCGGAAGCGGATCTCGGAATTTCGTTGAATTATGCCGGACTCAGGATCTTTACGACTCTCGATCCTGAGCTGCAGCTCGCAGCCACACGCGCAGTGCGTCGGGGGGTGATAGCGTCTGTGGTGCGCTCTTCCGGCCAGTCATCAAAGGCTGCAAATGATTCAAATGAGAAGAGGCAGAAAGAACTGCCCCAGGGGGCGCTGGTCAGTCTTGAGGCCTGCACGGGCCGGGTCAGGGCCCTGGTCGGTGGTCTTGATTTCAGAGTCTCTCCTTTTGACCGGGCCACACAAGGGCGAAGGTCTGCCGGTTCTGTTTTCAAGCCGTTCATCTATGCCGCGGCTCTCGAAAACGGCTGGCGGCCGCAGTCCATGATCCTTGATGCTCCGATCTCCATTCAGGGCAATGGGGGAAAACAATGGCAGCCGAAAAATTTTTCCGGTGAGTTTCAGGGGGCAACCTCCCTGGCTGAAGCCCTGACCCATTCCCTGAATGTCGTGGCGGTCAGGCTTCTGCAGAAGGTGGGTGTTGGCAAGGTGCGGGCTCTGGCCAAGGCCTCCGGCATCAGTGAACCGATCACCGGTGATCTCTCGCTCGCCCTCGGCGCCACCGGTGTTTCACTGCTTGAGATTACCGGGGCCTATGGACCTTTTGTCTGCCAGGGTCAGTTCAGCCCTCCCGTGGTGATCAGCAGCATTGAAGATGGGGCGGGCCGTATCTTGAGGGAAAACAAGCCGGAATCACATCGAGTGCTTGATGCCGGGGTGGCGCAGGAGATGCAGGGGATGCTGGCGGCGGTGATTGAGAAAGGGACAGGCAAGCGGGCCGGCGGACTGCCCGGCCTCAGTGGAGGGAAAACCGGGACCTCGGATACCAATCGTGATGCCTGGTTTGTCGGCTTTACCAGCAAGGTGATCACCGGCGTCTGGCTGGGCTATGATAAGAATATCAGTCTTGGCAGGGATGAGACCGGGGGCCGTGCCGCCGCACCGATCTGGCTTGATTTCATGCAGCAGGTTCAATGATGGGCAACAGGGCAGGGTGGGGTGCATGGTGACACGTTCCGAGATCTATGCACTTTTTTATGGCGGCGATGTGCTGTCCAAGCTGGCCACGGCCCGGGATCTCTATGGGCGTTATGGCAAGGTGCTGGCCGTGCGTCCGGAGATCCTGGTCCACATGGCGGCGGTGCAGGGTGCTGAGCGCGACCTGCAGACCCGGATGGGAGCTATGCGCATGGGTGTCACCTGTAGTCGATGCGCCGCCCGTGCGGGCGGCGGCTGTTGCAGCCGCTTCATGGCGGGCGAGAATGATGTGCTGCAACTGTTGATGAATATGCGCTGGCCGGAGTGCAGGTGGCCAGTCAGCAGGAGGGAATGAGTGAGTGCTGTTTTCTGGGAGGAGAAGGATGTATCCTGCCCCTGAAGTCGATGTTCTGTCTCAATTATATCTGCTGCCATATCAAGGACCAGGAGGATGGGGCAAGCCTGCTCCTTCTGGAACAGCGGACAGGTGATCTGCTCAGGAAACAGGGCGTACTCGAGGGGCTGCTGCTGGAATTCTTCTGCGAGAATCTGTGAGGGTATCATTGCCAACCTTGTTTCGCTCCATAAGTTTGTCTGCAATTCGACCTGACAAAGTGTTCAACTGCAACATTGAGGAGGGTCTTGGGGGGCGATGGTGGTATCGGCAAGGACACCGCTTCATAAACAGCCGGAGGAGATTGGCTGTTTATGAAAGTGGCA
>DCUN01000151.1:7653-28215 GCA_002327225.1 Desulfobulbaceae bacterium UBA2213
TTTGAGCAAAAAAAGACTTGCTCAAAGCTCTAACGGCACCTAAAAACTCCGGATCATCCAGATGCCGCAGGGGCAGGTGTCGGCACAGAAGCCGCAGGCAATGCACTTCTTGTTGTCAGAGGTGTACTCCCAGCCGCCATCAAGTCCTGTTTCGTAGCCCTTTGTGTGTCCATATTCCAGCTCGCGCCGGGTGATGGCCCCTGTGGGACAGATGGTCTCACAGAGATGACAGTCACGGCAGGAGGCGCAAGAGAGGCAGCTTTCGGCCTGGGCCTGCTCGGTGTGAATGTTCCGATGCTCATCCGGTACATAATGAGTGATAGTCAGCGCCTGCTGGGTGATCGGATGCTGGGTGAAAGGTTTCCACTCAACACCCTTGAAGTCGGCCAGGATGAATTCAGCCGCAGTCTTTCCGGCTCCCAGGGCGTTGGTGGCAAGCCCCGGTTTCTCAACATCACCGACTGCCAGGACCTTGGCATTGGTAGTCAAGTGTGAATTCTGGGTCTTGATCCATGCCGCCCCGCCAACGGTGACGGTCTCGACACTGTCAGGCAGGAACTTGAGCGATGGGACGTCACCGATGGAGATGATCACCGTCTGGGCGGGGATCACCTCGCCCGTATTCATTACCAGCCCCTGATCCGTTACTTCCCGGGTCATGACCGGCCAGCGGAAGACGGCGCCGAGCGCCTCGGCCGCTTCTTTCTCTTTACCGAAGGCCAGTGGCTTCTGGATATCGACCAGGGTCACCTTCTCGGCGCCAAGCCGGTAGGCCTCACAGGCAACATCGCAACCGACATTCCCGGCGCCGATGATGACGACCTCCTTGCCAACCTTGTCAGGGGTGGCGCTTTTGGCGTTTTTCAGGAAGTGAAGGGCTGGTATGACCCTTTCATTACCAGGGAAAGGGATGCGGCGCGGTTCATGAGTACCGACAGCCACCACCACATAATCGAACTCCTTCTCGAGCTCCTGGAACTTCTCCTTATTCATGTTCACACCGAGGTTGACATGAATATTGGGGGTGTCGAGAAAACGCTTGATCTCCTGATCCCAGACGGCCTGAGACAACCGTTCCCACGGGATCACCTGAGCCAGCTTGCCGCCTACCTGCTTGTCCTGCTCAAAGATATGGGCCTCGACCCCGGCCAGTGCCAATTGCCAGGCGGTGTTCATGCCTGCAGGACCGCCCCCGATGATGGCCACTTTCCTGCCGGTAGATTCTGCTATGGCCGGCGCCGGGACATTGGCCACGGCACGACCGAGAACCTGGACGTCAATGGATTCATCAACGCCTGAGCGGGAGCAGTTCTCCATGCACAGATTCGGACAGACCGCCCCGCAGACCGATGCCGGCAGAGGGGTGTAGCGCAGGAGCATCTCATAGGCCTCATCGATCTGACCTTCGCGGATGAGGCGCAGACGATCAACAGTGGGGATGTGGACCGGGCAGTAATAGGTACAGGGAGCTGCCGATTCACGGTTGGCCCAGAAGGGTTTCTTGCGGCGCAGATCGCCGGTGGGCACTGCCTCAATGGGGCTGCGATCAAGACCAGGGGCCAGGTCGCGCAGAGGATCGCCGCCGCCGAAGGCCTTGTTCCAGTGCTTGTTGCGGAACTCGGCCATGGGCATGGGGCCCGCAAACATCAGCGCCCTCTCCTGCGGGGTAACGGTCAGCAGTATCTGCCATTCATCGCGCACGGAAAGGGCGGACAGCAGATCCTTGCGGCCTATCTTTTCAAGATACGTGGGCATTCCATCCATGAGCCACTGCCATTGCTCATCTGTGAGCTTCTCAAGGCGGGCATTGGTCTTGGAATAGGAGTTATCAATCGGGCCGCGCACATAGATGGTACCGCCGACCATGCCGACTCCGGGCCGATATCCCAGGACATTGGCCGGATTTTTGGCTTCCACGCCGCAGACAACAGCGATACCGCCGCAGTTGAACTCGGCAAAGGAATCGCCGGTGGAACCAAGCACCCACAGCTCAGGCCGGGCGTAGTCGGGGTTCCATTTGGTCATGGTCAGACCACGGGCGCCGATAGAGCCGCGAATGTATACCTTGCCGTTGGCCATGGCGCTGCACGCCCCGTTGGTGGCATCCCCAAGGACCGTGATCTCGGCCCCGATGTTGAGATAGCCGACGTCGTCCGAGACAGATCCGTGACAGATGATGGAGGTACCCGGCATGCCCATGCAACCCAGACGCTGACCGGCAGGGCCTGATGTCTCGATGGTCAGACCGTCCGGCCGCTGAAGCCGGATGCCTATATTATGCTGGCCAAAAGTCTCCAGGCTGAGATGGTCTGTCTTGTCCGCGGCCTCCCGTACCAGATTCTCAAAATCCATGGAACTGATGCGGTGGCCATTTTCGTCAAGACCTTTTACAACAATCGTACCCACTGAAAACACCTCAAAATCAAATTTGAAATTTAAATTGTTGGGAAGAGAAGCTGTCCTTTAAAAGTGAACATCTCAAAAACTTCTTTTCTTAACAGACGTATTTAATCCCCAGTCGATCGGCGGCGTCTTTGTCGCTGATACCCAAGGCGTCGGACATGCCCACGGGCAGACTCTGACAGCGGCCAAGTGGCGCCATGATTTTTTTCATCTCGGTGGAAATAGACATAAACACTTCTGTCACCCGCTCTGCCACCAGATCAGGATCGAGCCGGCGGTACAGTTTCGGGTTCTGGCTGGTAATGCCCTTGGGGCAGATGCCCACGTTGCAGACGTTGCAGCGGTTCTTCTCGTTGCCCAGACAGCCGGCAGCTGCCTGCATGATATATTTGCCGATATGGACCCCGGAGGCGCCCAGCATGATGAGCGCCATGCCGTTCTGGGCTACATTACCGTTTTTGCCGATACCGCCGGCAGCAAAGATGGGAATCTCGTTCTGCTTGCCCTGAGCCACCAGATCCAGATAACACTCACGGACATTGGAGGCGATAGGATGGCCGGTGGCGTCCATGGAGACGTTGTAGGCCGCACCTGTGCCGCCATCAACACCATCAATGAGCAGGCCGGCGGCGTAGGGGTTACGTACCAGGTTGTTGAGTACCGATTTGGCCGAGGTGGAGGCCGAGATCTTGGGATAGACCGGAACCTTGTGGCCAAAGGCGGTGGACATAGTCTGGATCATCTTCATGACGCTCTCTTCAATGGAATAGAGTGTCTGGTGCACCGGCGGCGAGGGCAGATCAACACCCTCCGGTACCCCGCGCAGACGGGCAATCAGTTTGGAGACCTTGAACCACATGAGCAGACCGCCATCACCCGGTTTTGCACCCTGGCCGTACTTGATCTCGATGGCCGCCGGGTCGCACTGCATCTCGGGGATGGCGCGAATGATCTCATCCCAGCCGAAATAACCGGATGCGATCTGCAGGACAATATATTTGAGATAGGGGCTCTTCAAGACCCAGGGCGGACAACCGCCTTCACCTGTACACATGACCACCGGAATCCCCAGTACCTCGTTGCAATAGGCCACGCCCTGAAGCAGTCCCAGCCACATATTGGGAGAGAGTGCACCGAAGGACATGGAGCCGATGACGAAGGGGAAGATTTCACGAGTCGGGGGAATCCAGCCGCCTTTGCTCTGACGTTTGAGGAACTCTGCGGGATCAAGGGTCCGGCCGAGTGTCGTGGTCAGATTGAACTCATGGCGTCCGGCATCGAGTGCCGGATCGGTAAGCATGGAGATGCGGTCAAACATGATCCGGTCAAGCAGATTCGGACCACTGACATTTCTCCGGCCGCCACGCGTCTGGGGCTGCCCTTTCTGGTTGTGGAAAAAGAGGGTGCGGTGTTCGTTGGTGTTGGGCACCGGCATGATCGCCTCATTGGGGCAGACCATGGAGCACATGGAACAGCCGATGCAGGCATTGGCCATGGTGGTCTTCTGGCGGATACCGACAAAGGTGCGGTACTCATTGCCGCGCGACTTCTTGAGGACATCAAGCTTCGGCATCCTCTGCCGCCGGTAGGCCAGATAAATAGCTTCTTTCGGGCAGACGGCGGTGCAGTGTCCGCACAGGGTGCACCTGTCTTCCCGGTGCTGGATTATCCAGGGGAGGTCGGTGTAGCTTAAGCTACTTGGGCCAACGGATACGGATCGAGCTGAGACCATATTGTTAATTCCTTTCTATCTGGTGGGACGATAATGGTATGTTCACGCATGGGTTGAAAATCAAGGGATGGATCACGGTCGGGAATCATGGCCGCAACCCCACACATCTCAGAGGCAATGGCCCAGGCTCCGTCACGGCCGCCGACTGTGGCGGGACGCATCTTCTTCTGATCCATCACCAGCAGGCAGGTCTCATCAGCCAGGGTGCCGATAACGGCATTGGGGCCGTCGATGATCAGGCGGCGGCAGACATCACGCAGGCCTCTGAGGAAAACGCCCTGGGGGTGTCTGTTCAACTCTGCATTATTCAGCGGGGTGATGATATGTTTATAGGCCTGCAGGGGCAGCTTGAGCTGCTTCACGGTGTAGTGGAGAATGTGGGCAAAGACCTCGGAGTCGCTCTGGTAACCGGTGTAGCCGGGGAAATGCTGACCGAGCAGCCAGTCGCGGATGGGCACAAAGGCGGTGTTCTCGCCGTTGGTCATGGTGGCGATGCCCTGGATGAAAAAGGGATGGCAGGCGTAGAGATTGATGCCGTAGTTGGTGTTCTGCCGACCTTGAGCCATGCATACCCGGGAGGTGAGCCGGTTGTCATAGAGGGACAGGGCCTCACCGATCTCGAGAGGCCAGCCCACCTCCTTGATTATGGCGACATCCGGCCAGAAGGAAAAGGCGGTGAGGTCGTTGCCGTTTTCTTCGCCGTTGGCCCGCAGGAAGAGGCGGGTGAGCATCAGCTCGTTTTCGATCTCCTCTGTGCTTCTTTGCTCAAATTCAGCCGGCATTTTATAGACCCGGAGAAAATAGCGATAGCGATCTTTGGCCTCGATCAGGGAGGTTTCGGTCAAAAACTTGTGATCATGGATCAGCTCATAGCCACGTTGTTCCATGATGGTGTTCAAGCGCTTCCAGGCTGCTTCACTGTGGGCAATCCCGGAGAGGACAGGGTGACTTGAATTGTATTTGAAACAATCAAAGCGCAGGCCACGTAATAATAAGCCAAGCCCGGAGCCATCATATCCTTCCTTCATGGCCTCCATGGCCGTGAGCACCTCGTAGGGCGAAAAGGGCTCGTTGGCGGTTTTCAGGGCTAAACGGCACATACATCTTTCTCCTGATGAATGATTGAAAAACTGCCTTTACAGACAGAAAAAAGTGAAAATGAGTCTTGGCTTCCAGAGACTTTCAACGATGTCACACCGATCAAGCTCATCAAGCAAGAGGAGGGCGGACAAACTTATACGAATTTTTGTATAAAAAAATTTCTACAAAGAAACGAGGTTTTCGTCAAGGTCAAAGACGAGGTCACAATAGTTGCGGCACATTCTCTTTGTTGATGGTCGTGACTTATAACATCTTAATTTGTTAGATGAAAATGTTTTTTGTGGGCGCTTCTTCTTTGCTGTGCCTGTGCCTGGCTGTTACAGAGTCTGATTGGTGAGTGCCTGGAAGAGAATTCCCTCCTGGGTGAGAGTGTTGGCGTGGATAAACACATTTGTCAGTGGAGTACTGACGTCTGCGACATGTATCGCCGCAGCGATACGGTCGGACTTTTTGTATTTTGTAGACAGGACATCAGGCTCCTGTAGAAACAGGTCTTCATTGAACAGATAGCCCTCCTTTCCCGGATAGATGCCTATGTAGACAATTCCCATTTCAACGATATCATTGAAGAAGTGGGTGCCAAGAGAGATATCGGGGGCCAGCTTTTCGTGCATGATGGCAAGTTCGCACAAAACCGCGACGTTCCTGATGTCATTAAAGGTAACAGGTACGCCAAGCTCCGGCATCTTGCTGCCCCAGCGTCCTGGCCCTATCAGCATGGTGTTTTGCTCAGCAGGCATGGCGTTAGACAGCTCTCCGATCAGCCTGGCCACTGAGAAACGCTCAGAAGGAGTCAAGACGCTGTATTTTGAAGGGATAACATAAATAATCCTGTCGATTCTTTTGGCGGTTGCCTGTCCGATAATAGGGCCGGCAGTCTGGAGAAGGATGTCTTTTTCCTCGATGTTCTCGGGCAGGACCGCTCCTCCGGTCTCCACTTTGACCTGAAAGGGCCTGCATTGCAGAAGGTTGATGCGGAAGGAGTTGTCATCAGCAAAATTCACCGCAAATTCGATATCGACCGGATACTTGTAGGCCTTGGCAATAGTGCTGAGCATCTCCTTCATGTCGGCAATAAATGTTGTATTGCTGAAGACATTCTTGAAGGTCAACATCCATGAAAAAATGTTTTTGACATCAAATTGTCTGGCCCGCTTTTCCATTTCAGTATCACGTACCGCGAAAAGTTCAAGGGGCAGACTGGGGTTTGCCCTGGCAATGGTTTCAAAATTTGTGCTCGCCAGGGAGTTGCTTTGCAGATCAAGGACATCCACAGTGTGCTGGCTATATTTGTGAACGTCGTCCGCACTGACTTCCGGCCGCTTGAAAGGGGCGTTGAGCGCCACGATGCGTGTGTAATCATCGTCATGCTGATCCACGGCCCGGGTGCCAAGGCCATATACGAGCCGCAGGACTCCTGCCGCCGGATCAATCTCCGGATCCCAGGCAAACGGGTTGAATGAATATCCCACCCCGGCAAGTTGCGGCATATAGACCTTGCCGTAGAAGGCGCCCGATACTCGCTGAACCAGCAGTGCCATCTCTTCGTATTTGTTCCATAATCCCCGATGCGAGCGGTAGGTCAGGACATCGCGGCTCAATGAACTGGCGTAGACAGTACGCACCGCATCTTTGAACTGCTCTAACCGCTCCCGGGGAGTTCCCTGATTAACGCAGAAAACGCTGTCGTATTTACCGGAAAATGCATTGCCATAGGCATCTTCCAGCAGGCTGCTTGAACGCACTATGATTGGTGACTGACCATAATAGTTCAATATTTCCTTGAACTGTTCGATGATATCTCGTGGAAATTTCCCCAGCAGGAGCTTGTTTCTGATCTTTTTGGCCGCCAGGCAAGGGTTGGCCGACGCCTTCATCTGGTGTCGTTCCCACCAGCATTTGTTGTTGATTATAAAGGAGTAAAAGACATCGGAGCCAACAAAAAACGAATCGTGTATCTCCAGTTTCTCTTTCCATTGTGGGTCAGATCTCTGCAGGATCGCCCGGGCCAGAAGCATTCCTGTTGATTTTCCGCCAATAAATCCTGTGCCGATTATGCGTTTGCCGATGGAGACAAGATCGGACAGGGTGAAATGGTCTTCACACAGACGGGCAACTGTTTTGTCACGGGTGATCATCATCCTGATTAACTGTTTCCGGAGGTCAAGGCATTTTTTTGCCGAAATTGTCTGGCTAGATGCCGAGTATGAAGATTGGGCCTCGGAGAGTGTTTTCGTCCATGCGTCTTTATGAACAATACTCCCGTCAATCCATGGTTGGTGGATCATGGACTCTATTTCAGAAACAATGGTACTCTTCGTCACCGGAACCAGAGCGTTCCTTTCCAGTGCATGAAACATGTACATGGTGGGAGTATGCCGCCCTTTCACCTTCAAGGGTAAAATATAATCTTTATTATTGATTCGGTGCAGATCAAGGATGATCTGGGCGGTGGTATGGATGGCGTTGATTGAAAGTGATGAGTGTGAATTCCGGATCAGGGCAAAGTAGGCAACAGTGTCTGCCGCATAGAGATAGGGGCAGGCAAGCTTGAAAAAATTTCCCAGCATCCTGTCGCTGAACCAGTCGTCAGCCAGCACCGACAGGCAGTCAAATATGTAGCAGGCACCCTTGCCGCTTTCTTTGACGACATTCAGGATCTTGGTGATAAACTGTTCGAATCCTGCTTTGGGGTTCAGGGTATGGACTTCGGCTGCGAATTGATCAGGCACAAGGGGGGCGTGGGGGGCGAATCTGAAATAGATCAGTTTCTTTCCGTCAAGATGGGCGCACCTGCAGAATGCGTGTACAAATGGAATCTGATCCTGAATGTCATCAACCTGCCAGACGACATTGTCACCGGCGAGAACACCCTGCAGGATTTCGTCAAGGGGTTCAATTCCGGAGCTGAACACTGGTTTTGATTTTGTCTGAACCATATTCTTCACCCTTTATTGTTGAAGCTCAGGGACTCGAAAATTGCTGATAAGACTGAATCGCGCCCAAAAACGAGATGCAAGGTATATGAGATTGTTCCGAGGCCTTTGTGTTCCCAGATGGTCTTCATGGCCAGTGTGTTAATCCCTAACCCCGATGAACGGGATAAGTGCCTTTCGCAGATTATTTTCTTGAAAAAAAATAAGAGAATAATCTGTAAGGCACTAATAATAATCCCCCTGCCACAAAAGCGGCAGGGGGATTATCATACATTATCCAACGCAGGTGGAGCAAAGAGTATTTATACAACACCCTGGTCAAGCATTGCGTCCGCAACCTTCACGAAACCTGCTATGTTGGCGCCCTTTACGTAGTTGATATAGCCATCTTCTTCCCGGCCATATTTTACACAACTCTCATGGATGTTAACCTTGATACGGCGGAGTTTCTGGTCAACCTCTTCACGGGTCCAGGATGTTCTCATGCTGTTCTGGCTCATCTCAAGCCCTGAGGTTGAAACACCACCCGCATTGGCGGCCTTGCCGGGAGCGTAAAGGATTCTGGCTTCCTGAAAGACCTTGACAGCATCCGGGACGGTTGGCATGTTGGCTCCTTCACCGATGACATAGCAGCCATTCTTGACCAGGGTTTTGGCATCATTCTCGTCAATCTCATTCTGGGTGGCGCTTGGGAAGGCAATGTCGCACGGGATTCCCCATGGACGCTTACCCGCAGTGTATGTGCAACCCTCAAGGGCCTTGGCGCATTCGCTGATCCGTCCGCGTTTAACGTTCTTAAGCTCAAACACAAACTTGAGATCATGCGCAGTGAATCCGGCGGATTTATGAACAAAGCCGGCTGAATCGGAAAAGGTGACGACCTTGGCTCCGAGCTCCATAAGCTTTTCAGCGGTGTATTGGGCAACATTGCCGGAACCAGACACGGTGCAGACTTTGCCGGCAATGTCTTCTCCGCGGGTCTTCAGCATTTCCTGGACAAAATAAACACAACCGTAGCCAGTGGCTTCAGGTCGAATCAAGCTGCCGCCCCAGCCGATAGCCTTGCCTGTCAGCACGCCGGTGAATTCATTTCTCAGTCGTTTGTACTGGCCGAACATGAAGCCAATCTCTCGTGCTCCCACACCGATATCGCCGGCAGGGACATCGGTGTTCTCACCGATATGGCGGAACAGCTCACTCATAAAGCTCTGACAGAATTTCATAACCTCGGTATCCGTCTTCCCTTTGGGATCGAAATCAGAACCACCCTTGCCGCCGCCCATGGGCAAGGTGGTCAGGCTGTTTTTGAATACCTGCTCAAAGGCGAGAAACTTCAAGATGCCCAGATTGACGCTGGGGTGGAAGCGCAGGCCACCTTTGTAAGGCCCGATAGCGCTGTTCATCTCGATCCGGTATCCTGTGTTTACCTGAACCTTCTGCTTGTCATCAAGCCAGGGCACCCTGAAGATGATAATCCGCTCGGGGATAATCATTCTTTCTAAAATGTTTGCTTCAGCATAGCGGGGATTTTCTTTCAAGAATGGGGCGAGGGATTCCGCGACCTCTTCAACCGCCTGGTGAAATTCTAACTCGCCAGGATTTTTGCGAATAACACCAGCCATAAACTCTTTGACATTCTCCATGATTTTCTCCTTGAGGCATTGTTAATTTTTGGTATGCTGCAAGCACTTTTTAGTGCCTTACAGCTCATTTTCTTGTTTTTTCACAAGAAAATGAGCTGCGAAAGGCACTTATCCCGTTCATTGGGGTTACGTGTTGTAAGCACATGGTTTCGGCAAACAGTTGCCATGATAACATGAAAAAATGTTTTTTCAATCGCTAAGAGACCCACTTTTCAGGAGTGCGCAGCACCTCACGCTTTCCACGGAATAGCTATTATCGGCAGAACTGCCGGTCCTTCTTGGCGAAGAAGGGTGTTGTGGGGATGTTTCAGGCGATGCCTCTGGTCGATTCGGCAAATTTGCCATATTTTGCCGAATTTTTTTATGTTTTATTTATAAATAATTCTTGCTCTCGCTAAAATAAATTTCATGAGTGATAAAACCGATAGAAAGGAACTGGTAATCCTGCGCATTCTGAAAGATGCGGAAGTCCCTGTGTCCAGTTCCAAATTAATGGAGAATCTGAACGCCATGGGACAGGATTTCAGTGAGAGGACAGTTCGCTATTATTTCCAGATACTTGACGAAAAAGGGCTGACTGAAAACCATGGTAAGAAGGGGCGGGTTATTACGGAACTTGGCCTCAAGGAGCTGGGCCGGGCCAATGTTTTCGACAAGGTTGGTTTCCTGGGGGCAAAGATTGATCAATTGACCTACCGGATGAGCTTTGATCTCCATAAGAGGAGCGGCACGGTCATTACCAATATCAGTCTTATTGAGACCAGAATGTTGCCCCGGGTCGCACCTCTGATCTGTCAGGTCTATGAGGCGGGGTATTCAATGGGAACCATGATGGCTCTGTTCAAATCCGGTGAAAGAGTGGGTGGTTCAATAATCCCGGATGGCATGACAGGCTTTGGCACAGTCTGCTCTATTACCCTGAACGGGGTTCTGCTTGCCCATGGCATCCCGACCCATTCGAGCTTCGGCGGCCTCCTGGAGCTTCGCAATCACCAGCCGACTCGATTTGTCGAAATCATCAAGTATGACGGGACCAGCATTGATCCCTTGGAGGTCTTTATCAGGAGCGGCATGACAGATTATGCTGGAGCAATCAAAAACGGCAATGGTCGGATTGGCGTCGGCTTCAGGGAGGTGCCGGCCGACAGTCGGGAGAATGTACTTGCCCTGAGCGAGACGCTCAAGGACGTCGGGTTGGGTGGAATCATGCTGGTTGGCTGGCCCGGTCAACCCCTGCTGGAAATTCCGGTAACGGAAGGAAGGGCCGGGGTTGTCGTCATCGGTGGCCTTAACCCGGTGGCCATTCTCGAGGAGACCGGGATCAAAATACAATCCCGGGCCTTGGCCGGCATGGTTGAATATGAAAAATTATTTCATTACCAAGAAATGGCTGATCGGATCAGGCGGGTGTAATCTTTTAGTGCCTTACAGCTCATTTTCTTGTTTTTTTCACAAGAAAATGAGCTGCGAAAGGCACTTATCCCGTTCATTGGGGTTAGTCATCTTCAAAGTCGTACTCATCCATCATGGTCTCGGCCAGGCTGAGAAATACCCCCATGGATTCGCTGAGGTTTTTCACCACCTGGCTGTAGGCCACCTTTTCTTCTACAGTTTTGGCCTTTGCCATTGCCTTGATTGTTGCCAGCAATTCATTGGACATGCCTTCCATTATCTTCTCTGGTTCCATGCTTTCCTCCCTGGTGTGAAGTCTGTTGTCGTTTTGAAAATATGAGGACAATGTAGCGTACGCGATTTTTGATTTTTCCGAAAGGCTCTCAAAGAACAGATCAAACAGGAGGTCTAAGAAGAGGAACGCGGCCGATGAGAATGAGTGGAGGGATTGAGAAGTGAGTTGGATTGCTCGTGAGGGGCAAAAGGGTATGATACCTAGGAATCTTTTCAAGGTTCCGTTGACAATCTCGCAAAAAGTCGAAAAAGCCTGTCGTCTCGAGCGTCAGCGAGACATTTTGTTCCTCAACCAATCGATACTCTTAAGATTTCCCCCGTTGGTGGAAATGACAGTATGGTCATCTGGACTTTTGACGAGTCTCTCAATATTCAATTGGCAGTTTTTTCACCTGGCGACGGGTGAACACCGGCCCATCCTTACACACCAGAGTGGGGCCGACATTACAATGGCAGCAGACGCCCTCACCGCATTTCATCCTGTTTTCCAGAGAAAGATAGACCTGATCATCCGTCCAACCGATCGCCTCCAGAGGCGGCATGGTAAACTTGATCATAATCGGCGGACCGCAGATAAGGGCCACACTGTTTTCAGGTGAAGGCGCGACCTGCCCGGCAATGGTCGGCACAAAACCGACCAGGCCGTCCCAGCCCGGCGCTTCACGATCGATGGTGACATGCAGGTCGATATCACCCCGCTGCGCCCATTGCTGCAATTCATCCCGATAAAGAAGCATGCCCGGGGTACGGGCGCCATAGATAAAGGTGATCTTGCCGTAATCTGAGCGCCGGGCCAGCAGGGAAATCAGGGTGGCGCGCAGGGTGGTCACTGCAAAGCCACCGGCAATGATGACGATATTCTTGCCCTTCATCTCCGTATCAACGGGAAAGCCTTTGCCCAAGGGGCCGCGCACTCCCATTCGATCACCGATAGTCATCTGGTGCAGGGCAGTGGTCACCTTGCCGGCCCGGTTGACCGTAAAAAGGAGATGGTCTTCTTCGGTCGGCGAAGAGGCAATGCCGATGGGGATTTCTCCCTGACCTGCCAGCGACAGCATGGCAAACTGTCCCGCCACATGCTTCCAGGCCTTTGTGTGGGCCTCATTCTCAAAGACAAGTTTGAAGCTCTTCTGGTTACCGTCTTCCGTCTCAACCACTATGTCGTCGATGCGGACAGGGTATGGCATATAGGATATCATTATCTTACTCCACCGCCGTGAGATGCATCAGGTCATCCATGACCTCACGGATGTCAATGTTAACAGGACAATCCTTGACGCAGCGCCCACACCCCACACAGGAGAAGGGGCCGAAGCGGTCCGGAAAATATTTCAGTTTGTGCAGGAAGCGGTTGCGGGTCCGCTGCACCTTCTGCCCCCGTGGATTATGGCCGGAGGTGTGCAGGCTGTAGAGGGGGAACATGCAGGAGTCCCAATAA
Source organism: Desulfobulbaceae bacterium UBA2213 (assembly GCA_002327225.1). Taxonomy (GTDB): domain Bacteria; phylum Desulfobacterota; class Desulfobulbia; order Desulfobulbales; family Desulfocapsaceae; genus UBA2270. Next base: position 20,593 of record DCUN01000151.1, read on the forward strand.
CGGATACGTCGTCCCTGGCCGCGGACCACCTCGTCCTGGATATCAAAACAGTAACAGGTAGGACAGATAAAGGTGCAGGCCCCGCAGTTGATGCACGCTTCTCCCAGTGACTGCCACATGGCGGCATCATAAAGAGTACCCAGCTCACTGCCCTTCAGGCTGTCAAGCTCCGTTGCACTCGGATTCCCCCCTGCATTGCGGCGGGCGGCAAGGGCCGAGATATCGCCCTCAGGGGCCGGGGCAAGCTCAAGGCCGGTCACCAGGGCCTCGCCTTTTTCACTGCACACCTCGACGATAAAACCATCCTCAGCTCGGGACAAGGCAAGATCAAGACCTTCATTGTCGAGCGGTGAGCCACCCATCCGGCTGCAGAAGCAGGTTGACAGGGTCTGGTCGCAGATAAAACCAACCAACGCCGTCCGCTGTCGATTGGCCTGGAAAAATTGATCTTCCTGGTAGGGCAGATTGTTGAGCAGGACACTTCTGGCATCACAGGGTCGGACACCAAGCACGACCTGCATGTCTTTGGATCTTTCAGGCTCCCGCATCATTCCCTTATCCGGACGGGTATTCTCCAGGGTGTAGGTGAGCAGGGTTTCCGGTTGCGGAAAGAAAAACGGCTTTACCGATGCCAGCGTTGGCCCAGTCAGCAAGGGGAGAAGAGTGAGTGCTGCACTGCCGTCCACCCTGCACCAGCCGGGGGCACAGTCAGGAGAGGCAGCGGCTTGTTTTTCCATGGCAGGGGCATAGACCACATGGACCTTGTTCCACTGCTCTATCATCGTGTCCAGTTCTGCTGGAGAGATCTTGAAAACCTTCACTGTTATTTGCCCTCCTTGACAGCCCTGGGCACAGGGGTGAGCTCGGTTATAATAAATTTCTCGGGGTCGTCCATGGTATAGGTCGTAAGCGGCAAAGGAGAATCAGGCTCCATCCCCGCTTCGATATTATAGAGGTTCAGGACATCCTTGTTCAACTTCTTCGTCAGCAGGCGCATATTGATCCCCATAGGGCAGACCGTCTCACAGGTGCCGCAGTCGGTGCAACGCCCGGCACAGTGATAGGCCCGCAGGACATGAAAAAGACCGGTATCCACTGCATCCAGGCTCTTGCCCACCCACTGGGGTTTGGCATCATCGACAAAACAGGTGGGACAGTAGCAGAGCGGGCAGGCGTTGCGGCAGGCATAGCAACGGATACAGGTGGAAAACTCCCGGGTAAACCAGGCCCAGCGCTCATCTCCGGATTGCTGCTCAATCTCCTCTACCTGCTTGAAGGGGTTGGGGTTCTTGCGTTCAGAGACCGGTTCGCCGATGCGGAGATCGACGAGCACCGGATCAGGATGGGTGCAGCTCTGACAGTTGTCGCGCACCACGCTCCAGCGGTTGATGGTCTCGGCAAAGTCGGCACCGCGCACAACCAGCTCATGATCACCCTCTTCCACCGCCAGGATCTCCAGGCCCGGGAACAGGGCCTCCACCTTGCGCCGGCTGACCATGCCACGGCTGCCAACACCCATGACCACCACCCGGCCGCGAGCCACCTGATGTTCCTGGATCTGTACCACAATATTGCGTGACCAGCAGCCAGTGGCCAGAATTGCCACCTTGGGCAAGGGCCCTTCATGCTTGGGATCACGAGGCCCGCGCGGCGGTTCCACCGATTTGAGCGCCGCCGGCAGATAGTTGGCCAGATTCAGCACACAGAAGGCGCTCCAGATCAGCTTGCTGCAATCCTCAGGCCTCCGGACAACCAGCGGCTTGACCGTCATGGGCAGACTGCCTGCACCATAGCCTAGAACCGCGGCCACCTCTCCCTCTTCCAGAAGTTTCCTGGCTTGGGCCCGGATCTCTTCGCTTATTCTCTTATTTATTGTTGGCATGGTCTCTGTATGTTAAGCGGCCTGTACGGCGTCGAGTTGTTTGACCAGCCTGCTCGCAGGCCCCAGTGCTTTCACTCTCTCGGTCACGCTGTGGACGACCTCGGCAAACTGCTCGCCCTCTGAGGCCGACACCCAGGAAAAACTGACCCGCCCCGGCTCAATGCCGATGAAATCAAGCAGATTACTCAGCAGGGCAAAGCGCCTCTTGGCAAAATAATTGCCGCTGATATAGTGGCAGTCACCCGGATGGCAACCGGAAACCAGGATCCCATCGGCACCCGATTTGAGGGCCGACATGATCATATTCTCACTCACCCTGCCGGAACAGGGCACCTTGACAATCCTGATATTGGGTGGATACTGGAAGCGGCTGACGCCTGCCAGGTCCGCTCCGGCATAACTGCACCAGTTACACAAGAAAGCGATAATCTTCGGTTCCCAGTTATTCGTTTCGCTCATAGTTATCTCTTTGTTTATTGGTCAGACAGCTCTTTTCTGCACTTGTTCATCACATGAAGGCCGCATCAACGGCGGCCATGATCTGCTCATTGCCGATATTCTTCAAGCTCACCGCATCGGAACGACAACCGGCGACACAGGCGCCACAGCCTTTGCACATGCTGGTGGTCACCACCGAGATCCCATTTTCATCAAGGGACACAGCATGATAGGCACAGACCTCGACACAGAGTCCGCAGCCGGTACATTTGGCTGGAGTTACCACCGCAGTAACGCTTTCAGCAGGTACTGCATCATAGGCCAGAATAATGGCAGCCCTGGCCGCTGCGGCCTTGGCCTGGGCAATGGCCTCTTCCATGGGTTTGGGGTAATGACAGAGGCCGGCGAGAAAGACGCCTTCCGTGGCAAAATCAACGGGCCGCAGTTTCATGTGCGCCTCGAGCAGGAAGCCCTGGGAGTCGACGGCGCATTTAAAGAACTTGGAAAGACTGCCGGTCTGTTCGCGCGGCTGGATGGCGGTGGCCAGCACCAGCAGGTCGGGATGGATAGAGATATTCGCATCAATGATCGGATCATGGGCATGAACGAGCAGCCGGCCATCCCTCTCACTCACATGGGGAAGATGATCCAGATCATAGCAGACAAAGATAATCCCCTTGGCGCGGGCCTCCTGATAGAGGCGTTCACGCTGGCCGTAGGTCCTGATATCCCGGTAGAGCATGTAGATATCCATCTCAGGATTCAGCTCCTTGAGCTTGACCGCCGAATCAATGGCATGGGTGCAGCAGACCCGGCTGCAGTAGGGTCTCTCGGGAATACGGGAGCCGACACAGTGGATGAAGACCGCCTGCTTGACCTCTTTAAGGCCTGCATCTTCTTCCATGAAGCGTTGATCCAGCTCCAGCAGGGTCTGGACACGATGGTCGATCCCATGGAGAAACTGCCACTCCTCTTCAGGCTGATACGCCTGCCCACCCACGGCGATGACCGCCACCCCGTGTTCAAAAGAGTGGCCATCGCTGAAGGTGGTAATAAATTTCCCCACGGAACCCGTGACCTCACTTATTTCCGTATTGTACTTGACGCTGATCTGGGGATGAGTGGTGACTCGCGCCGTCAGCTCATTGATAAAGGGCAGGAATGTGTCACCTTTCCAGTTGCGATAGACCTTGCGGCCATTGCCACCTAAGCATTCACTCTGTTCAACAAGGATGACCGGATAATTCTGTTCGGCCATGGAGAGGGCCGCTGTCATCCCGGTGACACCGCCGCCGATCACCAGTGCCGATTTGGTCACCGGCACGGTATTGTACGGCAGGGCACCTTCACTCCGCACGCGGGCCACGGCCATGGCTACCAGATCTTTGGCCTTGGCCGTCGCCTTCTCCGGCTCCAGCTGATGGACCCAGGAATTCTGGTCCCTGATATTGGCCATCTCAAAGAGAAACTTGTTGAGTCCCGCATCACGCAGGGTCTCCTGAAAGAGCGGCTCATGGGTTCGGGGCGAACAGGAGGCCACCACCACCCGGTTCAAACCCTGTTCCTTGATGATCGATACCATCTGGTTGATCGTATCCTGGGAACAGGTAAAGAGATTGCACTGGGAAAAGACCACGCCGTCCAGGTTTTTCGCATGGGCGGCCACCGCCTCCACATCGACAACACTGGAGATATTGATCCCGCAGTGGCAGACAAAGACCCCGATCCTGGGGGCCTGGGCGTGAATATTCATCTCGGCCGGATAGACCTTTTTACTGGTCTCTGTCCAACGGGCCGGGGCCATGATCCGGCCCGCTTCAGCTGCGGCCGCACTGGCTTCCATCACCGACTGAGGGATATCCTTGGGTTCCGAGGCCGCGCCGCAGACATAGATACCCGGCCTGCTGGTAGCCACAGGATTAAAGCTGTCTGTTTTGATAAAATTGTCAGCATCCAGTTCCAGTCCCAGCATTTCCGCCAGTTTAACCGTATGCCGGTACACCTGCAGGCCGGTTGACAAAACCACCATGTCAAACTCGGCGAAATTGACCTTGCCCAGCTCATCCACGTAGCGGAGCTGCAGGCTCCCTGAATCATCCGCCGGGATGACCGAGTGCACCCGCGCCCGGTGAAATCGGACGCCATCTTCCTTGGCGCGGTTGTAATAATTCTCAAAGCCCTTGCCGTGGGTCCGCATATCCATATAGAAGATCGAAGACTCAAACTCGCCATGGGCATGTTCCTTGGCAATCACCGCCTGTTTGAGGGCAAACATACAGCAGATGGAAGAACAATAGGGATGACCGACCCGGTTGATATCACGGGAGCCAATGCATTGCAGCCAGGCAATCCGCTTTGGTTCCTGGCCGTCAGAGGGTCGTTCCAGGTGGCCCATACAGGGGCCGGAGGGGCTGAGCAGACGCTCAAACTCCATGGAGGTCACGACATTTGGCAGACGTCCATAGCCGGTAAAATCAAGGGGGGAGGGATCAAAGCGGGAGAATCCAGGGGCCAGCACCACCGATCCAACTTCGAGTATGTACTCGCGGGCTGTCTCGTCAAAGTTGATGGCGCCTGCCTGGCAAACCTTGGCGCAGAGACCGCAACGGCCCGGTTTGTTGATCCAGATACAGTGCTCAGGATCGAGGGCATACTTTAAAGGGACGGCCTGGGGATAACTGAGATAGGCCGCCTTGCGCTCGCCGATCCCCATATTGAAATCATTGCTCACCTTTTTCGGACATTTCTCCGCACACAGTCCGCAGGCAATACATTTTTCCGGATCGATATAGCGTGGACGCTGGCGAACCACGGCCTTGAAGCTGCCAGGCTCACCCTCGAGGGCAATCAGATCTGCCAGGGTCAGGAGGTTGATATTGAAATGGCGACCGCATTCCACCAGTTTGGGCGAGAGGATACAGGCGGAACAGTCGTTGGTGGGGAAGGTCTTATCCAGCTGGGACATCTTGCCGCCGATGGCGGTAGTTCTCTCCACCAGATGGACGAGGAAACCGCTGTTTGCCAGGTCGAGCGCCGCCTGCACACCGGCAATGCCGCCGCCAACCACTAATACCGATCCGTTGGACATGATATATTGAATTACGAATTACGAATTAATAATTACGAATTACGAAACACGAATTACGAATGTTATAATTTTTCATTCGTCATTCGTCATTCGTAATTCTATTTCACCAGGGCCTTGACAATCCAGTTCCACAGATGCGTGGTCTGCCATTTACCGCCGTAATGCTCGGCCAGATCTTTGATCTGACCGTGACAGTTATGGCAGGGAGTGATCACCACATCGGCTCCGGTGGTTTGAAGCTGCTCGAATTTCATTCTGCCATGCTGACGGCGATTATCGGTAAATCCTGCCTGCAGGGCCCCGCCGCCACCGCCGCAACAGTAGTTGTTGGATTTATTGGGCCAGACATCGATGAAATTTTCTTCACCGCAGACCTGTTTGATGACAAAACGCAGATCATCGGCCACCGGATCGCCAAGACTCTGCCGCACCAGTTTGCAAGGATCCTGAACCGTGAATTTCAGTCCTTCAGTGTTCCAGGAAGAGTCCACCTTGAGCCGGCCCTCCCTGATCCACTGGGCGTAATAGGTGATAATACTGACAACATTGAAGTTGTGGGGAATGTTGAACCGTTTCAACCCTTCCAGGGTTGCATAGAGCATGTGGCCTCACTCTGTGTTTATGTAGGTGGGGCACCCCAAGGCATCCACTGTCTCCGCCTGCTTGCGGACGGTATACTCCCAATCCTGCGGATCACCGGAGAAGAGACAGTAATTGGCTCCGTCCCACCATTTCGAGGAATAGGTCCAATCAATGCCGACCGCATGGAAGATCTTCCAGATGAAGGCCATCTCCTCCGGCTCAACCGTCGGTTCCTTGGCATTCTGGTTCAGATAAAACTGGGCGCCCACCTTATCCACAGGGGCCTGCATATCAGCCCATTCCGGCTCATTTTCATGAATCTCTTCGAGGATATCGCCGACCACCCAGACGAAATCTTCATTGGGAATACCGGTTGAGTTCCCGGGATCCTTCTGCAGCTCACAGGATTTCTGCAGATTTATCGGCCGTTGATCTTTTGGCCGCATGCCTTTCAGCTCATAGACAAAGCGACCGACATTGATGCCCATGGGACAGGCATATTCACAGCGCTGGCAGATGGAACAGGAGTAGATCCAGTTGGTATTTCGGAGCAGGTCGTCCTGGCCAAGCACAAGATAACGAATGAATTTGCGGGGATCCATGTTTTCGATATCACTGGCCGCACAGCCGCTGGCGCAGAGGCCGCAGGTGAGGCAATAATCAATTCTGGCATTGGGAAGCTTGTCCTGGAACTGTTTTTTCAGTTCAGCCCGCAAGGGTAAAAGGTCAATTTCTGTCATGACATACCGCCAGTAAGAGAAATGGAAGAATGGTTTTGTTTGTCAAAGATTCCGGTCGATTAACCTATTGTAAGGAAGAATAACAGTGCAGTGCCCGGCCATCAGGGATCATTAGCAACCGGTTAGAAAGGCAATGATTATGCCTGAATAGTCCCTGAATAATTTTTAGTTTATAAACGTCTTCGACAAGATTTGTAATATGTTCACTTGGTATTTCTGGTTTTTTTATTGCGAACGTATTGAAATGGAAATTACAGTTTATAACTAGGAATGAACAGGGAGAAGGCCACCTGCCGGGGCTGCTTAGGCATCAGTTATATCCTGGCGTTATGGATCAAATCTATCAGGCCGGCAATGGGTTTTTGCCCTTGGCAACCGACGGTTCAAGAAGATTCTATAGTGAGTCATCTTCAAAGTCGTACTCATCCATCATGGTCTCGGCCAGGCTGAGGAATACCCCCATGGATTCGCTGAGGTTTTTCACCACCTGGCTGTAGGCCACCTTTTCTTCTACAGTTTTGGCCTTTGCCATTGCCTTGATTGTTGCCAGCAATTCATTGGACATGCCTTCCATTATCTTCTCTGGTTCCATGCTTTCCTCCCTGGTGTGAAGTCTGTTGTCGTGTTGAAAATATGAGGACAATGTAGTGTACGCAATTTTTGATTTTTCCGAAAGGCTCTCAAGGAATTATTTCTTCGGCTGTTGTTGTCAGGTCGGTTTCTCCACCAGAGCCGATGGCCTGTTCAATACTGGTCTGAGCTATACGGTAGTCATACAGAGCCTGAATATAGTTGGCTTTGGCCTGGACCAGCAGGGTGTCGGCATCCGTGACCTCCACCGGACTGCCCACGCCGGCCTTGTAGCGGCCGGATGCGATCTGGGAATTCTCCTG
>DCUN01000151.1:28333-35561 GCA_002327225.1 Desulfobulbaceae bacterium UBA2213
GCACCAGCATTGCCGGAGAGAGTGGGTGCATCACTTTTGCGGGCCAGATCAACAGTCTGCTGGGCCGCCTTTTTTTTAAGCATCAGGGCCTTGAGGTCGGGCCGATGGCTCAGGGCCATCTTTAAGGCCTGGTCAAAGGGGAGGGTGTAAGGGAGAAAGGTCAGATTATCCTCCAGTTTATACTCAGGGGCATTGGGCAGACCCATGGCGTTATTAAGGACAACCCTGGCTAGGCGCAGGTTGTTTTTCACCTGGATCTGCACGAGTCTGGCCGAGCTGAGATCAACCTCTGCCTTGGTGACATCATATTTTGGTTTTACACCGGCGGCATAAAAACCCTTTGCCTGCTCCAGATGCTGCTCAAACTGTTTGACGGTTTCAGCGGCGACCTCCTGGACTCTACCAATCTTCAGCATGTCATAATAGGCCAGCTTGGCATTGAAAACGGCCCGGTCATCTGTGGCGTTCAGGTCGGAACGGGCTGCCTCAAGGCTGCTCTTCCCTACCTCGACCTGGGTTGCGGTCTTGCCGAAGTCATAGAGCAACTGTTCGCCACGGATTCCCATGGCCAGCCGATTATAGGAGCTGTCATCGGTGCTGCCGTAGAGAGTGCCTTCCGGTGATAAGCGGTCGTAAGCCGCGCTCCCGTTAATCTGCGGGTAATACGGGGCCCTGGCTTGGCCAACCCTGCTCTGGGCGGCATTGACATTTCCTTGGGCGGCAAGAATTGTCGGCTGATTCTGCCGGGTGATGGCCACTATCCTGGCGAGGGTGAGGATATCACCTGCGCTGATTGTCTGGGGGACGGCAGGTAGTTTTGTTTCCTCGGGTGTGATTGGAAAAACTGTCTGCGCCTGCAGGGCCTGCTGATGAAAGGATAGGCCTGCCAATCCTGTGATCAGCATGAGGGCTGCTATATACAATCGCTTTTTCATGGAGGTTCCTTTATTGTTTTGAGGGTGTCTTGAGAGCCTCTTGCACAATGACGAATGAGGTCCAACTACTGTAATTCCCCTTGAGACGCGAATCCATGCCATCCTGAATGAACGAAAATGGATTCCAGATAAAAGAACCCGGGAATGAACATCTCGGTCTTTTGGCAAGAGCCTCTTGACTATAATTCATATTTCCAGATTTTCACCTTTCATCTTCCGGTCCTGAGCTATCAGCATATAGATTGACGGGACCACAAAGATGGTGAAAAGGGTACCGATAGCAATGCCGCCGACCAGCACCAGACCGATGGAGTTCCGGGCCGCAGCCCCGGCCCCGGTGACGAGTGTCAGGGGAAAGTGACCGGCGGCTGTGGCGCAGCTGGTCATGAGAATGGGGCGCAACCGGGTGAGTGCGGCTGAGCGGACGGCCTCAAGCTTGGAGTGGCCCTGCTCCTGAAGTTTATTGGCGAATTCGACGATGAGGATGCCGTTTTTGGCCACCAGGCCAACGAGAGTGATCAGTCCTACCTGGGAATAGATGTTGAGAGTGGTGGTCCAGCCGTTGGTCCAGAAGGGAATATTGGGGTTGGGAATCTTCAGAAAGGTGAAGAGCAGGGCCCCGAACAGGGCCAGGGGTACAGACCCGGCCAGGATAACGAAGGGATCGCGGAAGCTGTTGAACTGGGCGGCCAGCGCCAGGAAGATCAGCACCACTGCCAGGCCGAATGCCGGCAGGAAACGGTTGCCTTCAGTACGCAATTGCCTGGATTCACCTGTATAATCGAGGACGTAGCCCTGGGGAAGGATTTTGGCGGCCTCATCTTCAAGAAATCGCAGGGCGTCATCGAGCGGGACCACGGAGACACCGCTGATGGTGACGGCGTTCAACTGCTGAAAGCGGTTCATGGAACGGGCCGTCGTTGAATTGCGGATGGTGGCGACAGTTGACAGGGGCACCATCTGCCCGTCCGGTCCGGTGATATAGATATTGCCTAGCTGTTCAGGGTTGAGGCGGTCGCTCCGTTGAATCTGGGGGATAACCTTGTAACTGCGGCCGGCGATATCAAAGCGGTTGACGAAATTTCCGCCAAGCATCGAGCCGATGTCAGCTCCCACCTGCTGCAGATTGAGTCCGAGGTCGGCGACCCGGTCGCGGTCGATGACAAGCTCGGACTGCGGTTGATCGATCTTCATGTCAATGAGCGGCGGAAAGGCAAACTTGCCGCTGGTCATGGCTTTCATCTGCAATTCTTTAGCAAACTCGAGGATCTGTTCCGGTTCCGCGGTCGAGGCCAGGACAAATTCCACCGGGAACTGGCCGCCACCCGGAAGGGAAGGACGGATGACCGGAAATATACGCACGCCGGGGATGGTCGCCAATTTCTGCTGGATCTCGGGCAGTACCTGAAAGACGGTACGCTGCCGTTCCGCCCAGGGTTTGAGTACCATGCCTCCAAAGCCGGAAGAGGGCATGGTCATCTGAAAGGTAAATTTGGTCTCCGGTTCAGAGAGAAAGATCTGGTTGGCTGCGGCCGCATAGTGGCTGGTCTGATCGAGGGTGGAGTTGGCGGCGGCATCGAGGATGCCGAATATTACTCCCTGATCTTCAGCGGGGGCAAGTTCCACAGGTGACATTCTGAACATGGGGATGGCCAGCAGGCTGATGACAATCCAGACCAGATAAACAGCTGGCCTGGATTTCAGAGTCTGGTCCAGCAGGCGGCCATACAATCCCTTGATCCGCTCAAAGCCGCGGTTGATACGCCCGGTCAGGCCATGTTCTGCCAGGCCTGGCTTCAGGAGTTTGGCTGACATCATGGGCGAGAGGGTCAGGGCCACGATGCCGGAGATGGTAACAGCCCCGGCCAGGGTAAAGGCGAATTCCCGAAAGAGCGCACCGGTCAACCCACCCTGCAGTCCGATGGGGGCATAGACTGCGGCGAGCGTAATGGTCATGGCAATAATAGGTCCTACCAGTTCCCGGGCGGCGACAATGGCGGCATCAAAGGGTTTGAGACCTTTGCGGATGTGGCGTTCGACGTTTTCGACGACGATAATGGCATCATCTACAACTAGACCTACAGAGAGGACAATGGCAAGCAGGGTCAGCAGATTGATGGTGAAGCCAAAGACCTGCATGAGAAAGACCGAACCGATCAAAGAGAGGGGAATGGTAATCACCGGGATAAAGACCGAGCGAAAGGAACCCATGAAAAGAAAGATGATCACCACCACGATGAGCATGGTGTCACCCAGAGTCTTGAGGACTTCGTGGATGGCGTTGTTGATGTAGTCGGTGCTGTCATAGGCGATCCGCCCCTGCAGGCCGCTGGGCAGGTCGTGCTGGATGGCTGCCATTTCTTCTTTAACCAACTTGATCACGTCGAGTGAGTTGGCGTTAGGCAGGGGCCAGATGCCCATGAAGACAGCGGTCTTGCCGGAAAAACGGACCTCGGCGTTGTAGTCTTCAGCGCCTAAGACTACATCACCAATATCCTCAATGCGGATGGTGGCGCCATCCTGCTGGTGGACAATGAGGCGCTTGAACTCCTGAATGGAGCTGAGGTTGGTGTCAGCGGTGATATTGACCTGAACCAGAGAGCCTTTGGTGCGACCCAGCGCTGCCAGATAGTTGTTGGCAGCCAGTGCCTGTCGAACCTGGACCGGTGTGATGTTGTAGGCCGCCATCCGTTCTGGTTTGAGCCAGATACGCATGGCAAAGGTGCGGCCGCCAAGGATCTCGGCCCGCTGGACCCCGGCCAGGGCGGAAAGGCGCGGCTGTATGGTCCGTGTCAGATAGTCGGTAATCTCATTCTGCTTCAGGACTTCCGAGGTGAAGCTCAGGTAGGCGGCAGCAAACTTGCTGTCAGCCGATTCAATATTGATGATCGGCACCTCGGCCTCCGGTGGCAGGTCGGCCCGGACCTGATCGACCTTGGAACTGATCTCGGCCAGGGCCTTGGTGGCGTCATAGTTGAGTTTCAGGCGGACGCTGATGGTGGAAACCCCTTGAGCGCTCTGGGATTGGAGATAATCAATGCCGTCGGCTGCGGCAATGGCCCGCTCCAGGGGGGTGGTGATGAACCCCCGCACCAGTTCGGCGCTGGCTCCGACATAGACGGTGGTGACGGTTACCGTTGAATTTTCACTGCGGGGATACTGGCGGACATTAACGGTTTTAATGGCCTGCAGTCCGGCAATAATGATGACCAGGCTGATCACCAGGGCAAGGACAGGACGACGGATAAAGATATCAGTAAAATTCATGGCACGGCACGGAGTAAAGATGAAGAGCTTGTTCGTCTGTTAGTGGTAAGCCCTCTCCTTTTTATTAAGGAGGGGGGTGGGGGTGGTGCTGTTTCGCAACGGCTCCTAATTGTTTTCCGGCCTTGGTTGTAACTCGAAGGGAGGCGTATGACTGTTGTCGATTACCACTGCCTGGCCGTTCCGCAGTTTGAAGACTCCGGTGCTGGCTACAGTTTCTCCGCCCTGCAGGCCGGAGAGAACCGCCACAAAATCACCGCGTTTTTCACCGAGGCGGACAAACTGTTGCCGAAGGACTTTGGTCTGCTTGCCGCTTTTCTCATCCTTTTTCTCTTCAACGACAAACACCGAATCGCTGTAAGGGGCATAGAGAACGGCCGTGCCGGGGATGGTGGACACCTTTGCCTGTTCCGGCAACACTACCGAGGCGTTGACAAACATTCCAGGGCGCAGGCGTTCGTCTGTATTGGTAACAGTTGCCTGGATCCGGATGTTGCGGGTCTGGGCATCCACCTGAGGGGCAATAGCTGTGATCCTGCCGCTCATCTGCTCCTGGCCGATCACCTCACTCGTGATGCGTACCTCCATCCCGCTTGTAATCCTGGCGAGTTCCTGCTGGGGCAGCATGAAATTGACAAAGATTGGATCAAGGACCTGCAGGGAGACGATTTCCTGACCCTCTTTCAGAAACTGGCCAAGATTGATCTGGCGGATCCCCAGTTTGCCGGAAAAAGGGGCCTTGATATTTTTCTTCTCGATGATGGCCTGGATGTTCTCGGTCTGGGCCTTGGCAGCTTTGAAAGCGGCCTCGGCGTTGTCAAATTCGGCCCGGGAAATGAGACCCTGGTCGGCCAGTTCAGCCAAACGGCGCAGATTGGTGTGGGCCAGATTGCTGCTGCTTTCCATGGCCCTGAGCTGGGCCTCTTCAGCACGGGTGTCCAGTCGGGCCAGCAAGGTGCCTTTTTCGATAAAATCACCGGGGGTGAAGGAGATAGCTACTACCTTTCCGGCCTGTTCTGCGGCCACGATCACTCCCTGGACGGCATCGAGCGAGGCGACCGCTGAGAGCACGGACTCCCAGGATTGAAGTTGGACTGGTGCCGTGGAGATGGTTTCCGGTGGCGGGACCATCTTGCTGCCGACCTCTATCATGTGGCGGATCTGCAGGACTTTGATGCCGGCAAGGGTGGAACCGATGATGATAAGAGCAAGGAGGGTGAGGAGAATACGCTTTGTCATGATTTTTTTTTTATTGGCAAAGAGGAAAGAGTGAAAAACTACCTGTATCCCGTCCCCCTGTTGTATCGCATCCCAGCAGGCGGCGCGGGTTTTGTTGATGGTCGTTTCATCCAGCTGGATCAGGCCGACAATACTGTCCTTGACCAGAAAGACAATGGGGCCTGGCCATGGTAATGAGGGCAGCCAGCGGCAGTTCCTTGATGATCTGTTGGGCTTGACCTGCGGCAACTACCTGTTCCAGTGGCAGATTTTGATGGCGGCAGATATTGCGGCAGATATTGATCGGTGTCGCCACAATTTCGTGGTATAGTAATCCCGTAAATTGTTTTTTAAAAGGAGAATTTCATGGAGCTTGAGGTTTCTGTAATCGGTATATTGCGTGGAGTGGAGGGTGATTTTTTTGGTGAGGTCATGCAGGTCTCCTTTGCTGCCGGGCTTCTGGCCATGGAAATCACCATGAACACACCGGGCGCTGAGGAAATTATCCGGAGATATCGCCCCGGTGTACCCGACGGCAGGCTGCTGGGTATGGGCACCATCCGCAATCTCGACGAGGCCAGGCGTGCTGTGGATGCCGGGGCCATGTTTCTGGTGACCCCTAATCTGGACACCGGGGTGATCGACTATGCCAAGGCAGAATCCATTCCCATTGTCACCGGGGCGCTGACCCCCACCGAGGTGTACGCTGCCTGGTCCGCCGGGGCAGACCTGGTCAAGGTCTTTCCATGTGGTGCCATGGGTGGCCCCCAATACATTAAAGACCTTCTGGGTCCTTTTGATCATCTTCGGCTGGCTGCCGTCGGCGGAGTCAGCAGCGCCAATCTCCAGGAGTATTTTGAGGCAGGCGCTGCGGCGGTAGGGGTTTCCTCCAGTCTCTTCGGTGGCCAGGCACTGCGGGAGAAGAATCTTTATCTGGTAGAGCAAAATGTAAAAAAATTCATTGACCATTGCCGCGACGCCAAGGATCGGGTATGATCCTGCAATTTTATCGTTAAATTTATGCCTTTTTTTAGGAGACTTCCCCATGTTCAGAACGGAAATAAAAGTTATTGACTGTACTGTCCGCGACGGCGGCTTGATGAATAAATGGCAGTTTGACGACACTTTTGTCAAACAGGTGTACCACGCCCTTGCCGAAGCAGGGGTCGACTACATGGAGATCGGCTATCTCAGCTCTGAATCTGCCTTCGACCGCAACGTGGTCGGGCCCTGGCGCTTTTGCGGGGAAAAAGACCTGAAGCGTATTATCGGGGATTCGGAAAAGAAGATCAAACTCTCGGCCATGGCAGATATCGGGAGGATCGACTATGACGATATCCCGGTTCGCTCGGAAGGCTCTCTCGACATGATCCGGGTGGCCTGTTATGTCCATCAGATCGACAAGGCCGCTGACTTGGCGCACCACTGCATGGACAAAGGCTATGAGACCACGATCAATCTGATGGCCGTTTCCACCGTGGGGCCGCGCGATCTGGAAGAGGGGCTCAATGATCTGGGCAAGTGCAGGGTTCCCGTGATCTATCTGGTGGACAGCTTCGGCGCCTTTTACCAGGAGGATATTGAGATGCTGGCCAGGATGTACATGGAGCGGATGCCTGAAAAAACTATCGGCATTCATGCCCACAACAATCAGCAACTGGCCTTTGCCAACACCATCTCCTCCGTTATAGCCGGGATCAACTATCTGGATGCCACCTTGTACGGCATTGGCCGCGGCGCTGGTAACTGCCCGTTGGAACTGCTTCTTTCCTTTCTGAAGAATCCGAAGTTCCAGGTTCGCCCCCTGATCA
>DCUN01000004.1:0-1556 GCA_002327225.1 Desulfobulbaceae bacterium UBA2213
TATTAAGCTATGGCAATAGTACCCTTTTTCGACTAATATGTCAGCCATTCTTGGACCTTCACTCACTTTGACTGCGAAACTGTTTGTATAATTATAATTGTTACTCTGGAGCATACTGATGGGAAAAACCATAGCCAGCAAGATTTTTGAGGCGCATCTGCGCGACACCCCTACCCCGGGCAATATGATCCTTGATATTGACGTGGTCATGTGCCATGAAATCACTACCCCCATTGCCATTATGGATCTGGTGGAAAAAGGGATGGACCGGGTCTTTGACCCGACAAAGATAAAAGCGGTCATTGACCATGTCACCCCGGCCAAAGATTCCAAGACCGCCACCCAGGGCAAGATCATGCGGGACTGGGCCCGGCGCCATCAGATCAAGGATTTCTTTGATGTGGGCGCCAATGGCGTCTGCCATGCCCTCTTCCCGGAAAAAGGGTTCATCCGTCCCGGCTACACGGTCATTATGGGTGATTCTCACACCTGCACCCATGGAGCCTTTGGCGCCTTTGCCGCAGGCGTTGGCACCACTGATCTTGAGGTGGGCATCTTAAAAGGCGTCTGCTCCTTCCGGGCCCCGGAGACCATGCGCATCGTTCTCACCGGTAAGCTTTCCTCCGGAGTAACGGCCAAGGATGTCATCCTGGCCGTGATCAAAAGGCTCACCGTCAACGGGGCCACTGACCGGGTCATTGAGTTTGTCGGCTCCGTGGTTGACACCATGACCATGGCCGCCCGTATGACCCTGTGTAATATGGCGGTCGAGGCCGGGGCCACAAGCGGGCTCTGCCTGCCTGACCGGGTGACTGCTGAATATCTGTGGCCCTTCATCAAGGATGAGTATGTGTCTCTTGAAGCAGCGGTTGAGGATTTTCGAAAATGGCACTCCGACCCTGATGCCGATTATGTGGAGAGCCTTACAATTGACGTCTCCACCCTGGCGCCCCAGGTCACCTTTAATTTCAAACCGGACCAGGTGAAGGATATCAGCGACATGGAAGGCACCCCTGTTGATCAGATCTACATCGGTTCCTGTACCAATGGCCGCATCGAGGATCTCAGAGACGCGGCCGAGATTCTGCGAGGGAAAACGCTGGCAAACGGAGTGCGAGGGGTTGTCACCCCGGCCACGCCCGCCATCTACTCCCAGGCGCTCGAGGAAGGGATCATCAAGATCTTCATGGATGCCGGATTCTGTGTTCTCAATCCCACCTGCGGCGCCTGCCTGGGAATGAGTTCAGGGGTCCTGGCAGCAGGCGAGGTCTGCGCCTCTACCACCAACCGCAACTTCAATGGCCGTATGGGCAAAGGCGGCATGGTCCACCTCATGAGCCCCTACTCTGCTGCCGCTGCCGCTGTTACCGGGGTCATCACCGATCCCAGAAAATTTTTGAACTAAGCCATTATTTTTAACAGCGAACAGCGCCTGAAATTCGTGATACAAGAATATATCAGACATTTACAAAAGGAAATTCCATGAAAACATGCATGAAAACCTTCGGCGGCCCAGCCATCCTGCTGGATCGAAGCGATATCAACACCGACGAAAT
>DCUN01000004.1:1689-3200 GCA_002327225.1 Desulfobulbaceae bacterium UBA2213
TGCCGAGAGTTTTGCCAGGATCTTCCGGCAAAACATGTTCAACTGCGGCATCCTGGCCATCGAACTTCCCGGGACTGATATCGAGCAGCTCTTCAGGATGCAGGGCGAGCTCACTGTCGAGGTTGACCTGGACAAGGGCGTGATGACCGCCCGCTCAAACGATCCGGCCCAGCCCCCACTGAGCTGCTCTTTTCAGATGAATCCCTTTGACCGGGATCTGGTCGCGGCAGGCGGCTGGCTGGCCTATGCCGATAAAAAATTTTAGATTACTCTCTGCTGGGTACACAACATACGCCTTTCCGTTAAAACCTTGATAGTTACCTTACTATGACCAGAGCGAATTTTCTCATTGCTATTGCCATCACCATGATCTCGATCCTGTTCTGGGCGATACTCAACCGTCCGGAACAGGCGCCGCCATGGCCGACCCAGATCCAGGGCTTTGCCTTTTCGCCTATGCGGGAGCATCATAATCCTATCAAAGATATCCTGCCGACCGCCGAGGAAATCGACCAGGATCTGGCCCTGCTGGCAAACACCACCCATGCCGTGCGCACCTACACCCTGCAGGGAGATCTGGTTCAGATCCCCGCTCTGGCCCAGAAGTACAATCTGAATGTTACCCTCGGTGCCTGGCTGGACACGGATCTTGAGGCCAATGATCTTGAAGTCAAAAAACTTATCACAACAACCCGGGAAAACTATCGTAACGTGATCCGGGTTGTGGTCGGTAACGAGTCAATCCTTCGAGGTGAGCTGAAAGTCGAGCAACTTGGCAAGTATCTGGACCAGGTACGGGAGGCTGTAACCGTTCCGGTAAGCACCGCCGAAACGTGGGATGTATGGCTGGCCCATCCGGAACTGGCCGATCATGTTGATTATATCGCCGTCCATATTCTCCCCTATTGGGATGGAGTGGAACTGGATCAGGCCGTTGATCACGTGGTGGTCATCATGAATAAGATAAAGAGCAAGTTCCCTGATAAAGATGTTATTATCGGCGAGGTGGGCTGGCCGAGCAATGCCCGCACGTACAAAGGAGCTGTCGCCTCACCTGCCAACCAGGCGACCTTTCTGCGCCGCTTCCTGCTGCAGGCGGAACAAAATAAATACGTCTACTACATCATGGAGGCCTTTGACCAGCCGTGGAAAAGGGCCAGTGAAGGCGCAGTCGGCGCCTACTGGGGGGTGTATGATGTCCAGCGACAACCCAAATTTGCTTTTTCCGCCCCCATTGTCGGCATTCCTGAATGGCGCCTTCTGGCCGGGATCTCCATTGTCATAGGCATCATCACCTTCGCCATGCTGCTCATTGACAGTAAGACTCTGCAGAATAGAGGCCGCAGTTTTCTAGCCATTGTCGCCTTCTTTGCCGCCACAGGCGCCGTGTGGATTATTTACACCTATTATCAGCAATACATGACGATCTCCTCCATTATCGTCGGCATCCTCATGATTATCGGTATTATCGGCGTCACGCTGGTGCTGCTCACTGAGGCCCATGAATGGGC
>DCUN01000004.1:3242-4332 GCA_002327225.1 Desulfobulbaceae bacterium UBA2213
CCCCATTACGAGGTCATTGTCATCGACAACAACACCAAGGATCCTGCTATCTGGCAGCCGGTTGAGGCCCATTGTGCCACACTCAACGACGCATTACCAAGCCCCCGTTTCCGCTTTTTTCATCGGTCTCCCCTGGCTGGATTCAAGGCAGGCGCCCTCAACTTTGCCCTGACCCAGACCGCCCCGGAGACAGTGGTCATCGCTGCCATCGACAGTGACTACCAGGTTTCACCCCTCTGGCTGCGTGACCTGACCCCCCAATTCGCCAGGCCGGAGGTGGCTATTGTCCAGGCGCCCCAGGATTATTATGATGACAAGGACAACCTGTTCAAGGCCATGTGCTACGCTGAATATCGGGGCTTCTTCTATATCGGCATGCAGACCAGGAATGAACGGAATGCCATTATCCAACACGGCACCATGACGATGGTGCGTAAATCAGCACTGGAAGAGGTGGGTGGCTGGTCTGAATGGTGTATCACTGAAGACGCGGAACTGGGACTGAAGATCTTTGCCAGGGGCTATGAGGCGACATACATAGCCAAAAGCTACGGGAAAGGGGTTATGCCCGACACCTTCATTGATTTCAAAAAACAGCGATTCCGCTGGGCATACGGGGCGGTACAGGTCATGCGCCACCACGCCGGCATCCTCTTTTTCGGGCGCGGCAAGACCAGACTGACCACCGGACAACGCTACCACTTTATTGCCGGCTGGCTGCCATGGATGGCCGACAGTCTGAACATGCTCTTCACCCTGGCCGCCATTGGCTGGTCGATTGCCATGATTTATGCGCCGCTCAAATTCGACCCGCCGCTGGTGATTCTCTCATCCATGCCACTGCTGCTCTTTTCCTTTAAAATGGCGAAGATGATCTATTTATATCGGACCAGGGTCGGTGCCTCTATCAGCCAGACAGTAGCCTCGGCCCTGGCTGGCCTGTCTCTTTCTCACACCATCTCCATGGCCATCCTGCAGGGAATATTCACCAGGAGCAAACCATTTTTCAGAACCCCGAAGATGGAACAGGCCCATGCCCTGCGCCGCGCCCTGCTCTCCGCCCGCGAAGAAGGGCTGATCATGCTGGCCT
>DCUN01000101.1 GCA_002327225.1 Desulfobulbaceae bacterium UBA2213
CGGGATCAAGCAGCTCCGCGCTATCGGGAATGGCCTGTTTCCACAAGGGTGCGCCGATTTTCTTGATTAATTGCAGATAATAGGGGTTAATCCGCATGGGATAGGTTGCTATTATCCTGGAAATTGAGGTAATGTCTAAAGATGGGAGGGAATGAATATCCGTCCCTGACTGACAGGATTTCGCTTGCGGTAGAGTACCCAGATGCTCTTGCAGGGTGCTCGCGCTGGTTATGGACTCACTCAGGATGTCTTGCCATTTTTTCATAGGTCGGCATTATGGGGTATGATCGCTGAAATGTCAATTTGCCGAGCATCTTTTATGACCTTCGGAGGATCTTTCTTTCGTGGGAGTTTATGTTTTTTTAGCGCCTTACTGCTGAACTCCTGTTAAAAAAAAACAAGAAACTCAGAGGAATTGATGGGCACGCTTCGCTTTGCCCATCCTACCTCTACTGACTACTTACTACTGACTACTTAGATTGCGGGGTTCATCCCGTATTAGTTTTTTATCATTTTGTCGTTATGAATATCGATCAGAAACAAAAAGAATTGGCCTTGCAGAAAGCCAAGGAGTTGATGGCGGAAGGCGAAAGACAAAGGGCGAGGGCTCGAATGTCACGACAGACGGAAGAATTCATGCATGGCAATGGGAATGTGTTGTTACAGGATGAATTCGTCCGTAATGTGGCGCAAGTGATTGCCGATGCCGCCCATGAGGGGCCAGGCGGCCGGGCCTTTCAGCTGGTGGAGAATCTGGGCGTGCATGCCGGAGGGGAGGATGGGGCGCTGCGGGAACGGGCGGTCATGGCCCTTTCCTTTAGTTCAGGCCTATTATCCGTTAATGAACACTATGATCTGGTGGTGCGGATATCCTTTGCCCTGGCCCATTGGTTGAGTTTGGAGAGAATCTATCTCCCTGTATGCGATACCGTTTGCCGACAGTTGCAGCAGATTGGGTTGAAGATCCTTGATGAGGGGCATTGGCAGCAGTTTGATGCATTGCTGGAGCCCTTGTTCCAGATTCAATCCGGTCTCCTTGAAAAAAACAATGTTATCCGGGGACTGGTTGCCAGAACCCTGGATTCCTTGGCGGCAGACCATATCCTGGAAGAGATGGCCGTGGTTTGTCTGCATGGCCAAGGAGGACGGCAGGCCCTGGCCGAAAGGATTTTAATCCGTCTCGGTAGGCGCTCCGTAATCTTTCTTCTGGATAAACTGATGGCGTCTCAGCAAAAAAAAGAACGTCTGCATCTCATCAAGCTAATCCCGGCCACCGGCAAGGTCGCTGTGCCGGTACTCAAGGACTATCTGACCAAAGAGCTTCCCTGGTACGGGCTGCGCAATATCGTCCTGCTTATCGTGGCCTTGGGCGATTCTTCGTTGCTCCCCATGGTGCTTCCCTTGCTGAAGCATGAGGATATCCGTGTGCAGCAACAGGTTGTCGAGTGTATCAACGATCTTGCGGGGAGTGATAAAAAGAAATATCTCCTGTCCGCTTTATCGCTGGTTCATGACGCGCTCAAGGCCAACGTGATTGTTCATCTGGGGCAGCTTGGGTGCGGCGGCGACTGCGCGGACGTGTTTCTTGACCTTTTGGCTGAACGTGATTCCATAGCCCCCGCAGTTCGTGATGAATTGCTGGGCCAGCTCTGTATCGTTCTGCGCCTGGCGCCACAGCAACGAACTCTTATCCTTTTGCAGCAGCTTGTGGCTGATCGGGCAAAATTGGCGGCAGGCGGGCGTGATACAGTCAGTATTATTGCCAGGCGTACCCTGCAGATCATAGAACCCCAACTTAAGACATCCGTTGCCAAGATAACCACGGATGAACCGGAGGAAATCTCGTTCGCGTCGGATATTGATGCGGAACAGCGGGCAAGGCTGAATTTACGGAAACTGGATGAAGAGATTCTCCAGATGATGAAGGAGAAAAAGATCGCGGAGGCAACAGCCCTGATCGTAGAGTCTGCGGAGCAGGCGGCGCGGGATAAGGATTTCGTGACCGCCGAGATCCTGCGTGACCGGATACTGGCGGTCAATCCCAGCGCCTTGATCGAGGTTATACGCGTTAGCGGAATCATTGAGGAGGAAAAAAGCAACGCGATCAACAGTCATCATCTCAGTCTGTGGAGTGATCTCTATGATTTTTTAGATTCCGACACCTTTAACGCCCTCTATCACTGTCAACGTTTTCAGGAATATCGGCCGGAAGAGGTCCTTGTTCAGCAGGGGGACATTAATCCAACCCTGTTCTTTGTGAATGCCGGACAGGTGAGTCTGACCTGTCGGAAAGGCCAGGAGGAGATCTTTTTAAAACGGTTGAATCCCGGTGAGATTGTCGGCGTCGCTCCATTTTTTGATGTTTCGGTGTGGACGGTGACCTTGACGGCGATGACGGCGGTGAAGGTGCAGGTGTTGGAACGGGAGCCATTCCAGAAGCTGTTGGCGCAGTACCCCGGGCTTGAATCCAGGCTGATGGATTTTTGCCGAAGTTCGGACAAGATCGCCGAGCTGGTCAAGCTGTCTGGTGAAGATCGCCGGGAAGAGGCCCGTTATCCCCTGGAATTCAAAGTTACCAACAGTTTACTGGACGAAAATGGGTGCCCTTCGGCGCAGCGATTCAACGGTCAGCTCGAAGATGTTTCCATTGGCGGCCTTTCTTTATTGATTCGCATCTCTAAAAAGGAAAATGCCCGATTATTTCTGGGGCGACACATCGTATCCCTGCTCCCCATTGGGAAAAACGCGGTTCGTGAGTGCAAGGGCGAGATTGTCGGGGTGACCATACAGGACTATA
>DCUN01000153.1 GCA_002327225.1 Desulfobulbaceae bacterium UBA2213
TGCGGTTGCCAAGCTCGCGCGACAGGGTGTGGCCTTTCTCCAGATCCCTGACATTGAAGGTCAGGTCAAGTTCGACAAACTTGTAGCGGCCGGCATTGCGGGCCCAGATGTTGTTGACCGTAACCACCCGCGGGTCAGCAAGGACGGTGTCTCTGATTCTGTTCAGGGTGGGATAGTCAAGCGAGGCATCGAGCAGGACCCGCACCGCATCGAGAAAGATGACCAGCGCGCTTCTGGCGATGAAGGCCACGACGATCAGGGTCGCATACTTATCAAAGGCGTAACCGATGACATTGCCGATAAGGGCACAGAGAATGACCAGCGAGGAAAGCATGTCGGTCCAGATATGCCCGGCGTCGGCAATCAGGCTCGGCGAACCGACCTCCCTCCCCTTTCTCAACTCATACCTCGAAAAGAACCAGGTGATGATGATGGTCAGGATAATGCCCGAAACAGCAAGGGGTATGGCCTCCAGAGGAGGCTGAGTATTGCTGAGAACCTCACGGAGGATTTCATGTCCGGCCAGGATTATCAACAGCGAGGTGCCCAGGGCCACCAGATTTTCCAGTTTATAGAGGCCGTAGGGAAAGACCGGGCTGGAGCGCCGGGAGATTTTGATACCGATCAGGATGATGGTCGAGGAGATGATATCGGACAAGGAATGAATGGCATCCGCCTTGATCGCCAGACTGCCGGTGGCCACGGCCAGAACTGTCTTGATGGCCACCAGCAGAACATTGATCAGAATGGAGAGGAAGGCGGTTTTTTCGGCAGTTTCCATCTTCGGCCTCCAGCCGGTCTCTTCAGGCCACCTTTATTGCCAAGGTGGATATATTTTTGGTCTTGTCAATAACTGCAGTGAAACAGGGATATATTTTCAGGCTATCATAACAGGGTCCGTAAAAACAACAGGAAACTCACATTACATTCCACGCCCGCTATGCCCCGGAGCTCAATCTGTCCGGCGGAGATGAGACGGTCAAAGATCTACAGGCAGAGTGACACCCCTGCCGTCATCACCGATGCCACACATCTGTTGCCACACAAGCGTAGTTTGGCAACAGATGTGTGGTGTCACCCGTCTCTTTTCTTCTCTTTTTTGCCACCCCCTTTGCCCCGCTCTCTCCTGGCGTCACCAGCAAAGATCCACCGCCATCACAATTAAATTTATTACAATATATCAGTATCTTATCAATGAAAGACTGCAGATCACCATGATGACAGCCTGAAAGGAAGATCTTTCTCGCCACGGAGAGGACCAACATATATTCACCTACATATACAGCAACATACCTACACAACCATCCGGGAAGACCAAGAGCCGCCCAAATATGGCACTCTATGTGCAATAACTCTAATCAAAGTGGATAAGTCAGAAAGGTGCAGAAGCCGTTAGGCCTTACGGAATAACTTCTGCTTTTTTGTCCAGTTCGTTACGGCTCTTTATGCCGTTTTTGCCATCCAGATGATGGTATGATTTTTTACAAAGGCTGACCTGGTGACACGATGAATGAGCCGTTGAATCGCACAAACACCTCCTCTGTGAACGAACAACAGATACAGACATGGCTCACCGATGAAGAGGGCTGCCTCGCTTTTCTTTTTCATAAACGCTGGCCCGATGGTTTTCAGTGCCCTTACTGTCAATGGCAACACCTGCAATCACGCCCCTCCCGTACTGTTATCTGCGCCCACTGCGGCCATCCATCATCAATTACCACCAATACCATTATGCACGGCAGTAAAAAAAAACTTTCCCAATGGCTCCTGGCTATCTGGTGGCTCTGCGCCAATGAGACCGAAACCAGCGCCAAGAATCTCCAACGGCTGCTCAAGCTCTCCAGTTATCAGACCGCCTGGACCTGGCTGCAAAAATTACGCATGGCCATGGGCACGGCAGACAACACAGCCTGCCATGGTCTGGTTGAATTGGGGTGCGCCCCTGTTCTGCCTGCCTGGGAAAAGCCCCATCAGGCCCTGGTCATCGCTGCCGCAGAGACCATTCTGCCGGCAGGGATTACCGGCAGGATCAGAATGGCTACCATCAACAAGCTGGAACCCTCAGCCATCAGTACATTTCTGCAAACAGCCGTCACCCCCGGCAGCACAGTCTTTGCCCCTGGACTCCCCGCCTACCGAGAATTTGACCGACAAGGATATCTCTATGTCGTCGACTCTCCGACCCATAACCCCCACCGGGCGGAACAACTGATCAAGGGCTTTGAGATCTGGCTGAACAGGGTCCATCGCGGCGGAGTGGCCCTGAAACACCTGCAGCTCTACCTCAATGAGTTTTGCTTCAGAAGCAACAGTGCCATGCTGCCTAATCTGGAGGCCATCTTCAACCTCCTGCTTCATGGGGTGCTGGCCAATAAACCGAAACCGTATCGAGAAATTGTATCCGGCGAGATCTCGAGGAGGGCGGAATGAACAATATACAGATAGGGCTACTGATGCTTCTCCTCACCGCCCTCGGCCTTGTCGGCTATAACGTCTGGCTGCGGGAAACCACTCCGCCGGCCATGACTTATAGTGCCTTTCTTGCCGACCTTGACAAGGGGGAAATAAAAAAGATTCACCTCCGGGGCGGTGAAATCACCGGGGAAAACATAAAGAAACGCAGCTTCACCACCTTCTCTCCAGACGTGCCGGGGCTCATGCCCCTACTCACGGAGAGGGCCGTTGATATTACCGCAGAATCCGCGGACCCTGGCCTTGGCAGCTTTTTTCAGTCCATGATCCCCGTTATCCTCATTCTCGGTGCCTGGCTGATCTTTAACAAAACGCAATCGACTAAAGGCTCGGGATCAGGATTCGGGAAAGGAAAAAGTACCCACCTGCTCCCCATCGGGGTCAGCAAGATCACCTTTAACGATGTGGCCGGTATTGAAGAGGCCCAGGGAGAGCTCACGGAAATCGTTGATTCCCTCAAGCATCCTGAAAAGTTCAGCAAACTTGGCGGACACATCCCCAAAGGGATCTTGCTGCAGGGTCCTCCCGGCACCGGCAAGACCCTGCTCGCCAAGGCCATCGCCGGCGAGGCATCTGTGCCTTTCTTCTCCATCGGCGGCTCTGATTTTGTCGAGATGTTTGTCGGTGTCGGGGCCTCACGGGTTCGCGAACTGTTCACCGAGGCCAAAAAAAATGCCCCCTGCATTATCTTCATCGACGAAATCGATGCCATCGGCGGCAAGCGCAGTGGCGGCAATGCCAGCGGTTCCAATGATGAAAGGGAGCAGACCTTGAACGCCCTGCTCGTGGAGATGGACGGCTTTTCCTCGGATGAGACCGTCATCCTCGTCGCCGCCACCAACCGGCCGGACATGCTCGATCCGGCCCTGCTCCGGCCCGGCCGCTTTGACCGTCAGGTCACCATATCCCTGCCGGATGCCAAAGGCCGCCTGAAGATTCTGGAGGTTCACGCCAAAAAAGTTGTCCTCTCCCCTGGAATCAACCTGGCCGTGATCGCCCAGAGCATCCCCGGCTTCAGTGGTGCTGAGATTGCCAATCTGGTCAATGAGGCCGCTCTCACTGCCGCCCGGCACGGCAAGCAGTCGGTCACCCTGCCTGACTTTGAAGAGGCCAAGGACAAGATCGTCATGGGCCTGGCCCGCAAAAGTGTGGTCATCAGTGAGAAAGACCGCCGACTTACCGCCTACCATGAGGCAGGACACGCCATCATCGCTACCGTACTGACGGAAACAGACCCGGTCCACAAGATCACCATCATTCCCAGAGGCCAGGCCCTGGGGCTGACCCAGCAACTGCCGCTGGATGACCGCTACACCTACTCCTATGAATACATTATCAACAGGATCAAGATCCTTATGGGGGGGCGGGTGGCCGAAGAATTGATCTTCGGTAGACTGACCACCGGCGCCAGCAACGATATCCTCACGGCCACCGAAATTGCCACCCGCCTGATCTGTGAATGGGGCATGAATCCGACTATTGGTCCGGTTGCCCACATGCAGGAGCAGGGCGGCTTCCTGGGTGGTGGTTCCTCAGCAAAGCCCTACAGCGAGCAGACCGCGCAGGCCATTGACCGGGAAATCAAAAAAACCCTGGAGGAGTGCTATGACGCCGCAAGACAGCTGCTGTCAGAGCACAACAAGCTCCTGCACAAACTGGCTGAAGCGCTCCTGATCAATGAGACCATTGACGCTGAGGAGATGTCCATCGTTTACCACTGTTATTTGAATCAAAAAAAGATTGAAGAATCAATCACATCAACACGGGAGGGCACTGAAACACATACGTCAGAAGGTAGATAGCCTGAGTCTTTGAGACTGTGAACTACCTCACTGGACGCTAAACAACCTGATTATTTACTGTAGTTTTGTCATTTCTTTATAAGGAGGGAAATATGCGAACAAGAAAAAAAATGCTCCATGCTGCCTTGGCCATAGCCATTGGGGCCATGCTGCTCTGGCCGCAAGCAGGCAGGGCCATGGAGGTGGCGGACGCCCCGGAGACGATTGAAATCAACAGTCTGACCCATCTCTACGGCCCGGTTGATTTTGATCATGCCATGCACACGTCAATAGCGACCTGTGAACAGTGTCATCATCACACTACCGGAGGCGAGGTCACCGACCCCAACTGTATCCGCTGTCATGCCAACAGCGGCGAGGCCGACACCGTCTCCTGCAGAGAGTGCCACAGCAGTGATCGCTTCACAAAAGATGACCTGAGCAAGCTGGACAGCCCCTTGCTCTATCATATTGATAAACCAGGACTGAAAGGGGCCTATCATCTCAACTGCGTAGTCTGTCACCAGCAGATGGGTGGACCGACCGGTTGTCAGGACTGTCATGCCATGACCGAGGCCGGAGAAAAGATGTTTCAGACCGGCGAACATGCCCCGGCTGAAACCACAGGGGGTGGCAATAGTGGCCATTAAACATCGTTTTCAATCCAGATTGTTCAAAAAAGAGAGGTAACCAGGAATGAAAAAATCTGTAAGCCGCAGAAATTTTATCAAGGGCGGACTTGCCGGAACCGTTGCCGCCACCGTGCTCAAAGAAAAAAAAGGCCAGGCGGCAACCATTGAAGGCTATCCGGACGGCATGGGCGTGCTCGTCGACCTGACCCGTTGTGTCGGTTGTCGAAGCTGCGAGGCCGCCTGCAACCAGGAACAACAACTTCCCCAACCGGAAAAACCCTTTGATGATGTTTCCGTCTTTGACGAGATCCATCACGGCGAGAAACGAAGGACCGATGAAACCCGCTACACCGTGGTCAACCGCTACGATATCCCCGGTCAGGAGCACCCGCTGTTTAGAAAAATTCAATGCAACCATTGCCAGGAGCCGGCCTGCCTGACCTCATGTTTTGTCAACGCCTATACCAAGACCCCGGAGGGTGCGGTTATCTACAACTCCAAGGTTTGTGTCGGTTGTCGTACCTGCATGATCGCCTGTCCTTTTTATATTCCGACCTTCAAATACTCCAGCGCCTTTGACCCGAAAATCATGAAATGTGTCTTCTGCCATGAGACCCGCTTGACAGAAGGCAGGCCTCCAGCCTGCGTCGAGGCCTGTCCCCAGGAGGCGCTCACCTTCGGCAAACGCAACAAGCTGATCGAAATCGGTCGTCAGCGGATCAGAGAAACCCCCGGTAAATATGAAGATCATATCTACGGCGAACATGAGGTCGGCGGCACTGCCTGGATGTATCTTTCCAGCGCCCCTTTTGATCAGGTCGGATTTGACACCCATGTCCCCAAGGAACCGATTTTGAATTCGGTCAAGGACTTCCTCAGTATCGTCCCGATGGTGCTGACCATCTGGCCCGCTCTCTTTGCCGGTTTTCATCTCCTGGCAACACGAAAGGACTGGCTGAAGAACAAAAATGAAGAGACCCACGAGGAGGAATAGAGCATGAGATTTTTTTCCCATCAACGACCTGAAATCCCTATTGTCGACCATGTCAAACCGGACGGCACAGAATGGACCCTGAAAGAAAAGCTGTGGCTGGGACTCTCCAGCGCNNTACCCCTGGGGACTGTTTCTTGGTTTCGGCCTTTTCGCCATGGTGCCCCTGTCCGCCTCCGGCTTCATGCTGGGTACCACGGTTGAGCTCTTCGGCCGCAAGGATTTTCATCCCATC
Organism: Desulfobulbaceae bacterium UBA2213; assembly: GCA_002327225.1. Classification (GTDB taxonomy): domain Bacteria; phylum Desulfobacterota; class Desulfobulbia; order Desulfobulbales; family Desulfocapsaceae; genus UBA2270. The sequence continues at coordinate 6,112 of DCUN01000153.1, forward strand.
GAACGGCTGGCCCTGCTCAACGGCCTGCTCGGCTATTTCTTTGCCGTGCTCTTCCTTGAAATCGACTTAGGGATGTGGTGGCGCCTGCCCTATCCCATGTTTGTCTCACTGGGACCGGCAGCTGTGCTCTTCCTCGTGGCCTGGCACGTTGCCACCTATCTCTCAGTCCAGATCGCGGAAGTCCTGCCCGCTTTTTTTGAATGGATAGGCTGGCTCAAGGGCAAACGGATCATCCGCAAGATGGTCCTGGGACTGACCATTGCCGGTATCATTCTCTCCACCCTGCATCAGGGCGCGCTGGGTGCTCTTTTTACCTATGCACCAGCAAAAGTGCATCCTCTCTGGCTGTCAGTCAACTTTCAGTGGATCCACTTTTTCTGCTCCTCGATCTTTGCCGGTCTCTCCATGGTCATTGTCTCCTCCACCCTGATCCGGAACTTTGCCGGCTGGCGCTGTGATGATCATTTTAAAGATACACTGGACGATATCACCATAAAACTTGGCAAGGGATGTTCACTGGCCATGATCACCTACCTGGTCATCAAGATCGTCGCTGTGGCCCATGACCAGGAATGGGCCTACCTGCTCACCGGCTGGGGCGCTTATTATCTGCTGGAACTGGGCGTGGGCGTTGTCCTGCCCATGTTCATGTTTGCCTTCGGGGTCAGAAACCAGCGCGCCGGTCTGATTCGTTTCGCCGCCTGGATCGCTGTCCTCGGCATCGTCTGGAACCGCCTGAATACTGCCCTCATCTGCTACAACTGGCAGCTCTATCAGGAGATCCCCCACTGGAAAGAGGTCTGGATCACGATTACCATTTATGCCCTCTACTTTCTCACCTACCGCTTCATCGTCTATCGTCTGCCGATCGTCTATAGCTGGAAAGGCGAGAAATAAACCGTCGTTAACAAAATTCTTTGCCTCTCATGGCATGAACGACACCAGAAGCCGGAACGGAACAGTCCGCAGGATTCTCGTTTTTCCGTTCCGGCTCTCTCATCTAGCGAGGAAGGCAATCATGCACTCAGACAACCGGAACGGTTTTATCCAACAATTCTTTCTGGGACTGCCTCTCAGAAAGACATTGCTGACAAGCACCGGCGTTGCCATCCTTCTGCTGCTTGGTGTGTCCATATTAGGCGTCAGGCAATATCTGCTCTATCAACATTGCGAACAGATGGTCACGACCAGCCAACACCTGCTCTTTCAATTCAGTACCATCAAAGAACATATCAATGAAACCCTGCTCACCAGGGAACAGTTCGGGTTCAAGAATCTTCGGGCCGAGATTGAAGAATTGAATGTTGTTGTCGCCCGCATCCGCGATGACATCCTGATCCCCGAAGAGTTCAAATACGGACTCGTCAGCCAGACCGATCTGATCGGCCTGGTCGTCAAGTTACGCACAGTGCAGGAAGCCGCGGACAGCCCCTCAGTGGAGCAGCTTTCCGCCCTGACCACATCACTGCGCTCCCTGCATGGACGCATAGACCAGTTCCACCGGGGCCTTTCCTCCTACACCCAGGCCCTGCTGCTCGGTCTTCACAAAACAGTTGTCGGCAGCCTGGCCCTGGTTATCTTTGTCGTCACTTCGCTGCTCCTTCTGATCAACAGATCGATCTCCGCTCCTATTCTGCAACTGGGGGAACAGGTGCGGAGTATGAGAGAGAGCGACAGTGATCTTTTTACCGGGCAGGACAAAAAGCCCGATGTCTCCGTTCATGAAATCATCACCACGGTGACCTCCCTGTCTGCCGAACATCAGCGCCTCTCCAATATCTTCAATGCCATTACGTTGTATGAAACCCTGGAGAGAAAAACCTGTACACCGACAGAGCGCTGGCAGGCTCTCTGTTCTGTCCTCCAGACCAACGGTGATTATTGCCTGGTCTGGGCCGGCACCCTGCCGCAGGAAGAAGAGCTGCCTCAACCTGTCACTGCCTGTGGTTGTCTGGCAGCTACCGAGGCGGGATGTCTTGACATCCTTGATCACCTTCTCAAATATTGCAAAAAAGAGGGCGGCTTATGCGACTCTGTGAGCCGGGCCATCCAGACCAGAACGGCGGTAGTCTCTCGCCTGCACACCTCCACTCTGCCTGAATCCTTACGTGGTCTGCTGCCCTTTACCGATGACACTTTTTCCAGCGCCTCTTTTCCCCTCCAGTCGTCCCACAATAAAACCATGGGCATTATTACCCTCTATGATCATGGTCATGACTGTTTTCAGACAAGTGAAATAACACTCCTCTCTCATTTTTTTAATCATCCGACCATTCATCTGGGGGAAGGATCCACTCCCCCGGCAGACTCCACCCCTGCAGACAAGGCGTCCATTCCGACACTCTCCAGGATGTACCGTTACTGCGCCCTCGGCAACCTGACCACCGACCTTGCCCATGAACTTACCAGCCTGTCGAATGGCGTTACAAACTACACCCAGGCCCTGATCGACCTGACAGAGGATCAACAGCAGGCCATGGACGGCCCAGTACCGTTTGCCCCAGTGATGGATACCGGACGATCGCAAAACAGGGAGTCAAAAGATCTGCTGCAGAAGTTACTGACAGAAGAGAAAAAAATTTCCCGCCTGGCGGTCGATCTTCTTCAATTAAGTCACTACAGCGGCGAAGAAAACAGGCAATATACGGTTGAAGATCTACTGGGCTCCCTTGAGCGCCTTGTCAAAGGACCGGCAAAGGCAGAAGGCATTGAACTGCAGATGGCAATTGCTCCCGGCCTTCCCCTGATCACGAAAAACGGCAAAGAAATCCAGCTGATCATCCTTTCGTTGATCCAGGACACCAGAGCCAGAGTGGCTGCAAAAAACCGTGCCGGCAGACATGAGAGGAAAAAGATCCAGATAACAGCCTCCCCGGCCCAACCTGCAAGTCAAGGCCTGATCCGGATTACCGTTCAGGACAATGGAACGCCCTGGCCTTCACCGGAAAGACCCAATGCTGCTCTGGAGATGAGCGGCACTCAACCATGGCTTGATCTGCACCAATGCAGTTTCATGCTTGAACATATCGGTGGAGACCTCTCTGTTCAAGCAGACTCTAGCGGGAAAAACAGCTGCACGATACACCTGCCCTGCTGATCCTGTCCTGTTCCTCCCCAAGCCACATCAGGCCCTGCCTTGATTCAACCTCATACTTGCGCCTATCCACAAAAAAAGACCACACTTCCGTGGAGTTCGTGCCACACACTTTTCCCTCAATACCTCAGTTGTGATCTGACCCTCCGCCCCCTCCCCCACTTCTGTAGCACCATCCTGCCGCAGCACTCAAGGCATTTTTTACAAATAAAACTCGCACAATCAGCTTGTTACAACAATATATTCTTATTCCTGCCGGAAAACGTCAAACTGGCACCTTTTATGCTTTAAAGAGGGCAAGACATGAACAAATACTAACAAATCAAGATGATAAGGAGCACATCATGAAGACAACAAGGGTAGGATTCAATAAAGAAACGAAAATTGATGCCGGGTACGAAACCTCTAAATTTGCACTGGCAGTCGGAATAACAATGGCGGGAGTTGTCGGCCTGTGGGGCTGTGCCTGCATGATCAGCGGCTTGATGAGTGGCGGACTCGGGGGGCTTGTTCGAGGTCTTATGACGGCAATCACCGGCAATTACCCAGGGGTATAACCTTTTTTCTCTCCATCTTCCAAACATGAGGAAACAACATGAAACAGAGCTTTTCAACAACAAGTAAAATTCTCCTTGCTACCGGTGGTATTCTCTGCATCTGGGTTGGAGCCGCAGTCATCAACGCACTTTCCTATATGAACTGGTCGGTCAGTGAGCTGGCCAGGCAATATATGACGGCAACAGGTATGATCAAGCCATTGCATACACTCGTTGACTTTTACACCCACATCAAGGGCATCGAATATCTGATCTGTGTGGCCTTTTTTGTCGCCTTCCCTGTTTTTTACTGCTACCTCAACAAGGAGCAGAAAAAACGCCCGGCACTGCACTGATAGTCCCACAGACCTCTCCACAAAGAAAAACCCGGCTGAAGCCGGGTTTTTCTTTGCACCTCCTGAAATTGACAACGACTGCGACAGAGCTACACTGCTGCCGTCCCCCTCTCAGATGACGTAATCCGTCTTGCCAAGCAGGGCCGCACCCACGGCGTTCCCCACCTCGCAATGGTCAGGGAAGGTGACGGTAGTGCCCAGTCTCTTGGCCACGCCGGGCAGAAAGTAACGGGCGGCAGCCCCAATGCCGATCAGGGGAATTTTCAGGGAGAAATCAACACCAAGCACCGGATGACTGTCACGGCTGGCGATAAAGGAAGTCAGCGACTTCCCCCAGTAGCGATGAATAATATAGTCGATGATCAGATCCTCAATCTTCTTTTCGGTAAGTCGCAAGACCTCGTGACAGAACTGTTCGGGATCCTCTCCCTTGATCCGGGCCAGGATATCCGCCCCGTTCACGGCCGCTTCCCGGTTGCCAAGATGAATCCGGCCCAGCACGTGCAGGGCATCGGTAGGGGTGAAACCGGTTTCAAAGATCAATTGCCCCCGGGCCAGTCCCTCCAGGTGCTTTTCCAGAGGAACCGCAGACATCCCGGTGGCTGCGCGAATGGCCGCAGGTGTGGAAGGACCATGCTGACGAAGAAAGGTGATAACCGGATCCGCAAGCCCCCCTGCCATGTCCTCCATATTCTCTTCAGAGACCAGCCCGATACAGCGTCCAAGGGCGCCAGTGCCCAGCCATTCAGAGGTCTGCGGCAAAGAACTGGACATACACAGGGGAACAACCCGGTTGGGTCCGATCCGGAGCTCACCGCTGTCATCGATCAGCGCATGACTGTCACCGCCAATGCCGGCGGTAAACATATCAATCGCCTCCACATGGGTCTGCCACTCGCCAATCTGACAGCCATCCGGGGCCAGTTGCGGTCTGCCCTTTTCGATTATAGCAATATCGGTGGTGGTACCCCCCACATCAATCACCAGGGCATCGCCAGAGGTCTGCAACGAGCCGAAATGGGCGGTGCAGGCGGGTCCGCTTGCCACCGTCACCCCGGCCCGCTCCACCGCCTGATCAATGGAGACGGTCTGACCATTGCCGCCGATGATCACGACCGGACAGGAGAGTCCCTGCTTGATCATGGCAAGCTGGATGCCCGCTATATAATCCTGCATCAGGGGCATGAGCTTGGC
>DCUN01000047.1 GCA_002327225.1 Desulfobulbaceae bacterium UBA2213
CAAAGAGGTTTTCCCATTTTGACAGCGCTCGATTCAACGCCAGATCGGCCTGCAACTGCTGGGTGATATCGATGCCGAAAAGAACCAGGCCGACCTTGCTCTCATGGATGTTGGGACGGATGGAGGCGTGCCATTTGATGGTTTTTTTTTCGTTGTCTTTGGTCAAAAGTATTGCCTGAAAATTCATGTCGTTATTGCTGCCTTTGAGGATTTCTGAAAGCAGATTTTGACATTGGGCCCGATTCTCCGGGGCCATCAGCACGTCGACCCAGTACTTTTTATGGACCTCTTCCTGCGAATATCCAGTAACCTCTTCTGCCTTGGAGTTAAGGGAGAGTATCGTCCCGCAGGGCGAAATCGTCACCATCAGGGCCTGGACGGTATTGATGATCTCACGGTTGAAGTCGCGCTCAATTTCCAGTCGTTTTCTCGTCTCCTGTGAGTAAAGGGCAAGTGAGATATCGGCAATGACGAGCGCCAGGAAGTCTATCTCGGATTCTGTAAAGGTGCCGATCTGGTCCGAGTGGATGTTAATCACTCCATATTCATACCCTTTGTGGAGCAGGGGCCATGATGAGCAGGAACGGACTCCGGTTTTTACAGCCATCTCATGGAGGGCCGGCGCATGCTGGCCGGTGCTGATGTCCTGAATGGTGACATGAGTCCCTGTCAGGAGCGCGCGGGCCGCAGGGTTGCTGTCATTCATCTCTGTGATGACCTGTTCGACCAGGGTCATGCAATCTCTTTCTGGAAGTTTTCCTGATGTCAAGGCTACGAGGGGAGTGATTCCGCTGCCATCCGTATCTCTTCTGCCGGCCCACACCAGACAGAATTCTTCTTTGTCGAGGATGATCTGGCAGCATTCCCTCAGAAGAGCATTAGGTTCATCAAGCGTCTCTTCTTTGGCGCTGAGTTTACTTATGGCCGTGAGCAGTTTGTTGCGCCGTTCATGCTGCTGTAACAGTTTGAGTTCTTTTTTAGAGAGGATAGCTGTCATGGAACACTCCGTTGGTCCGTCGGTGATGCTGGTTACTACACTTCTCACTACACTTGTGTGGTGAGAAGTGTAGTGTTGTGAAGAATTCTACTACATTTCTGTAGCAGAATTCAGGGTTTTTTGCGATATCTAGAAGTTATGCATCTATCGTGCCGGACTATCAGAGTGGGGATGTTCAAGGATGGGGGAATGAGAGCAGGGCAGGCAAATCCATATCTGTGGATCTTCCTGCCCTGTAGGGACTGATGGATTTTTTTTATTTGGTAACGGGAACCTGTTTCTTCTCTTTGCTGATGTACCTGTAAAAAGCTGGAAAGGCGACAAAAAAGGCCACGCAGATCAGGTATTCAATACCCTTGATGTGGGTATAGAAGTCAACGAGGGTGTGTAGAGGTTTAATCATGCCACTGGCAACCATATACTGACCTGCCAGTTGACTGATCGACCAGTTGGCCTGAGAGAGAGCCCCTGTCAAGGCTGCACCGACCCACAGGCACATGATCGAGCCGATTCCCAGGATAACTCTGCTTATTGTTTTGGAACTTGTCTTTTCCATGATATTCTCCTTGTGTGGTGGTATTTATCGTGTCGTTCTAAATGGTACGAGGGCAGTTTGAGGAGCCGTTCTGCACACACCTGTTTTTTATTGGTGACGGCCCCTTGTTCCTGTCGCGGCTCAAATGCCGGTGACTGCTGTTATAAATCCTTTGACAACTCCACCGAGTCCGCCGTTGATCAAGGCGCTGATCATGGAGGCGCATGCCCAGATTCCAACCAGAGCTGCCATGGTGAAACCGGTAGCCAGGGCAAATTTTGAGGTTTCGTATCCGCGATTGATCCTTGTCTCTGTGCTGGTGAGTGTTGTTGTTTTCATGGTATTCTCCTTTATCTGGTTGAATGGAGGTTGCTTTTTGTCTCTTTTTCTTTGTTCTTTGTCTTTTATAAAGCATGAATGATGCCCGTTTATTGTTGTTTGTTGCAAAGTTGATCTTTTTCTGTTAACTTATTGATTATACAGTTGAAAGTTGCGAGCAGCCTTTGACTGTGCGGCGTTGGCTCTTGCTACAGAAGTGAGGCCTGAGGTGATGATAACGGCATAAGCGTTGCTTTAGAAAAAAAGAGTGTGGCACCTTTTCTACGGAAGTGTCGTGTTCTTTTGTGGATAGGTGGGGGTGACGGGCGGTTCTGTGGTATCGGAGTTGCTTGCCTGATGAATGTGATTCAACAAAAAGGATTTTCTTGAAGACTATGAGCAATCATGACGCATTCCCGGCCGGCGGTTCCCTGCTGATCTACCCGCCTTTTGCCGATCCCACCTGGCCCTATGTCAGTCTGCCCACCCTGAAAGGCTACCTGAGGGGACGCGGGATTGAGGTGACGGTTCGGGATTGGAACGTCGAGGCCTTTTCCTTCCTGACGGCTGCGTCCACCATCGGCGAGTGGCGGCAGCGGCTGGAGGCCCGCTATGCTGAGCTCAATGGGCGAGACAGCTTGACCCTGGAAGAGCAGATGGAATACCGGCGGCTGGCCAAGGCCCTGCCGCTGTTGCAGCAGGATTTTTGGGCACTTCTGGCGATGATGCGGGAGGAGGGGAGCTTTTATGACCGGGCGGCCTATGGTGGAGCTCGGGACGGGATGGAAGATCTTTTCCGGATCATGGAGGCGGTTTATTTTCCTTTTCGTTTCAGCTGCAACCGGGCGGATCACCTGGTGGCACCATGGGATTTCAGACTTCTGGATTCCTATATTGAAAATCGCCAGAGTCCGCTTGATCGTTTTTACCGTCAGCAGCTGGCTGAGCTGGCAGCCCCGAGATTTGTCGGGATCTCTCTGACCTTTATCTCCCAGATCCCGGAGGTTTTTTATCTCTGCCGTCTGCTCAGGGAGTTCTTTCCCGGTTGTTTTCTGATGCTGGGCGGGCCTTGTGTTGATCTGATGGTCCGTCATGGCCGGCCGGAGGTGGTGGGCCGGATTTTAGATTATGTCGACGGCATCACCCTGCAGGAAGGGGAAAAGACCCTGGAGCAGCTTCTGCCCCTGCTCGCTGAAGGGATTCCTGACCTGGAAAAACTGCTGACTATTCCCAATCTCATCAGTCGCGATACGCTCAGCGGGATTATCCATCAGGGGCCGACCTGGGTCCTTGATCTGACCGAGAGCGCAGCGCCTGACTATTCCGATCTTGATCTGAGTCTTTATCTGGCGCCCTCGCCCATGCTGCTCTACAGTCCGACCAGGGGCTGTTACTGGAACAAGTGCTCTTTCTGCGGCTATGGTTTCAATCAGTCCGGGGCCCACAGCTACCGCGAGATCCCGGTGCAGCAGGCCGTGGCAGATCTGGGCAGGATGCAGGAGCAGTTCGGGACCAGCAATTTTTATCTCTCCTGTGATGTCCTCTCCCCTGATTACGCCTTCCGGCTGGCCCAGGCGATTATCGACAGCGGGCTTGAGGTTTACTGGTCAACGGATCTGCGCATTGAGGCGTCCTATACGCCGGAGCGCTGCCGTCTGCTCTACCGGGGGGGGCTGCGGGCCGTGGCCTTCGGGGTTGAGAGCTGTGCCCCGGCAGTCCTGCGCCTCATGCACAAGGGGATCACCCCCGAGCGCATCCGGTCGGTCAATCGTCACTTCCATCAGGCCGGGATCTCCACGGCCTGGATGACCTTTCTCGGCCATCCGGGAGAGGGGTTCGTGGAGGCGCAGGCCACCCTCGATATGCTGGGGGCGGAAAGAAAGGTGGTGGATCAGTTTATCGTCGGCACCTTCGGGCTGACGCCGGGCTCGAGGATTGCCTGCAGGCCGGAGGAGTTCGGTATTAATGCCATCTCCTATACCGCAGGCGATGTCTTCAACCTCTTCCCGCTCTATACCCAACGGAATGGAGGGACACATCTCAATGACCTCCAATCTAGCCAGCTGGACGGGCAGATTGCTGATCTTTCCTCCCGCTATCAGCTCGACCATTACCCCTGGGCCGGGGCCATCTCGACCCATCACTCCTTTCTCTATCTGCTGCGCTATGGACAGAGGGTCTTTGCCAAGGCTTGGCCTCAGCCCCAAAAAAGGAGACAGAAGGCCGGGTCAGGCAGGAAGATTCGTCCTCGTTTTCCCCTGGCTGCGCTGCACCGACAGGAAGAGCGTTTTATGGGCCGGTACCTGGAAGGTGCCCTGCAACTCGATTCTGAAACGGGGTTGGCACCGCTGTGCTTTGATCATTTCCAGGCCGCCCTGACCCGGGAGTCTGGAGGCAGCAAGAGGTGATTTCACCCAGGAGTGTCCGGTTTGGAAATTGCAATAGCCTTCAGAACGATCAAATCCCCCCTAACCCTCCTTTTTCAAAGGGGGGACTTGATGCTTCCCCCTTTGAAAAAGGGGGATCGAGGGGGATTTGCTGTACACGGAAACAATATTTTTACCGGATGCAATTTTTAAACCGGACAATGCTGGATTTCACCGGGAAAATGTCAGAAAACAAGAGAGCCCTGGATGCAGCGCATTCATATTACCTTCAACCCTCAACTATCAATATCTCTATGCTTCCAATCATTACCTTTATCGGCTGGCACAACAGCGGCAAGACCACCCTGGTGACCAGGGTGGTCAACCATCTGAAGCAGCGCGGCTACCGGGTGGCGGTGATCAAATCGACCAAGGATCAGGGGATCAGCTTTGATGCAGCAGGCACTGACACTGCCAGGCACAGGCAGGCGGGTGCGGACACAGTGCTGCTGGTGGCACCTGACCAGATGACCATGATCACCGACAACAAGGGCCAGTCCCTGGCAGATCTGGCTCAGCGTTTCTGTTCCGATGTGGATCTGGTCATCGGTGAGGGCTTCAAGGGGGCAGAGGGGGTGGCCAAGATTGAGGTGAGAAGGGAGAGTGGTCAGCCCCTGTTGTGGCAGCAGGTGCAGGGGGTCATTGCCGTGGCCAGCGACCTTGTGATCGCCGAGGCCCCTGACTGCGCCCTCTTCCGGCTGGATCAGGGGCAGGAGATTGCTGATTTTATCGAGAGATATCTCGGCCTGAACCCTGTGCAGAGCTCATAGGGATCCTGCCGGCCTTCAGCCAAACCAGAGATTGCAGACCAGAACGGCGGCGATGATCCCGGCCGCATCGGCGCAGAGAGCGGCGGGCAGGGCATGCCGGGTGCGGCGGATACCCACGGCCCCGAAATAGACGGCCAGCACATAGAAGGTGGTCTCAGTCGAACCCTGGATGACGGAGACCAGATCGGCCAGAAAGGTGTCCGGCCCCTGATTGACAATCTCGCTCATGAGGCCGAAGGCGCCGCTGCCGGAAAGCGGCCGCATCAGGGCCATGGCCAGGGCCTCGGCCGGCATCCCCACGGCGCTTGTGAGCGGTGAGAGAATGGAGATCAGGATCTCCATGGCGCCGCTGGCCCGGAACATGCCGATGGCCACAAAGATGGCCACCATGAAGGGAATGATGCGCATCGCCGTGGTAAAACNNAAGATCAGCAGGCCCGAGATGAGCATCGGAATCAGCCAGCTGGAGAGACTGTTGAGGGTGGCTGCCGAGAAGGCAAACGGCTCTGAGGCCCTACTTATCTGATAGCCGACACCGCCTGCAAAGACGGTAAGCATCAGCCAGATAAAGATCCGGCCCACTGGCCCGGGTGGAACCAGCTCCGCCATTGTTTCCGGCACCAGTCCGGCCTCTTCAGGCGGCGGCCCCGTTTCTGCCGGTTGCCCGCTATATCTGAGCGGCTCGCTATCTCTTACCGCTAGCATCTTGGCCATGAAAATGGCCACCAGGGTGGAGCAGCAGGTGGCAATCAGCGACGGGATGACAATTGCGGCAGGACTGGTAGCACCCGCCGCCGCCCGCACCGTGATCACCCCCAGAGGCAACAGGGTGACGCTGGAGGTGTTGATGGCCAGAAAGAGACACATGGCATTAGTGGCCGTACCTTTTTCCGGGGCCAGTTTTTCCAATTCCTGCATGGCCTTGATCCCCATGGGGGTGGCCGCGTTGCCGAGGCCGAGGGCATTGGCCGCCATATTCATGATCATGGCCGACATGGCCGGATGATCGTGGGGCACCTCTGGAAAGAGGCGTACCATCAGGGGCCGCACCCGGCGGGCAATGATCTGCATGAGGCCGCCTGCTTCCGCCACCTTCATGATGCCGAGCCACAGGGCCATGGGCCCGATCAGGCCAATGGCGAGGACCACCGCATCCTTGGCCGACTCAAAGGAGGCCTTGGTCAGGGCGTCCATCCTGCCGGTATAGGAGGCAGTGACCGTGGCCAGCACGATGAGGGCCAGCCAGATGAGATTGATTGCCGACGGTTTTTGCTTCATTTCTTGGAGACGACCACGCAATCAGATGACAAACGATTGCAATGACTCAGGAACCACCACGTTCTGCAGGCCCAGCTCCGTTCTCAGATCATTAGCCAGCACCTGTGAAGCCTCCTCTTCACCATGGACAATGAAGGTCTGCTCCGGCTTTTTGTCCATCACCCGCACAAAGTCCATGAGTCCGTCATGATCGGCATGACCGCTGAAGCCCGTCTGTACTTCCACCTGAGCTCGCATCCGATACTCATCGCCAAAGATACGCACGATCTCCTCTTTTTCGACAATCTTCCGGCCCAGGGTGTTCGGGGCCTGCCAGCCGGCAATGAGGATCGTGTTGCGGCGATCCTCAATACGGCTGCACAGATGATGGAGGATGCGACCGCCCTCCATCATGCCGCTGGCGCTGATGATGACCATCGGCCCTTTCATCATGTTCAGCGCCTTGGACTGCTCAACCGACTGGGTGTACTTGAGGCGGCCAAAACCAAAGGGGTTTTTGTCGTCGTCAGTGAGGAGAAACTCTCTGCTCTCGGCATCATAGACCTCAGGATGGAGCCGGAAGATATCAGTGGTGCGGGTGGCAAGGGGGCTGTCGACAAAGACGGGCAGGTCGGGGATGGCCCCGCTGCTGTGCAATTTATGCAGGGCATAGACCAGCTGCTGGGTTCGGCCCACGGCAAAGGCCGGGATCAGCAGGGTACCGCCTCGCTGCGCGGTTTCATTGACGATGCGTTCCAGTTCTTTTTCAGTTTCAATATAAGGAGGGTGAGTTCGGTTGCCATAGGTGCTCTCCATGATGAGGATATCGGCGCCACCAGTGAGCGGGACCGGATCACGGATGATGGGAATGCCCGGCCTGCCGATGTCGCCGGAAAAGACCAGACGCTTCGATTTGCCGGTCTCCTGATCATCGATGTCAAGGATGACATGGGCGGAACCCAGCATGTGGCCGGCATCGGCCAGGGTCAGACGCACCCCGGGAAAAAGCTGGTGGCTCCGATTATAGCTCAGTCCCACAAACTGCTCCATAGCTCTGGCCACATCCGCCTTGGTATAGAGGGGCTCAAAGGGGTTCTGTCTGTTTTTCTTGCGCCGCTTATTGACGAATTCGACATCCTTTTCCTGGATAAAGGCACTGTCCATGAGCATGACGGCGCAGAGATCGCGGGTGGCCGAGGTGCAGATAATATCGCCGTTGAAACCGTTTTTCACCAGACAGGGAATCCGGCCCGAGTGGTCGATATGGGCATGGGAGAGGATGAGCGCGTCAACCTCCCTACCCCGGCAGAAGTCACTGCGGTTACGCTCAAAGGCCTCTTTGCGCTTCCCCTGAAACAGCCCGCAGTCGAGCATGATGGTCTTGCCGTTGACCTCAATAAGATGCTGGGAGCCGGTAACCGTCCCGGCTGCCCCATGGAAGGTGATTTTCATGATGTCCTCGTGTGGCTTAGTTGATTGCTTACTGTATGTAAGATCTTGAGCGCCGCTTCAAAATTGAACGCCTCAAGCTGGTGTGACAGCTCTTGGAAGCGTGCCCCCAGAGCTGGTCGCAGCAACGGGGCTGCCTCCCGTAAAACAAGACTGGCGCGGCCGTTATTTTCATTCAGCAGCCCCTCTAATTCGCTGAGGATCTCTCGCAGACGGACCGGATCTTCCGAGGTGATTTCAGTGGAATTCGTTTGTGTCGCTCCTGCACCGTCCCTGGCGCCGGCGACACGGGGCTGTCCTTGGCCTGAGGCTTCCGGTAAGGCGGAAATGGCCGTATTGAAGAGCGCTTGCTCCTGGGCAAGGATCTTGAGCAGGGGAGCAGTCACACTGGCCGGCTGTTCTTCCCTGCAAGCTGTCTCCAGTTGGGTCGCCAGATCTCGCACCCGGCTTGCCCCCAAGGTCGCGGCAGTCCCTTTAAGACCATGGGCGACATCCCGGCTTTCCTTAAAATTTCCGGAGGTCAGCAGCTCAGCGATCCGTGCGCTATCATTGCTGTGAGAGAGGGCAAACTGGCGCAATATCTGGACATAAAAATCTACGTTGCCGTGTAAATTTGAAAGGCAGAGCGTCGGATCAAGATTTGGAATATGTTGTATCAGCTCGTGCAGGTTTTGTTCATCCGGGATCATGATTTCACGGCTTCGTTTGAGCCTGGCTGTGAACCAGAAGGTGCTGCCCTGCCCCGGTTCACTTTCAACACCTGTCGTGCCGCCCATCATCTGTGCCAGCCGCGAGGTGATGGCCAACCCAAGGCCAGGGCCCCCATGTTTACGGGTGGTTGAAACATCCGCTTGGGCAAAGGGATGAAAGAGATGGGGCAGTTGCTCGGCTGCAATGCCGATGCCGCTGTCCTCTACCTCAAAACGAACCAGCGCCTCGTTATCTTTTTCTTCCAGCAGTCGAGCACGCAGCGCGATGGAGCCGTGTTCGGTGAACTTTACGGCATTTGTGGCGAAGTTGAGCAGGGCCTGACTGATCCGGGTGGCGTCGCCCTGCAACCAGACGGGCACATTGCCTGTGTCCACCTTAATACCGAGCCCTTTGCTTCCGGCTTGTTCGGCAATCAGGGAGCGGACATGCTTGACTACGGCATTCAGGGAAAAGTCTGCGGGGCTGAGTTGCAGTTGACCGGATTCAATTGCGGAGAGGTCAAGGATGTCATTGATAATGGTCAGCAGGTGGTGAGTGGCGGTGGCAATCCTGGCTAATTTTTTCTGTTGTTCTGCATCGTGGCTGTCGCGTTGCAGCAGATGTGTCAGTCCGACAATGGAATTCATGGGAGTCCGGATCTCATGGCTCATATTGGCCAGAAAGGCGCTCTTGGCCCGATTGGCACTTTCGGCCCGTTCACGAGCCTCTGCCAGCTCTGCAGTTCGCATCTTCACCAGTTCTTCCAGATGATCTTGGTGGTGGTTCAGTTCCTCTGCCAGCTGTTGTCGCACCGTCTGTCGCCATTGTAATAATTGATAGAGCAGCAGTGAGGTGACGGCGACAAATATCCAGCCCTTGAGAGTACTGGCCAGAATGATCTGGGCCGGATCGCTGAACAGCCAGGCCACGATTTTGTCGGAAAGCAGGATCCACAGAGAGGCAAAGACCGCGTAGATCAAAACGATACGGTAGCTGCTGAGGATGACATTGTGTCCGGAGAGGCGGGGGAGGGGCTCCGGAGATTCTGGATTTTGATCCATGGCTCTGCATTTCAGGAATGAAAGGGGTTACGTTGCCGCCACTTGCAGGCAACAGGGGAAGTGAGAGCCTGAACCGAACCATGGGCAAGCCTTTGACTTCATTGGCTATTGATTTTCCGTGTCATCGTAGCGGGTAGCAATAGCCACAAAGACGTCGAAAATGGCAAGAAAGGCCTCCACCACATCCGGGTCGAACTGACGGCCACTTTCGGCGGCAATGATATCTTTGGCATCAGCAAAAGAGAAGGCTTCTTTGTAAACGCGGCGATTGATCAGGGCATCGAAGACATCGGCCAGGGCCATCAGTCGTGCCGAGACAGGGATGGCATCTCCGACCAGTCCATCAGGATATCCACTGCCATCCCAACGTTCGTGATGCCAGTGGGCGATTTCTTTGGCCAGCACGAGAAACTCCACAGGTGTGGTAATCTCGGACTCTGCCTGTTCGATAGCCTTGCTGCCAAGGGAGGCATGAGTCTTCATGATCTGCCACTCTTCTGCGGTGAGTTTACCGGGTTTGAGCAGGATGGAATCGGGAATGCCTACCTTGCCGATATCGTGCAGGGGGGCGGATTTAGCCAGAAGCTCGATATTGGCCGTGGTCAGGAGTGCGGAAAATCTGGGGTTATTTCGTAGCTGTTCGGCAAGGGCGAGGACGTAGCCCTGGGTGCGGCGCAGATGATTACCGGTCTCCGGGTCACGGGTCTCAGCCAGATGAGCGAGGGCGAGGATGCTTACATCCTGGATGAGGAGGTTTTCCCCCATGCGCCTGGCCACCTCCGCTTCCAGGAAGTCATTCTGGTTGCACAGCCAGTCGCGCGCTTTTTTCAGTTCCAGTTGGGTGCGAACACGAGCCAGGACAATAAGGGGAACAATCGGTTTGGTAATGTAGTCCATCGCCCCGGCTTCCAGGCCGCGCATCTCTGCTTCGGTGCTGTCCATGGCGGTGACAAAGATGACGGGGATATCGCGCGTACATGGGTCGGCGCTCAGGTGGGTGAAGACTTCATAGCCATCCATGCCCGGCATCATGACGTCGAGCAAGATCAGATCCGGCTTGGGAGTGGTGACGGCGAGTCGCAAGGCATTCTCACCTGACGTGGCAATACGTACCCGGTAGATGGGCTGCAGGAGCTCGTTCAAGACGGCCAGATTCTCAGGCGAGTCATCGACGATCAGGATTGTGGATAAGGGTTCGCTCAACAAGACAACCGCCTTATGGAATTTATGGAATGGGGAAGGTGCGACTAAGCCGCTGTAAAAAAATAACATGGCCATTTGATTTGCTTGATCGGCATAAGGAGCCGTAGCGAAATCGATATACATGGCCATGTTATTTCGCAATGGCTCCTAACCCGCACACGCTGGAGCGTTCCGGACAGAGAAAAACGTATCTCTGAGAGATGTCAGAGAATTTCTCTTTCTTTTCTACCATAAAAAAATTAGCTCACCAAGAAAAAATATCGTGCCCTTGCAACCAACTGAGAATGAGCGAGACAAGCATGGGCAATTATGGGTTGATTTCCCCGGCGTTCAGTGTAATTTTTAAGAGAGCAGAGAGAACTTTCATAGCGGGCGACCATGATTCATGGCAGGAAACGACATATTCTAGAAAACCGTATCTCTGCTTTCAGAAAATTTTCCGTACAAACGTGCGGTTCGACAGGTACAATGAAAGACATAGGTATCAAGGGAGAAATTCAAAGGAACAGGGCGTAGCCCCCTTTGATAGGTACCCGCTTAAGGAAAACATACCCAGATATTTTTACACATAAGCAATCAATATGAAAAAAGAAAACTCAGTATGGGATTTTTTCGCCTCTGTCAAACTTGCGATTATCACCCTTAGCCTGGTAGCCACCACTTCAATTATTGGAACGATTATCCCTCAAAACAAACCTCTGCAGTGGTATGCCCAGGAGTATGGTGGAGATCTGGCGAAATTTTTCCAGATACTTGACATTCCTGACATGTACGACTCCTGGTGGTTTCTCGCTTTGCTGGGTCTTCTCTGTACCAACCTCATCATCTGCAGCCTTGATCGTTTTCCAGACGTGTGGAAACAGATGAAGGCCGCCGGCCTTGATACTCCTTTGAAACGTCTTGAGAATATGGAAAGAAAGAAAGAATGGCAAAGCAGTTCTTCACTGGAGGAAACTGTCTTGGAGCTAGACGCCAGACTCAACAGAAGTGGCTGGAAAAGCAGCAGGCGTAACAGTGGTGGCGGGACTCTGCTCTTTGCTCAAAAAGGGGCATGCAGCCGAAGTGGTGTCTACGTGGTCCACGCCTCTATTCTGGTCATATTTGTCGGCGCAATCATTGGTGAACTCTATGGCTTCAAGGGGAACGTCATGATTCCGGAGACACAGCAGACAGATAAGATTTACACATTCAATGGTAATGAGACCATTGATCTTGGTTTCACGGTACGCTGTGACTCTTTCATCCTTGAGTTGTATCCTAACGGGATGCCCAAGAAATATAGGTCCGAATTAACCATTCTGGAGAATGGTAAAGAGCTCTTCCAGGCTCCAACAGAGGTGAACTCTCCCTTGAAATACAGGGGGATCACCCTGTATCAAGCAAGCTATGAAGGGTATCAGGATTTTATGATCAAAGTGACCAATAAGGCTAGCGGGAGCAGTAAGACCTCTCTTGTTCCTTTCCAGGAACAAGGGGAATGGCCCCAGGAGGGTCTCACCTTTGGTGTCATCAATGTTGATGGGATGGGACAGTCGGCTTCGCGTCTGAAAATATGGTTTTCCGACAATAAAGGAGCGCCCTCTGTGCTCTGGCTCAAAGATGGTGGGTCAGCAACCGTTGAAAGAGAAAACGGTACGTATCTCCTCAGCACCAAACAGATGTATGCCACTGGCCTGCAGGTCTGTAAAGACCCGGGAGTGTGGGTGGTCTACCTCGGATGCGGCCTGATGCTTTTTGGTCTGAGTATTGCCTTTTTTATGTCGCACCAACGAATCTGGCTTTTCATCAAAGAAGAAGTGAGTGGAGCATCAATTCTCTTTACCGGCAGTGCCAATAAAAACAGGGTCGGATTTGAAAAAATTTTTAATGACCTTGCAAAAATTCTGCAAAGATAAAATTCAATGTATCTTGAAAAGGTGCAAAGAGCCCCCATGTGTTCAAAGAGACTGACATAGCCTATGTGAATACATGGGGGATACAAACTCTTATCTTTTAGTTCGGCTCATCGTGACACATATTACAATCCTGGCCAATAATCTTACCGAATTTTGTTG
>DCUN01000145.1 GCA_002327225.1 Desulfobulbaceae bacterium UBA2213
CATTTCCAACCCCATTCGCGGAACATGGAGCAGAGCATGTAGCGATGCACCTGTTCATCATCCACCACCAGAATGGTTACCTGTCTCCCTTCTTTGGTCACTCCTGCTCCTTTATCAATCCTGCATCTTTTTCAGCAGCCAGGCCATATTCTGCCCCAGAACACGCATGGTCTGCATTCCCTCTTCATCCTTGGCCACCTCTTCTTTTTCACGCCCCATTCCTATATTCCAATAGTTGGAACCAACCACAATCATCTGACCAATGAGAAAAAAATGATTTATGGAATCAAAGACATGGATCGCGCCTGCCCTTCTGGCGGCAACGACCGCGGCGCCCAGCTTCCTTTTGAAAAGATCGCCGTTGGCACGGCTGACCATGCCGCAACGATCCATCAAGGCTTTCATCTCGGAAGAAACATCGGCAAAATAGGTGGGTGAGCCAAGGAGAATAGCATCGGCCCCTTTCATCTTGTCAAGACAATCATTAATACAATCCTTCTCGACAGCACAATACCCATCCTTTCTTTTGAAACACTCATAACAGGCTATACAGCCGCGAAGCTCCTGACCGGCGAGCTGGACAAGCTCTGTCTCAACACCTGCAGCCTCAAGCTCGACCAGAACGGTCTTGAGCAGAAGTGCGGTATTCCCATCTTTCCTGGCGCTGCCACAAAATGCCACAACTTTCATAATAATCCTCTCCTTTCATACTTACTTTTCAATAGACCAGAGCAAATCAGCGCCGGTCTTCTCGGCGCCGACCTCGGTCTCAACAGAAAACCCCTTCCATAAATCATATCTGGCCCTGAATATACTGGCGGAGCTAAACGGGTCATACCCATAACTGATGTACAGATCCTCAAAGACCTCCTTGCCGATCATCACCGACATTTCAGAAGCACTTTCACCACCTTCCACATAGATATCATCAAGCCCGAGCTGGTACTGTAAGTTCGAGGTTATATCTCCCAGAAACGACCCGCCCTCCTCAAAACCAATCCCTGTGACCACGGCCCCTACGACAGTACCCACCTGACTGCTGCCTCCCGTGACTGACCGACCGGTCAGAAGTTCGGTCAGGATCTGACTCTCGGCCATGGGAGGATCAGAAAAAAGTTTCAGTTCCATATCGCTCACTGTTCCAGAGACTATAACCCCGACCGTCTTTGTTTTGGTTTTTTTCTGGGCCAGAACATCAATGCCCGGATTCTCGAGAGGGCCGCCCGTAAAAAAGAAGCGCCCCCTGGAGATGTCCAATGGACGATCCTTGAGAACAAAGATACCTTCATGCACGGTGAGACTCCCCTTCCCGCTCAGGGGAAGACCTGGGGCATCACTCACCGTCACTCCTCCCATCAACCGCCCCTTCAGGCCGAAACTATCAATCCTGACATCCTGTCCCAGTTCCACGAATAGTGTGGTGAACAGAGGTGGATCCATCTTTTTACCCTCATCCCTGGCATCCATCAGGATGACATCACCTGAGGCGGTTACAGAGCTGTCAAACTCCTTGATATTTATAACGGCGCGAGGCACCAGCACTTTTCCGTTAACATGCATCACCCCTTCACTCAACTCAAAGCGCAGGTCAGGATCAATAAGAATTTCATAGTCAGGAAGGTTCGCCACCTCAAAGTCCTTGCCCGTGGCAATGGCATCAACCTGCCATCCTCCCTTTTCCTCCACAATCAGATCTCCGACAATTTTGATTGTACCAGGGCCGGAAACAGCATCGAGTACCAGATGCATTCCTTCTCCTTCCTCTTCCCCCTTCACCATAACCGAGAGGAGCAACTTTTCAAGGGTTATGCCCGTTGCCGGAATAAAGATATTTCCTTTTATCTGCCGCAGCTCACCACTCAGCCGGGGATTCCCCAACCGGCCTTCAACCGCAAAGGTTCCTTTCATCGAGCCTGTCGGCTTCACTGTATAGTCTGACAAAAGCGCAATCGAAGAAAGGTCTTTGGCGTCAAGAACAATTTTTCCCTCGATCGGCAACGCCTCCCATACAGAAGAAAGATCACCAAATTGATCAATGGCGATGGTGGCATCAAGGGTATTTCCATCCTGAAACCGCGTTTTTGCCACACTCACCAGCTTGGAATCAGCAAGCTCCAGAGTAAGGGAAGTATCAGTCCAACGCAGGAGCTGTTCCTGGCCTTCTTCATCAAGAACAGTAACCTGCAGCCCGGGTGCGGAAAGATGCGCTTCTCCTGTCACCAGTCGTGTTCCAATTCCTGCTGACCGTAGAGAGGCAGCAAGGATTCCTTCAACAGGAAGAGATACCAAATCCCACTGGTACAACAGATCACAGGCAAAGGAATCAATATCTGCATCAAACCGCCACTCGCCGCTCCCGCCATCCCAGCCTCCCTGCAGACACACCCTGGTCTGCCCCTGTTCAAGACAGACAGGGGCAAGATCAGCTCCTTTTCCACCAATCCGCAACGGCGCCGGACTCTTCAACTGCCAGTCGCCGTAGGGGTCCAGATGCAACAGAAGATCACGAATCTCACCCTGCCACGACTGTGCCGCCATCCCGCCTGTCAGCAGGATATCCATATCGCCGGCGGCGCCTGCCAGCCTGGCCTGCACTTGATGGCTGGCCATAGTTCCATCCAGGTCCACAGACAGAGAAGTAAACAGGGCAGCACCTGCCTCTACTCCTTCCCCCGTAAATGTCACATTCACTTCACCCTGAGGAGTGAATGTCCCCTGCCCTGAGCCTGTGAGGGCTTGCACCACATTATCCTCATAAGAAATCATACTTGCATCAAGTTCAAACGAAACGTCAGGAGCCTCTCGACGCCCCTGAACGGATCCCTGAAGGTGCGCTTTTCCGCCAGCCTCAGGCAAAATGTTTCCAAGATTTTCCGTATCAAATCGCACTTGCAGGGCCAGAACGTTTCCCACCGTTCCGGTCACGCTCAACTCTGACTCCCCGCTCCGCAGCAGCAGTTCTTTCACCTCCACCCCCTCTTCAGCGACGGTCAGTGAACCGCTTCCTGAGAGGGGATAACCGAGCAGATCGCCATCAAGGGCCTGAAGCTGCATCTCACCGCTGAACTTCTCACCCTGCCAGCGGCCGCTGCTGCTCACTCTGGTGTTTATACGCCCTTGCCAATCGGGGAAATACGACTCGGGATTAACATTTTTTCCCTCAAGATCAAGCTGCCACTGCAGGCCATCCTGCCAGTCAAGCATTCCCTGAGCCGCCAGCTGACCTTCGGGCAAGTGCACACGAAGCGACGACAGCCGCAGGCCGGCAAGATCTCCGGCGAGTTCCGCCTCCATCCGCGTCTGAGGAAGCTGCGCCCACCTCCCTTCCAACTGCACCGTCCCTTGATATTGGCTCATGGTACCCGAGGCCTTGATATCCGCAGATGCCAGTTCCAGTTCAGGCCAGTCCGGATTCACCTCCGCCAGTCTGACCGGAGCAAGGTCTGCGTCCGCCTGCCAGCGCAGATCAC
>DCUN01000112.1:0-14490 GCA_002327225.1 Desulfobulbaceae bacterium UBA2213
GGTGAGGAACATCTTCATCTGCTCACGGGTGGTGTTCTGGGCCTCATCAAGGATAATAAAGGCATTACTCAGGGTACGGCCACGCATGAAGGCCAGGGGGGCAATTTCGATAATGCCCTGTTCGATCAGGGCCGCGCATTTTTCCGGGCCCAGCATGTCACTTAAGGCATCATAGAGGGGCCGGAGATAGGGATTGACCTTCTGGGCCAGGTCGCCAGGCAGGAAACCGAGTTTTTCCCCGGCCTCAACCGCAGGCCTGGTCAGGATGATGGAGCGTACCTGACCATTGGTTAAAGCAGAAACCGCCATGGCCACCGCCAGATAGGTCTTGCCGGTGCCTGCCGGGCCGATGCCGAATGCAATGTCATTGTTGCGGATGGCGTCGATATAGTTTTTCTGGTTGGAGGTTTTGGGCGAAATAATGCGATTCTGAGTGGTAATATAGACTTTATCAAGAAAGATCTTGTCAAGCCGGGCCAGGGGGTTTGACTGAAGGGCACGCAGGCCAAAGGCAAAGTCAGAGGAAAAAACCTTCAAGCCTTTACGGATCAACCCGTAAAACTGTTGCAGCAGTTCGGCTGCCAGTTCCACCTCATGTCCAGGGCCGGTGATATGAACCCCCTTGCCCCGGACATGGATGGTGACTCCACAGCATTGTTCCACGGTCTGTAGATTCTTGTTCAGGTCTCCAAAAAGTGTAGCGGTCAGCTCGTTATCGGCAAAGTCAAGGTCGCGGCTCAGCGGCTGGAGGGCCGCTTTATTTCTTTTTGGTCTTGCCAAGGGCCGCATCTATTTTTTGCTGAATGGCTTCAAGACTGCGTTCTTCCCGCAAGGGTCGGCCATTGATGAAGATTGTGGGTGTCCCGTTTACTCCTGCTTGTTGGGCATCCATGATATCCTGATCAAGCTTTTGTCTGATTTTGGGAGAGGCCATGTCACTCTTGAACTGTTCTATCTTGAGTCCAAGTTTTATCGCAATGCCTTCAATGGTCTCATTGTTGATAGCTGGCAGGGCAAAGAGGGCATCATGAAATTCCCAGAATTTTCCCTGTTCTCCGGCGGCAAGCGCGGCGCGGGCGGCAGGATCAGCAAATTGATGCATGGCCAGCGGCAGATTTTTCAGGACGATCTTTACAGTGTCTGGATTATGTTCGAGCACCTGCTCGAGAAGCGGCGAAACCTTGCCGCAGTGAGGTCACTGGAAATCGGTAAAGACGGCGATGGTAACCGGGGCAGTGGCCAGACCGAGAAAGGGTGAGCCCGCGGTATTGATATCGGTGATAAAATCAATGGTCAGGTCGGAGAAGACCTTGGTCTCCTGGTTGATGAGGTAGAGTTTTTCGCCGCGTGGTGCTATATCGATGGCTGAAACCCCTTTATCTACCGGGATAGATCCTGTCTGTTCGCCCAGATTGTCATAGACAAGCACGGTTTGCTGGTCTGTCAGGATGAAGACCCGTTTTCCATCGAGTGAATAAACGATGTCCAGAGGTTTTGCCGGAAGATCCCAGCTATTTTCTACACTCCAGTCAATGCCGGAGGAGGGTGTGGTGTTTACCGCAGCAAATGCCTGTCCGCCGACAAAGGACGTCAGAAGCAGGGCGTATCCAGTTACTGTCTGTTTATATTTCATCGATTTCCTCTGAGATTACGTGATTATATGAAGGAGATTGATACTTTCTTTTTGATAAAAAGATTGATTTTTAATAATAGTCGCTGTTGATGGATTTGGCAAGGAGTTCTGATAAATTTTGAAAGGCTTATTGGATGGCTTGTCTGGGCTCTACAGGAGTCTTGGTGACCGGATTTTTTGTGTGGTGAATACGTATTTGGTCTGTTCCCGGTTGAATCTTTCTTGACTGGTAGAACGATGTGAATTATTAGATAACGTAGTAAGTCTGAATGAATTCATGTAAAAACAGCAGGCAGTTATCAGGAGCAGTATTTTTTTTGATAATGCTGTGTAGCTGTGAGTCGGATATTTTAATTTATTGTGTTGTTTCAGCTGGTTGAAGTTTTGCGAGGGTGGCGGAATTGGTAGACGCACTGGTCTTAGGAACCAGCGCCTTGTGCATGGGGGTTCGAGTCCCCCCTCTCGCACCATGTGTGGTACATGACGTGGTAAGTGACTTGGAATGTTTTTTCTGCATTTTTTTGTAGAAGATCATGGCAGTTATCCACTTTATAAGGGGTTTTATTTTGCTGTGAATGTTGAGCGCCCCGGGATTAATCTTAATTGAAAGGATGTTAGCGATGGATGTTGTTGTCGAGAAACTTACTGATCTTACAAGAAAAATTAGTATTACTCTGCCGGAAAGTATTGTGCAGAAAGAACTCAAAGCCGCCTATGATAAGGTGCAGAAGGATGTGAAATTAAAGGGGTTCAGGCGTGGCAAGGTGCCTCGTTCCGTTATCCTGAAAAATTTCCAGCATAAGGTTGAGTCCGAGGTCGCGGAAAAGCTGGTCCAGGACACCTATTTTTCAGCCATTGAGCAGGAAAAGATTGATCCTGTCGTTCATCCTGAGATCAGCGAACCACGATTCAAGGATGATGGCACCTTCAGCTATGTGGCCATGATCGATACCAAACCCGAATTTGAATTGCAGGGCTATAAGGGACTTGAGGTCGAAAAGCCTGTGGTCGCGGTGAGCGAGGAAGAGATTAGCGCTGAGTTGGAGTCCTTGCGGCTTGAAATGGCTCCCTTGAGCTCCGTGGGAGATCGTCCGGTGGCGAAAGGGGACATCGCTGTTGTTGACTTTCAGGGGTATCATAATGACAAACCTATGAAAGAAGTGAAGAATGATAATTTCTCCGTAGACGTCGGTTCCGGGCGCGTCAGCCATGAGTTTGAGGAAAAACTGGTTGGTATGAAGAAGGGAGAAGAGGCCAGTCACGAGGTTGAATTTCCTGCCAACTATGCAAATCCTGTGCTTGCTGGAAAGAAGGTGACCTTTAAGGTCAAGGTAAAGGATGTGAAAGAGCGTCTTCTGCCTGAGCTTGATGATGAATTTGCCAAAGATGTTGGAAGTGAATATGCAAGTCTGGCAGAATTGAAGACGGCCATTCATGACCGTATCGTAAAACAGAAAGAAGAAAAGTCAGATGGTGATCTGACTGATCGGATTATGCATAAACTTCTTGATACTCACACCTTCCCGGTTCCTATTCGTCTGGTGCGTTACGAAGTGGAAGAGATGATCAAGGCCACAGTAAAGTCCCTGGAACAGAATGGTATGGATCTGGAATCTGCCGGTATCAACCGTGAAGAGTTGGCGGAGAGAAATCGGGTCACGGCTGAAAAACGGGTTCGTGGCGATTTTATCCTGAAGAAGATTGCGGAAGTCGAGGCGATTAAGATAACTGATGAGGACATGGATCGCGGGTTCAAACGTATCGGTGACCAGTATAATATGCCTGTGGCCCAGGTGAAGCAATATTTCGGCGGCAGTCGTGATGATCTGCTTCCCTTTGTCAACGAACTGCTCAATGAAAAGATTCTCACCTTTCTGCGGGCAGAGGCTAATCTGGTCGATGCGCCGGCTTCTGAGGTGGTTTCTTCAGAGAATGCAGAGGCGTAAAAATGATCAGCAGGCAATTGCCTTCACTCTCTTAGAAGTCGTGGCGAAACAGCCTGTCTCTTGCTGACGGTTTCGTCTCGCTGGTCTTGGATGGAGGAAGAGCGACCGGTTTCTTCTGCCGTTTTGTTTATGGGTATACAGGTAGTCATATTTTTTACAACGGCAAAAAAGAGTTAACGTCAGATGAATACTTTCGACTGCAGATGGCCGTAGATACGGCTGTTGCAGTCGAATTGTTTTAAGGAGAGTGTGAAATGAATCTGGTTCCTATGGTTGTCGAACAAAGTCCGCGCGGTGAGCGGGCCTTTGACATTTATTCCCGTCTGCTCAGAGAGCGTATTATTTTCTTAGGAACATCGGTGGGTGATGAAGTTGCCAGTTCCATTGTCGCCCAGATTCTTTTTCTGGAGGCAGATGATCCGGACAAAGATATAACTTTCTATATTAATTCTCCTGGCGGTTCGGTCACGGCCGGCATGGCTATTTATGATACCATGCAATATGTGAAATGCGATATCGCTACCCTGTGCATGGGGCAGGCTGCTTCAATGGGTGCCTTGCTGCTTGCTGCCGGAACCAAGGGGAAAAGGTACGCCTTGCCCAATTCCCGAATCATGATTCATCAGCCTATGGGTGGGTATCAGGGACAGGCCTCTGAGATTGACATCCATGCCCGGGAAATCCTGCGGATGCGTGATGATTTGAATCGGATTCTGGCCCATCATACAGGTCATCCGATCAAAAAGATCAAGCTGGATACGGACCGGGATAATTTTATGAGTCCTGGTGAGGCCAAGAAGTATGGCATAATCGATGAAGTGCTCATGAAACGAAAAGATGCGGATGAGGAAAAGGTAAATGGCCGATAAGAAAAAAAAGGAAATCCACACCAGTTGTTCTTTTTGTGGAAAAAGCCAGGATGAAGTTGCCAAGCTGATTGCCGGTCCTGATGTCTATATCTGTGACGAGTGTATTGAGCTGTGCAACGAGATTGTCCATGAGGATGAGAGGACGGCCGGGGCCGTTCAGGGAGATGAGCCAAAGCCGGCCATACTCAAGCCCATGCAGATAAATGACCATTTGAACGAGTATGTGATAGGTCAGGAGTTTGCCAAAAAGGTCCTTTCCGTTGCCGTTCATAATCACTATAAGCGGATAGAAGCCCCTGTTGATGATGGTCAGGTGGAACTGCAGAAATCCAATATCATCCTGATCGGGCCGACGGGCAGTGGCAAGACCCTGGTGGCCCAGACCCTGGCCCGGATTCTGAATGTTCCATTCTCTATGGCCGATGCCACCACCTTGACTGAAGCCGGGTACGTGGGGGATGACGTGGAGAATATCCTGGTCAATCTCCTGCAGGCGGCTGATTATGATATTGAACGGGCAGAAAAGGGCATTATTTATATTGATGAGATTGATAAGATCGCCAGGAAATCTGACAGTCCGTCACTGACTCGTGATGTCTCCGGTGAGGGGGTGCAGCAGGCCCTGTTGAAAATCATTGAGGGGACTGTGGCCTCCATTCCACCCAAGGGCGGCAGGAAACATCCGCAGCAGGAGTTGGTCAAGATGAACACCACTAATATTCTTTTTATCTGCGGCGGCGCCTTTGTCGGTTTGGATAGTGTGGTGAAACGGCGCGGCGGTAAAAAATCAATCGGTTTTGGCGCGAAAGTGACCAGCGAAGATAAGAAGAATATCGGTGAGTTGTTGGCTGGTGTCCAGCCCGAAGACCTTTTGAAGTTTGGCCTGATCCCTGAGCTTGTTGGCCGTCTGCCGGTCATTGCCACGATGGAAGAGCTGGTGGAAGAGGATCTGGTCCGCATCCTGCGGGAGCCAAAAAATGCCCTGGTAAAACAGTATCAGCGACTTTTTGAGCTGGAGGGAATTCGACTCTCTTTCACGGAAGGATCCTTGACGGCCGTTGCCCGGAAGGCCTTGAAACGGAAATCCGGCGCCAGGGGGCTGCGTTCAGTACTGGAGGCGGCCATGCTTGATGTGATGTATGAACTGCCCTCAAGAGAGAACGTCCAGGAATGTGTGATCAGTGAACAGGTGATTAATGAGGGAGAGTATCCTGTAATCCTCTATGGCAACAGTACGGATCAAAAACTGCAAAGTGCCTGAGCTACTGCCTGTCGCTGAAAATCTGAATTGTTTTTTTACCCTCCGGTTTCGCCCGGGTCAGGAATAGATATGGAAGAAAAAGAGACCAGATTATATCCACTCATGCCTCTGCGTGATATTGTTATCTTCCCTCATATGGTGGCGCCCCTGGTGGTGGGGAGAGCGCGGTCAATCCAGGCTCTGGAAGATGCCATGGAGAAGAGGACCGAGATTTTTCTGGTGACCCAGAAGGATTCGAAAGTCGATGATCCTGCTATACAAGAGCTTAATAGTGTCGGGACCCTGGCGGTGGTGATGCAGCTTCTGCGGCTGCCGGATGGAACCATCAAGGCCCTGGTTGAGGGAAAAAAGCGGGCCAGAATAGTCTCTTTTGTACCCCATGAGTCTTTTCTGCAGGTTGAAGTTGAGGAACTTGAGGATACTGAAGATACTGGCGGCAAGGTTCTTGCCTATGATCGGGAGTTGCGTAAAATCTTTGATGAGTTCTGCGAAGCAACCAAGAAGCTCCCTAAAGAGGTGGTAAGATCTGTTAATACCATTGAAAACGCCAGTAAACTTGTGGATGTGATCTGCGCCCATCTGCCTCTGAAGACTGAAGAAAAGCAGGAAGTCCTGGAATGTGATTCACTGGCGCTGCGAATGGAAAAGGTTATGGAGTTTATCCAGATCGAGATTGAACTCTCTGAACTGGAAAAGGATATCAATGAAAAGGTAAAAAAACGCATGGGCAAGATTCAGCGTAATTATTATCTTGGAGAGAAGGCCCGGGTGATTCAGCGGGAGATGGGGCAGAATGAAGACGGTCTCGATGAGGTTGCCGAGCTTGAAGAAACCGTTAAAAAGAAAGATCTGCCGGTTGTGGCCCGTGACAAGGTGACAAAAGAGTTGAAAAAGCTCAGGAGTATGCCTCCCATGTCGGCGGAGACCACCGTGGTCAGGAACTATATAGATTGTATCGTCAGTTTGCCCTGGAAAAAGAAAAGCAAGGGCGCCATTGATATTAATAAGGCCGAGGTGATCCTCGACGAGGATCATTACGGGCTGGAAAAACCAAAGGAAAGAATCCTGGAGTATCTGGCTGTACAGGCCCAGGTGAGAAAGATCAGAGGGCCGATTCTCTGTCTGGTTGGCCCTCCTGGTGTTGGTAAGACCTCCATCTGTAAATCCATTGCTCGTGCCATGGGCCGAAAGTTTGTCCGACTGTCGCTGGGCGGTGTACGGGACGAGGCCGAGATCCGCGGTCACAGGCGTACCTATATCGGTGCCATGCCCGGTAAGATCATCCAGTCCATGCAGAAAGCGGATGTTGTCAATCCNNGAAGTCCTTGATCCCGAGCAGAACAACAGCTTTAACGATCATTATCTGGATCTGGATTATGATCTTTCAGAGGTCTTTTTCATCACCACGGCCAATAATCTGCATGGGATTCCTGTTCCTCTGCAGGACAGGATGGAGATTATCCGTCTGAACGGCTATACCGAAGGGGAAAAACAGAAAATCGCCGAAGGGTATCTGATCCCTAAACAGCTTGAGGCTAATGGCTTTAAGCCGGATGATATCCAGATCACTGATGGCGGCATTCTTGAGATCATCCGCCGTTATACCAGGGAGGCCGGGGTCAGGGGCCTGGAGCGGAATCTGGCGTCTCTCTGCCGCAAGATTGCAAGAGACCGGTTGAAGAAAAAACTGAAAGGGAAACGGTATCGGATTACTGCCCAGTCAGTCTTGAAATATCTGGGAACTCCGCTGTACCGTTTCGGTCTGGCTGAAGAGCGAGATGAGATCGGGCTTACCACCGGACTGGCCTGGACCGAGGTGGGCGGGGAGTTGCTGCAGATTGAGGCAACCTTGATGCCAGGCACCGGCAAGCTGACGATTACCGGTAAGCTCGGTGATGTGATGCAGGAATCTGCCCAGGCGGCCTTGAGTTATGTGCGTTCAAGGGCCCTGCGGCTGGGTCTGGAGACGGATTTTTATCAGAAGCTGGATATCCATATCCATGTTCCTGAAGGGGCCATTCCCAAAGATGGCCCATCTGCCGGGATCACTATCGCCACCACCCTGGTTTCGGCCTTGCTCAAGGCCCCTGTGCGCCACGAGATTGCCATGACCGGAGAGATTACCCTCAGGGGGCGCATCCTTCCCATCGGAGGGTTGACGGAAAAATTACTGGCCGCCAAACGGGGCAATATAACCCATGTCCTGATCCCTAAGGAAAATGAACGGAATCTGGCAGATGTCCCTGCGAATATCAGGAAGAGCCTGGTGATTGAGTGTGTGGAGCATGTCGATGATGTTCTTGAGCGGGCTATAGTCCTCAAGGAGGGAGAAACACTTTTTAAGGATCTTCCAGTTGGTGATTATGGTAAGGTGATATTAGCGGCAGATAATAGCCACCATTGATTCTTTTTCCTTGACGCAACCCGGTGTTCCTGTTAAATAGTTTTCACAATTGATTGAGGGGGCGGTTAGCTCAGCTGGGAGAGCATCGGCCTTACAAGCCGAGGGTCACAGGTTCGATCCCTGTACCGCCCACCATCTAATTGTTATGTTTTGGAGTGGTAGTTCAGTTGGTTAGAATGCCGGCCTGTCACGCCGGAGGTCGCGGGTTCGAGCCCCGTCCGCTCCGCCAGCAAATTCAAGGGTTTCAACCGTAAGGTTGAAACCCTTTTTTGTTTTTATTCCGACCTACGTGAGCTTGTTCTTGAACTGCTCATTCACCTTATAGACAAAGGCCAGAACCTCGGCCACCGTGCGGTAGAGTTCGCCAGGGATTTCCTGTCCCAGGGGAATCCTGGCCAACAGCTCAACGAGATCAGGGTCTTCCTGGATGTACACACCTGCCTCTCTGGCGGTTTCGATGATTTTCCTGGCAATCTCTCCTTTACCGGTCGCTGCAATCCTTGGCGCACTCCCTTTATCAGCGTCGTAAATGATGGCAACGGCTTTATCCACTTCTTGTCGCTCAGTCATGTTACACCTTTGTGTTCAGGAGTGATTGCCCGGCCGGCACTAAGAGTCTGATCAGATCTGGGCCGGGCCCGTTTGCCGTTCCTGAAAAGGAGAGGCCCTGGAGAGGGATATCCGCTAACTGCTGCTTGAGGTCGTCACTGAACTGACTGACAAAATCGGCCTTCTCTTGAGAGTCACAGTTGAATCGCATCCATACCCCGTCTTCTGTCTGGAGAAATACGACAGTGATATCCCCAAGGCCGCTTAAGGCAAGATGCAGGGAAAAATGAAGCTGTTTCTTCATCTCATGATTTTCTGCCTCCTGCCCCTGTTTCTGGTCGATGAGGAGATAGCCTTGATCGAGGAAGGTGAATGGCAAGGGGAGAATCAAGGTCTTTTCCTGGTCCAGGCGCAGTTGGCTTACCTGGAAACTCTCGATGCTGGCAAGAAGAGATTTTGCTGTTTCTCCGACTGTGTCCGCTTCTTTAAAGGAATGAAGCAGCTCCAGAAGTGCCGATTTGAGAGAGCCGGTTCCTTCTCCTTTCAGGCCTCTGCCAAGTTTTGCTTCTAACTGCAGGCCAAGGGTGTCCACCATCTGTCGCAAGACCTCTCCGCCCTCTTTGCCGCTGAAGGGTTTCTGCTGCAGGGTCAAAAATGCCTCCAAAGCCTGACGGCTCAAGGGGGTTAATGCCTCTATGAGAGGATTTGGCGGTTGCTGAAGCATTTGCAGCAGAGGGGTCAGGTCAAGATTCTGCCCGATAAAGCTAAGGGAACGTCCAAGGAAGTGCTGTAAGTCGGGAGCGGCTATAATCTTGAGTTCAACCTGGGGCGTGGTGGCAGTAACCTGGAGCTGCAGCGTCTGACCAGGGCTCAGGGTGACCGTGTCGCTTTGGGCAAGGATGCGGTTTGAACCTATGTCCAGGATAAATCTGTTGTCACCTGCCGACTCAACCACCAGGGCTTGCATGGTCTGGCCTTGCTGCATCTGGTGGGGATTGTGTTGCTGTCCACCAGCTCCGGAGGTGGATGAGCCGAGTAAAGGGGAGGGTGAGAGGGGGGCGATTGGATTCATACTTCTCTCTCTCGGCAGGAAATGAAAAAAACTTAGGATTCGTTACGAATCGAGGCCTAGACAGCGAATGCGTTCTCGCGGAGGTGTCTGCGTTGCTCTTTCAGGCAACAGGATACAATGATGTCACATTCTTTCTGAGAGATATTGTCAAATTGCAGTGCTATTTTCCAGCGTTCTTTACGTAATTTTGTTGCGCGGATTACATGGGAGGCACAGTGTATTTCTGTATCTGTATGGGGCAGGTGAATATGAAGAAGAACACGTTGCCTGTTCTTAAATTCTGCCGGAAAGATGGTCAGGGTGCCGCCGCCGGAAAGATCCAGGGTCTCGCCGGAAAGACTCCAGGCCTTGGCTTTTTCTTCGGGGCCAGGTTCGTAACTGGCCGTGATGGTGGTTCGCAGGTCGGCTCGGTAATAGGTGCGCAGTTCGATCGGGTCAATGGTCTTCTGGGCAAATAATTCCAGAATTCGATCTCCCTTGATTGTTTCGACACCCGCCTTGAAGGTGACTGATTTTTCTTCACCCTTCACCACTACAAGACAGCTCTTGCTGGTGTCAATATTCACCGGGATTTGTTTTGGGGGGAAGACCAGAAAAAAATGAGGGGCAAGAGATTCTTTGTAGATACATTTGAGTTGTACGAAGTCACCATTCGAGAGTGGCAGGTTAACCTCAGCAAGTTGGCTGTCCTGAATTTTTTTTATAATATCAACGAGAGAAGATGACATTGAGATTTATAAGGTAATATTCATCTGGATTATTCCGAGACCATCAACTGTAAAAAAAATCAGTCATTTTTGACCTGTATCTTCAGGCGAAGCAGGCGGCGCTGGGTAATCAGGCATTGGCCAACGATCCTGTCTCTGTCTTCATCGTTGATCTCGTCATAGTGATAAGCGACAACATACCTGTTTTCATCTAC
This sequence comes from Desulfobulbaceae bacterium UBA2213, assembly GCA_002327225.1. Lineage (GTDB taxonomy): Bacteria > Desulfobacterota > Desulfobulbia > Desulfobulbales > Desulfocapsaceae > UBA2270. Next base: position 10,657 of record DCUN01000112.1, read on the forward strand.
CTCTGACGTCCTGATTGGACGGGCAAGGAAGGAGATAACTTCGGTTTTGTCGTCAGGAAGGGGGAGTTGAAGTTTGACCAGTTTATCGGCAGGGGGCTTTTTGTGAAAAAATGCCAGGAGGCCGCTGCCGCTCATGTCGATAGTCGTTCCGGAAATCTTCCAGTGTTCCTCTGTTGTGCCGAAACCTTCAGGAAATCGGGAACTGGCAATAATCGGCATGGTGTAATCAACCCGAAAATAGTTGCGCATCTCCTCATGGTTGATGGTCTTGCTGGCGATCATCTCCAGTACCTGGGCATTAACCACCTGCTTGATCATGGCCTCAATGGAGACGCTTTGCCCCGCCATGTCAAGGTTGATGATGCAGGGTGATTTGGAGTCAATGGTGTTGACCGGCAGGGAGCCAGGTTCAAACAGGAGATTGAAACCGGGAGCGATTGTCTTCTGGAAGATACAGTGTTGCCGATATCGGTGATCCGTAGCCTGAAGAGGTAAAAAGATCTTGACCGGTTTTGCGTCTGGAATGTTGTTGATGAAATCAGTTTGTATAGTCACGATAAGAGATCTCTGATTGTTGAGGAACCGATGTCGTCGGGTTCTACCCGACAATTGGGGGTTGCCCGATAGAAACGCAGTGTCCATTACCCTGCTTGACCTTCTCTATGATTCAAGGCTACCTTGAAAAATGGTCTTTTTGCCCAAGCTCTGCGTTGTTCTGAAAATTTTATCCTCGGAATATCATCTATATGCCTGCGGTAAAATTTTCTTCACGCCTTGATCTTGAACAAAAACCCTGATTTTTCAAGGTACCCTCAAGGTAAATCTGATTTATTATCAGTCTTGAAAAAGACTAGCAATATTTCCGTGTATTGTCGAGCCTTTCAATAAGTTTTTTTTTGACCAGGGATGTTTGTTCCCATATCTGATCAAAAGTCAGTGTGACTTTGGCAAGCATGTCCTGGTACGACCTGACAAAATCGGTGTTGACGATCTCGGCGCCGGCAAGAGAGAGTATGGCAACGAGTTGATCATCCAGGCTTGCAAGATCTTGCTGCATCTTGGCCAGGTGCTCGCTTCGCACGAGAACCTGTTGGGGTGATAAGGTGGTCATGTCAGTAAGCAGAGAGGATGCTGCCCGGTCGAGGAGGGTGTATCTCTCTATGGTCTGACGGAAGGAGTGTTTGACATCGATTATGGCGGAAGGGGAAGTGGAGGCATGATCCGGCAGTCGGACCGGAGCGGTGGAAGGCAGGGGGGCAGCCATCAAAGTGACCCTTTGAAAATGTCACCATTCCGCGCAGGAGTTGACTGGCAGTATCCGTGCAAGGCTGCACGTCCGCCCTGCATCTCTTTGATTTCATGGGCCAGAAGAGATTTGATATTACTGACGGTAGTGAGCAGCGAACGGTTATGGTGTAGAATCTGCTGCATGATATCCTGGCGCTTGTTGAGTAAAGGATGAGCGGATTCGTCTATGTTCTTCTCCTGCAGGGTGGCGATAAGGTCGCGATCAGCAAGGGCTGCCTGCTCCTGTAATTGCAGGAGTTCCGTCCCCCTCAGCTCCAGTGTTGCCGGATTCTTGCCGCCGATATCACTGTTGATGGCGGCAAACAGGGTGAGAATATCCTCGTAGCGCCTGACTGAAGAAAGGAGCAGGGCGTCGAGTTTTCCCATGGATTGCTGTCTGCTTAAGGGCTCAGGCATAATTTCTGTCATCCCGCGGCGTTGAGCGCCATGTAAGCATTTCCAGGCTGTGATTTTTTCTCGGGCGATGGATTTACCTCGTCCAGTTGCTGGCGGTTAATTTCAATGGCCTCGCCCCAGGTCTGACGCAGATCAACCAGTAATCCCTCAACGGTTTTCAGTTTTTTTCCGCTTTCGTCTTTACGGGCGGCGTTCAGCTCACGGATCATGAATTGATAGAGCCCATCCAGATCTGCGGCAATTTGACCACCTATCTCATGATTGAGTGTGTTGGAAAATTCGGTGATGATGGCCAGGGTCTTGCTGATTCGCTCCAGCTTCTGCACCTGATTGCCATTTTCACCGGCCATGATGGCCTGACGGGTAAAACGGATGGCGCCATCATAGAGCATGATCAAAATCTGTTCCGGTGTGGCTGTAGAGATATGATTCTGCTGATATTGGTTCATGTAGGCATTCATTGTTGATTCCCTTTAATTCCTCGTGAGCATGTTACTGAGCATGTCCATCTGTTGAGTAAGAAAAGATCCTTGTGCGTTCAGGCCGCTGACAATTTGTTCCATCGCTGTGTATTGAGCCCGCAATGAGGCCTCTTTTTTTACCATTCGTGGTTCCATGTTCAGGATCTGGTAATCAATTCGTTTGACAGTCTGATCGTAGCCCTTCTTCTTACCGGCATAGAGGCCGATGGTGCCACTGGTGACCTCCAGGAGGTACGAGTTGAATTTCTTCATGACCCCATCAACACTGCCTTCGCCGGCCAGCAGCTTGACGGCGCCCTCAAAATTATTATCGAGGGCCGCGTCCATTTTGATGTTATTCTGGTGCAGGGTGCCGTCCCGTTGCGTTGTGATGCCGAGCTCGGATAAGAGTTTGATCGAGCCACTGGTGTTAATCACTGAACTTAAGGCGTTTTGCAGGCTACGTTTAACACCACTGATTGAGGAGTCGCCCCGCAGGACAGCGCCGAGAAGCGCGACATTCTCAGGGTCCTCTTTGGTGGTGTCTCCTGCAGGTATGTCATAGCCGGATCGTATCCACTCCATGACCTTATTGTAGCTGCTCACAAAAGTAGTTAATTTTTCCTTCAGGCCGCTGCTGTCTGGTTTAATCTCCAGCAGGGATGTCGCGTAGGGCGGTGTTTTTGTCGCATCCGCTGCGCTTGCGGCATTGAGACTGAGGGTCACTCCACTGATAGCCCCGCTGATGGTGTTGCTGTTGCTGACGACTCGTATGCCATCGATATAGGCCTCAGCCTGCTGGGCATTTTGGGCCCGATCGGGGGCAGCAAAGGAAGTGGGAGTGGCGCCGGTTGTCAGGGTGCTTGTCGTAGTGAACTCAGTGCCGGAATCGGTTCCTGTGAGCACCATGCGGTAGGCGGTGGCGCTGCCTGTGCCGTCATTGATGATGGAAGCCTTGACGCCGGTGGTGGCTGATTGAGTATTGATGGCCGAAGCCAGACCAGTCAGGGAATTGTTGGTTGAATCGACAGATATGGCGACGCTTGTGCCGGGGGTAAATACAGGTGGGACAGCGGTGTTAAAGCTGCCTTTGGTGATGGTAAAGGTCCCGCCGCTCAACAGTGCGTCTGTTGGTGATGCCACTCCGCCGCTGATATTCTTCTGCACCTGGGCCAGTTGCTTGACCGCGATATTGTAGCTGCCGCTGCTGGCGTTAGTGCTGGTGGCGGTAAACGGGGCGTTGGCTGAGAGCGAGACGGTGTTTGAGCGTACCTGACTGGTGAGGGTCATGTCGCTGACCGCGTTTTTCAGGCTGTCAATGGTGGTCTTGAACTGGGCGTATGCCTCAATGCGGGTGGCAGCAGCTGTCTTCCTGGATTCAAGCCGGGTAATGGGAGCCCGTTCAAGCTCCATGAGCTGGTTGATGATCTTGTCGGTTTCTATACCGGTGGCAAGTCCGCTGAATGTGATGGCCATCTTGTTATCCTCTGAGAAGAAACACCTTTCCTGTCTGCGGTGAAAAGACCCTTCTCCTCCGCTGTTACCTGATTCCCATGCGGGGCATGGGAATCAGGGTGATGAAGACGCAGATCGGGCTTCAACCCGACTGTTTACGCCTGGGTATCGACTAAATTCCCACGCAGATCTTCCAGTGTGGCCTGGAGTTTCA
>DCUN01000112.1:14533-18340 GCA_002327225.1 Desulfobulbaceae bacterium UBA2213
CCGTCTTCAGTGATTGCCTTGATCTGGCTGAGCAGCTCTTCCGCCTGGACTCCCTTGTCCGCAGGTGCGGATTGCGGGCTGTCAGACGCCTTTTCCTTGTTTTTGCGTTGGGCATCGATCTGTTCGGTGGCCAGCGCCTTCTGCTGTACTCCACCACCGATGCTGCCGGTCATATCTATATTCATGGTCCGCTCCTCCCTTTGTGCAAAGGGAAGAGGGGCCGGCCGTGAGACCGGCCCCTCTTTTTTTTTATCAGTCTGTCATCTGGTTTCCATGCGGGGCACGGAAATCTTCTTGTGCCTGCGTGGCAGGCAGTTTGCTGGTAGCTTCCTTTATTAACCCAACAGAGACAGCGCCAACTGTGGAGCCTGGTTGGCCTGTGCCAGAATAGAGACACCGGCCTGCTGCAGGATGTTATTCTTGGTCATGGCCGAGGTTTCCTGGGCAATGTCCGCATCCAGAATCCGACTGCGGGCAGCAGAGAGATTCTCGGCAACGTTGGACAGATTAGAGATGGTGGATTCAAAGCGGTTCTGAATTGCGCCCAGGCCGCTGCGCATATTGTCAACCTGCATCAGTGCGCCGTCAATGGACTTGATGGCATCGGCAGAACCCTGGACGGTGGTAATGTCTACATTTTCGATGGAGCTTAAACTACTGACGTTGGCAATGTTGGCATCGGCTGTGAAGAGGGAACCGGCTGCTGTGTTGATACTGCTGCTCACGTTGAAGGCGCCGGAAGAGGAGAAGGAAATCTCGCCGCCGACGGTGGCGGAATCAGTAACACTGAGTGGCTCACCTGTCAAATCAACTCCATCGCCTTCATTACCGGTGACGGTCAGGGTGTCAGTGGCAAGGCCAGAACTATGAGTATAGTCACCGATCTTGATATCATGGCCGGTGGCCTGGGTCAAGGTGATGCTGGCATTGTCGCCACTCAGGGTAGCGCTGATGCCGGTATTTCCTGCCTGGTCATTAATGGCCTGGGCCAGGGAGGAGAGGTTGTCGATGGTTACGGTGGCACTGATTGCAACGGCCTCGCTGTTGGTTCCCTGCAGGGTAAACCCTACTGTGCCTTCAGCAACAAGACCCGAGAGGGTGGCTGTGGTCCTGGCCTCGGCGGTGACGCCGGTGGTTGCGGATTGGGCGTTGACCAGGCCGGCAATGGCGTTGGCGCTGTCGTTATCAGCTACTGCTACTGTGCTGGTTCCCTGAGGACCGACGATGTTCAGGGTCTGCTCCACTACATTATTGCCCGCAGCAGTATCCATCCCAGTCATGGCTGCCACTTCAATACCGAAACCGGTATTGGCTGTTGATAAGGTGTTGTTGCCAAGAGATCCGGCTTGCGCCGAATTAATGCCAAAAGAGATGGTCTGATTGGCATTGGCGCCAACTTGGAACTGGGCGGAGGTCATGGAACCGTCCAGCAGTTTCTTGCCGTTGAATTCTGTGGTGTCAGCGATACGGGTCATCTCCTGCTTGAGTTGATTGACCTCAGCCTGCAGGGAAGAACGATCCGAAGCGCTGTTGGTGTCGTTTGCTGACTGAACGGCCAGCTCACGCATACGTTGAAGAATATTGGTTGTTTCCTGAAGAGCACCCTCAGCCGTCTGGGCCAGAGAGATACCATCATTGGCGTTACGAGTTGCCTGATTCAGACCGCGGATCTGCGAGGTCATACGATCTGAAATTGCCAGTCCGGCTGCATCGTCCTTAGCGGAGTTGATGCGAAGACCAGATGACAGACGCTGCATGGATTTTGCCAGCGCCGATTGAGACGTGCCCAGGTTACGTTGGGCGTTGAGAGACATTACGTTTGTGTTAATTGTTAATCCCATGATATTCCTCCTTGAATATGGTGTATGGGGTACTGATGGGCGTCCTTGCCCGGGTCGAACATATTTTTACTGCCTGGGTACTGTGCTGGTCGTGCTGTAAGAGTATGTGTCGTGGCACCTCCTTGTTGATAGTTTTTTTGTTTCTTAACATTTGTATCGGTCATGTGTTTAGAGAACTTTAGGGAAAAAATAATTTTTTTATTTCCCCTCTCTAAAAATATCTATCGGCATCGGCCTGGAAAAAGTTTAGGGGGAGAATGCAAAATAAAAAGAGGGAACGTGGGTTGATTGACTTAACTCACGTTCCCAGCCAGCTTTTTATGCTATCCCTGCAATAACTGCAATGCCAGTTGCGGCGTCTGGTTGGCCTGGGCCAGGATGGCAACGCCGGCTTGTTGCAGGATGTTGCTTTTGGTCATGGCCGAGGTCTCCTGGGCAATATCAGCGTCGACAATCCGGCTGCGGGCGGCGGAAAGGTTCTCGGAGACGTTTTGCAGATTGGATATGGTTGTTTCAAACCGGTTCTGCAGCGCCCCGAGATCGCCGCGCATGCTGTTGACCTGGGCAATGGCGCCGTCAATCGACCTGATGGCCTCGGATGCGCCTGCGACCGTGCTGATGTTTACGTCGTCGATAGAGTACAGGTCGCTGCCGTTGGCTTCATCGGCGAGGGTGTTGAAAAGGGAACCGCCTGCGGCATCAACATTACTGCTTATATTGAATGAGCCATTACTGTAGAAACTGACCTTGCCGCCAATGACGGTGGAGTCATCTGTGCCGCTTATCAGGGTAATTGGTGTTGGTGTTGCGGATTCATTACCTAGTACACCCATGGTGGCAGTAGGGATGCTGTGTGTATACTCACCGATTTTGATATCGTACCCTTCTGCATGGGTCAAGGTGATCGCGGTTTTATCACCACTTAAGGTGGCGATAATGCCTGTATTGACAGCCTTGTCATTGATGGCGTTGGCCAGGGATGTCAGGTTGTCAGCTTCCACCTGGGTGCTGATCGGGATTGCAGGGGTGTTGCTGCCTTCCAGCGTGAAGGATACGAGTCCCGAGGCGCTGACCCCTGAGAGGGTGGCTGTCGTCCTGGCCTCGGCGGTGACGCCGGTGTATGATGATTGAATATTGATGGCGTTGGCGATTTTTTTGGCACTATCGTCTTCGGCAACCTCAACCGTTGATATAGCGGTACTCTTAGGGCCAAAGATACTCAGGATTTGCTCGGTCACGTTATTGCCGCCGGTTGTATCAGAAGCAGCAGGCGTTGCAGCTTCAATGCCAGAAGCAGTAGCGTTGGTTGATTCTAAGGTGTGGTTTCCCAGTTCCGAGGCCCTGGCCGATATGATGGAAAAGGAGATGGTTTCGTTGGCGTTGGCTCCCACCTGAAACTGGGCATTGTTCAAAGAGCCATCGAGGATATTCCGACCGTTAAAGGAGGTGCTGGTGGCAATCCTGGTCATCTCCTGCTGCAGCTGGTTGATTTCAGCCTGAAGAGAGTCACGATCCGAGGCGCTGTTGGTATCGTTTGCTGACTGGACGGCCAGCTCACGCATGCGCTGTAAGATATTGATAGACTCCTGGAGTGCCCCTTCCGCAGTTTGGGCCAGGGAAATACCGTCGTTGGCGTTTCGTGCAGCCTGATTCATACCCCGGATCTGGGATGTCATCCGGTCGGAAATGGCCAGACCTGCGGCGTCGTCTTTGGCCGAGTTGATTCTCAAGCCGGAAGAAAGCCGTTGCATGGAACGGGAAAGCTCATTCTGTGATTTGCTGAGATTGCGTTGTGTGTTTAATGATGGAACGTTTGTATTGATTGTAAGTGCCATTTGTAAATCCTCCTTGAAAGGGTAATTTGGCGTCGTTGTCAATCAGTTACAAACGTAATGTTGGTCTCTCGTGTTGTACCTCGCAGGTAACTCACTTCTCGTCATGATGGCGGGAAAAGTTTAGGGGCCGT
>DCUN01000111.1:0-4695 GCA_002327225.1 Desulfobulbaceae bacterium UBA2213
AGGGTACTATTGCCATAGCTTAATAAAAGATCTCAGTTATCAACTTTCAGTGGTTTGTTGGAGTCAGTTCCTTTAAAGGATTATCCTATCATGTCGCGTCTTGTCTCATCTCTCCTTGTTGTGTTGTTTGTATGTTGCCTGGTCTCACCCCTGTTCGCTGCCCATGGGATCTCAATCGATGGTACATTGAAATACCCGCCAGGATTCCAGCACTTTGATTATACCTCGGCCCATGCAACAAAGGGTGGCCAGCTCGTGCTTCACGATCTGGGAAGTTTTGANNAAGATGAATCCTTTTACCCTGAAAGGCACGCCGCCCATGGGGCTGGAGACCTTTGTCTTTGAGCCGCTGGCGGTAACCAGCCTCGATGAGCCTTTTGCCGAATATGGACTGATTGCCAGAGATATTGAAGTGGCCAAGGATAAATTATCGGTTGTCTTTACCTTGAATGAGGCGGCCAGGTTTTCAGACAACAGCCCCATCACCCCTGAGGATGTGAAGTTTTCTCTCGACACCCTGAAGAGCGATCTGGCCCATCCTGCGTATTCCTATTATTATCAGGATATTGTGCGGGCAGAAATCCTGGATGAGCAGCGGATCCGTTTTGTCTTTGCCAAAGCCAACAGGGAGTTGCACATGATTGCGGCCCAGATCCCGGTCATGTCGGCAAAGTTTTATCAGAAACATGGGTTTGAACAGAAGAATGGTGAGTCGGCCCTTGTGCCACCTGTTGGCTCGGGACCCTATGTGGTGGCTGCAGTCAAGCAGGGGAAATCCATCATCTATAAACGAAATCCCACCTACTGGGCGCTCAATCATCCAGTCAGAAAAGGTCTCTTTAATTTTGACACGATCACCATCAACTATTATAAGGATCAGATTGTCTCGGTCGAGGCCTTCAAGGCAGGCGAGTTTGATTTTATGGCGGTGAATATTGCCAAGCAGTGGGCGCGGGATATGGAAGGGGGCCGTTTCAATGACGGCACGCTGATTAAAAAGGTCTTTCCCCATAAGAATAACGCCGGGATGCAGGGTTTTCTGATGAATACCCGGAGACCGATTTTTAAGGATCCCAGAGTGCGTGAGGCAATGGGTCTGGCCCTCGACTTTGAATGGACCAATAAGGCCCTCTTTTTTAATCAGTACAGCAGGACCACTTCTTTTTTCAGCAATTCGCCTCTGGCCGCGACAGGTCTGCCGACCGGCCTTGAACTGGAGTATCTGGAGCCATTCCGTCCGCACCTGCCCCCGGAGGTGTTTCAGAAACCGTTGACCCCTCCTGAAACGACGGAAAAAGAGGGGGTGCGCACAAACCTGCGTAAGGCAGCCGCGCTGCTGGCCGAGGCTGGCTGGACGATTCAGGGTGGTGTCTTGAAAGACAAGGCGGGTAGACCCTTTGTCTTTGAGATCCTTCTGGTCTCGCCCTCGTTTGAACGGGTGATGGCTTCGTATGTCAACAACCTGAAGAAATTGGGCGTTCAGGCAGAATATCGGACCATTGACCCGGCGCTCTATATCGAGCGCGAACAGAAATTCGATTTTGATATGATTGTTCACGTTTATGGTCAATCGGTATCACCTGGCAATGAACAGAGAAATTTCTGGCATTCAGCATCCGCGGATNNCAGGAAGAATTGACTGCTGCCTGCAAGGCCCTGGATCGTATTCTCTGGTATGGGTATTATATGGTGCCGAACTGGTTTATGGATGGCCACCGGCTGGCCTATCGCAATATCTTCAGTCAGCCGGAGACCCTGCCCTTGTATTATGATTATATTCAATTGTTGATGAGCTGGTGGCGAAAAACCGAGCCCACTCGGGCTCAACCATGACGCCCATGAAGACAATGCTGCTGAAAACCCTTGCCGAAACCCTGGCCTTTGGCCGTCTTCTTGGACAATCCGCCCGACCCGGAGATATTATCTGCCTTGACGGTGATCTGGGCGCGGGCAAGACCACCCTGACCCAGGCCATTGCCCAGGGGCTGGAGGTGCCGGCAAACGATTATGTAACCAGCCCCAGCTTTGCCATTCTCCATGAGTATCAAGGCCGGCTGCCGCTCTATCATATGGATTTCTACCGGCTGACAGACTCCGCTGATATAGAGGACATGGGGCTGGATGAATATTTTTTTCTTTCCGGTCTCACTGTGCTAGAGTGGAGTGAGCGAGCAGGGAACCTTGTCCCGGCAAGCCGGCTGAAGATCACTTTGACCACCCTGCCGGATGACTGCAGGCTGCTCACCTGTGATCCTGGAGTCGGCTCCTGGCAGGAAAGGTGCCAGGAGCTGGGCCTGAGCGGCTGAATTCATACCAATGGATTCCCGATAAAAGCACTCGGGAATGACATCAGACCTCGTAAACAGCCATTTAAGAAGGGCTATTTTTTTCTGACATTTTGAAAAAAGTACACATGTAACCACTGTCATTCCGGCAGGCTTTTAGCCGGAATCCATGCCGCCGCAACCTTGTAAACAATGGATCCCCGATAAAAGAACTCGGGGATGACAGATTGATAGAACGAAAATCCCAAAAAGGCCAGAGGGATCATCAACTCACGGTTTTTAAAGTCCAACTTATAGGCAACGCATTGTAATTATTAGATTTAGCTGTCACATCTCTGTGTGTGTACGAGGTCTGGACATGTCGGATTATTTTGCATGCACCTCTGGTTACACATTTGATCACGAACCAAAAATATGGAGTTATAAAGAAGTATGGAAAAAAAATCTATTCGTCTTCAGGATTGTCTGAAGACCTATACCGTCGATCAGGACAAGGCCATCCGGCCTGAAGATACCGTTGTCCGCTTTAAGGAAAGATTGCAGCAGCTTGATATCCAGATCCTGAAAGAGGTGAAGCGGATCGATAACGGCAGGCTGGATATCCCGGTTTATTTCAGTGTCTGCGGAGAAGATGCCCATGCCCTGACAGGCACAAAAAAACAGATGGGCAAGGGCGCCTCGCCCATACAGGCTGAGGCCTCTGCCTGTATGGAGCTTGCGGAGCGGTTTTCGTTTTTTGCCTTCAAGAATAATGAAGATAATTTTATAACCGGTGATTATCAGCAGATGCGGGAGGCCGGCTATCCGGTTCTTGATCCATCCCGTCTGCTCCAGTCGGTACATGATAGCCGCCATGATGTGGGATTTCTGGAGGAGCTGCTCCAGGATATACCCATGCAGTGGACCTGGGCCACCAGCCTGACCTCTGGCCTTGACACCCTGATTCCCTTTTCCTGGTTTTTTGCCATCAATGAGTTTAATGGCCCGTCAGCCGGCAACACCTATGAAGAAGCAGCGCTGCAGGGGATCTCCGAGGTGGTGGAACGTCATGTCTGCTCTCTGGTCAACCATGCAAAGATAGCGACTCCGATTATCGATCCGGCCTCGGTCCAGGATCCTGTGGCCAGGGAGCTGCTTGCAAAATTTGCGGCAAATAACATAGAACTCTATCTCAATGATTTCAGCCTCGATACCGGGATCAGCACCGTAGGGGCGCTGGCCATTGACAGGAGCACCTTTCCTGCGACCAGCGAGATCGTCTTTACCGCCGGCACCACTCCTGATCCGGAAAAGGCCTTGATCCGGGCCATAACCGAGGTGGCACAACTGGCCGGTGATTTTAACAGTGGTTCCAATTATGTGGCCTCAGGGCTGCCCAAACCCCTGTCCATGGATGAGGTGCGTTATCTGACTGATTCCGGGCTCAGCACCACCATAGGCCGGATGGCTTCTCTTGCCGATCATAATATCAAGATAGAGGTGGAGAACTGTGTCGCCGCGCTCGCCAGGCGTGATATGGAAGTCTTCATGCTGGATGCCACCCATCCGCAATTGCAGATCCCGGCCATCTACACCATTATCGCCGGTGCCCATTTCCGTGAACGCTCCATGATTCAGGATGTGGGGCTCTTTGCCGCCAAGCTTCTGGTAGAGTTGGTTGATGATCCCGGCCACCTTGAACGGAAACTGGCGCAGATGGAAGAGGTGATCCCGGACGCCTATTACCTTGCCTTTTATCGAGGACGTAATCTCTATAATCATGGCCGGCCTGAAGACGCACTTGTTGCCTTTGACCGGGCCCTGGCCTTATTCCCTGAACAGGAGGACCTGCCCTATATCTATTCCTACAAGGGCCATTGCCTGAAAGATATGGGCCGCTATGATGAGGCCATAACGACACTGGAGCTGGGCAGGGCTGAGGATGATGAGCGCCCGGATCTGCACAATATGCTCGGTGTCTGCTGGTATAAAAAGGAAGAGTTCAGTCAGGCGATTGTCCATTTTCAACGGGCCGTGGAATTGAACCCTGTCTCGGCCATCGATTACGCAAACCTGGGCGTGAATTATCGGAAGATCGGCAAGCGGGATGAGGCGATTCATTTCTTCACTCTGGCCCTCTCCCTTGACCCTTCTATCGATTTTGCGCAATCGCAGCTGGCCGAGTTGATTGTTCAAGGATAAGGTGGATTTTTTGTGAGGTTTGTTGTGGCAGAAAAAATGACGTTGAAGCAGATGAATCCGGAGAAGATTCTGATCCGTTCCACGAACTGGATAGGGGACGCGGTCATGACAACACCGGCCGTCCATACCATCAGAGAGAATTTCCCCAAGGCTGAAATCACCATGCTGGCCATGCCCTGGGTGGCGGACATCTTTCGGCTGAGTCCGGATGTGGATAAGGTTCTGGTTT
>DCUN01000111.1:4700-13354 GCA_002327225.1 Desulfobulbaceae bacterium UBA2213
GAGGCCGCCTTTATCGCCTGGATGGCGGGCATTCCGTTACGAGCCGGCTACAAACGTGATGGTCGCGGACTGCTCCTGACCCATGGGGTTGAACTGACCCCAGAGATTCGTGCCAGGCATCAGGTTCATTATTATCAGAAGATGCTGGCGGGTCTGGGACTTGATCTTGGGCCGGACCGTTTGCGTCTTCCCCTCTCCGACGAATTGACCGGCTGGGCCAGGGGATATATCGAATGTTTGAAGGAGCAGGGACCATTTTCCCATCATGTCGGGCAGGCTCATACTGAGGGGATACTCTCTGCTGAAAACAGGCATGTGCGCGGGAAAACTCTGCCGGTAATCGGCTTTAATCCAGGGGCTGCCTATGGCCCGGCCAAACGCTGGCCGGCTGAGAAATTCGGCCAATTGGCCTCCCTCATCGTTCATGATCACGGGGAGAGAGGATGTATTATCCTGGTCTTTGGCACCAGCGATGACACGGAGGCCGCCCGTGTTATAAAAGAGTATTCAGTGCGGACTCCTTTTCATGTTATTGATATGACGGCCAAGACCACTCTCCAGCAGGTCATGGCCTTGATCCAGTGCTGCAACGTCTTTGTGACCAACGACTCAGGGCTGATGCATGTGGCTGCCGGTCTTGAAACTCCCACTATTGCCATCTTCGGCTCAACCGATCATATTGCCACCGGCCCATTCTCCAAGCGGGCGAAGGTGATTCGTAAAGAGATGGAGTGCAGCCCCTGTCTGCAGTCAGAGTGTCCGAGAAAACACCTGAACTGCCTGGAGGAGATCTCCAGTCTGGAGGTGTACGCGGAGGTGGCAAAGGCGCTTGCTGCAGATATTGACACACCTCTCTTGCAAGGGAGAGGACACTGATGGCCAAGGTGACGCCCCCCTTGACATCTCTGCGGCCTGCTGTCTTTCTTGATCGTGACGGTACTATCAATGAACAGATGGGCTATATCAATCATATCAGCCGCTTTCATTTGTTGCCAGGCGTTTCCGGGGCTATNNAGGAGGCTCAATGCAGCCAATATCCCGGTCGTTGTGGTGACCAATCAATCGGGGCTGGCCCGGGGCTATTTCCCGGAGGAACTGCTTACGGCCGTCCATGAAAAAATGGAATTGCTTTTAGCAGAGCAGGGGGCGCATGTTGACGGCATTTATATCTGCCCCCATCATCCTGAAGCAAAGAAAGAAAAATACCGGCTGGCCTGCAATTGCCGTAAACCGAAGACCGGTCTGCTGGTGCAGGCGGCCGAAGAGCTGGGTCTTGATCTTGGCCGTTCATTTGTCGTTGGTGATCGCTGGTCAGATCTGAAGACTGCGGCAGGCTGTGGAGCTACACCTGTACTCGTGCTTACCGGCTATGGTCGTGGAGACGCGCAATATATCGGACCTGGCCAGGAGATCCAGCCCGTCTTTGTCGGGGTGGATTTAGAGGCGGCGGTACAATGGATTCTCGGTGCTGTTGCAAAAGAAACAAGGGGTTTGAAAAAGGAACATCTTTCATAAGGGCTTCTTGCATAATGACGAATTAAATCCTGAAATTGTCATTCCCGCGCAGGCGGGAATCCATAACAGGTTGAATGTACAACAATGGATTCCCGATAAAAGCACTCGGGAATGACAGAGTGGTCATTTTGCACGAACCTCATAAGAGAAGAATCAAGAAGAGGGAAGACATGAAAAAGACAGGAGTAATCCTTGGGGCAGTCTGCATTCTGGCGGCTGTACTCTATTTTCTGGTTACAACAAGGACGGGAAAGGGTACGGCCGCTGATTTTCTGCCGACAGATGTTCTGATCTCAGTTGAGCAGAGGGATATGGGCACATTAATCGATGATTTCAAGCTCTCACGCCTTGGTCGAGCAGTGGCAGCTATCGATTATGTGAAGATTGCCTCAGACCTTGCTCTGGCCCCGGAGGAAATTACTAAGATTAAGAATACCGGGAGGCAGCTGGACAAATTCTTGAACAGCCCGGTCTTTAAAGAATTTCTTGGCCGGGAGTTCACTCTTGCTCTCTTACCGCTTCCTGATCTTGCACTCGATGCCCCTGACAAAAGGGTGGCAAACAGTTTTCTTTTTATTGCCAGACCCAGACACAACGCCGATATCCTGGAGCTGCTGAGTTCAATTTTTGCTGAAAAGCTTGTGCAGACAAGTATTCAGCATGGGAAATACAGCTTGAAGCAGTATGTCGTGGAAGAAGGAATGACCTTGACTGTGGCCACAGTCGAGGGCTATGTGATTGCCGCCTTTGATGAGCAGCGTGTTCAGGCGAGTCTGGATCGCTTCGACGGCAGGCAGGGAAGTCTGGCGCAGAACAAGGAGTATATCCGCCTGCGTCATGAGTTTATTGGGGCAAAACTTTTTACCTATGTCTCAATGCCGGCGCTCTATGGGCAGGCCGGCAGATGGGCCGAGCATCTCGACCAGCCCCAGAAGGAGGAAATGCAGAAGGCCATTAACCAGTGGAAAGGGTGGGAGGGGCTGGCCTTCGGGGCCTGGAAAGAGAAAGGAGAAATACGGGATAAGGGTGTTGTCCTGTTCACCAAGGAGAAACTGGATCCTCTTGTCGGCAAAATGTGCGCTGTGCAAGCGGTTGAGAATACAACGCTGGCCATGATTCCTGCAGATATCCTTGGCTACTATTGGACCAATACCGTCAACCTGAGCTCCTTCTGGGAAATATTCACCCAGGAGATGAAAGACAGCGTGGAGCAGATCCAGGCCTTGGAAGAGGATGTGAAGTCGTTCACTGGCCTGGAATTACAGCAGATCTTTGCGATGTTTGGTTCTGAGACCGTCCTCCTGCTGAAAGAAATTGCCACTGATGGTTTTATCCCTCTGCCCAACGGGGCCATCTTTTTGAAGATAGAAAAGGAGGACGAATTTGTCAAGATGGTGGAGCCGCTGTTGAGCAAGGCTGAAATTTCCACCCGGACCGAGGAGTATAAAGGTGTCAAACTGATCTCCTGGGGGGTGTCACTCCATCCAGGCTTGCAGCCGGTCTATGCCTTGCATCAGGGCTATCTGATCCTGGCTACGACAGTCGATCTGGTAAAAAAGATTATTGACAGTCCGGCTGCTGAGGAGCAGGAACGGTCTGATACAGCTGCAATCGGCGCTAAGGGAATACGTGGTGCGCTTGTTAAGGATAAAAGTTTTCACCAGATCAATAAAGGATTGAATCAAGGGCTGACTGAGATAAATAACTCAGTCAGTTTTGTCAGATTTTCCTCACTCCTGCAGATGATAAAGGAACTGGCCAGCTGGGGCGGGGTCATGCTTTCCATGCAGGATCGTGAGACCGCTCAGAAGTCAACGGTGCTGTTGGAGCAATTGGTCCTTCCGCTGCTCGATGGCCTGGCCATGTATGAGGTGATTGGTGCACGCAGTGTCATCAAGGATGATGCCATTATTCTCGAATCGACGACGATACTGGCGCCTTAGTGCCTTACAGATTATTTTCTTGTTTTTTTTTCAAGAAAATAATCTGCGAAAGGCACTTATCCCGTTCATTGGGGTTAGATGCCTTACAGATTATTTTCTTGTTTTTTTTTCAAGAAAATAATCTGCGAAAGGCACTTATCCCGTTTATTGGGGTTAGATTTTAAAAAAATAACGTGAATGCTATGGAAAGATTGATTGCTGAGTTAAAACAGATAGTCAGGTTCAAGGACAGCACGGATAGAGGAGATCTGGTCCTGATTGTTGCCAAGGAACCACAGGTCATGGTCTCGTATGCCCTGGTCACTGATATTGTGCGGGACACCAGCCGCAGGGATGAATGGTGGAATGTCAGCCTGATCGTATTGTCCATTCCGCCGCAAGAGATGACCTGGACCCTGCGGACACCCCAGCTGACGGGTATGGAGGTGTTCACGATGGGTGGGGAAGAACGCTTCGTCAAGGCTGTCGATATGGGCACGATGTCACTGCCGACGCAGCAGGTACGACCTGTCACGGTCCCTCAGGAAGAGAAGAAACGATCGATTCTCAAACGGGTAAAATAGTGTCCGCATTGTCCGGTTTGTCAGGAATATCTGAGCTGGCCTTGATTCGATTGATCAGAGGCGCCAGTGTTGCTGCTGCCCCGGATCTTATNNCAGGGAATCGGGGATGATTGCGCCGTCTTTGGAACTCCCGAGGCGGGACAGTGGTTGATAACAACCGATACCCTGGTGGATGCGGTGCATTTTGACCGGGACTGGCATCCGCCGGAGCTGCTCGGCCGCAAGAGCATTGCGGTGAATTTCAGTGATATCGCGGCGATGGGCGGTAATCCCCGCTTTGTCCTGCTCTCACTCTGTCTGCCGCACGATCTTGAGGCGGAGTGGCTGCAACGCTGGTTGTCCGGGGTTTCAGCCATCCTGGCCGAATATGGATGTGTCTTGATAGGCGGAGATACGGTGCGAGGCCGCGAACTGGTGATTTCGGTCACGGTGCTGGGCGAGGCAAGGCACAATCAGATCCTCTATCGAACGGGTGCCCGACCCGGTGATACTGTCTATGTCAGCGGTCCGCTTGGCTCTGCTGCCGCCGGTCTGGCCCTCTTTCAGAAAGCGAAAGAGGAAAAGGCGCATCCCGAGCAATGGCCTCAGTGGCAGGACTTGCTTGCTGCCCACCTTAATCCGCTCCCCCTGGTTACACTGGGGCAGCATCTCGGCTGCAGTGGCTGCGTGACCTCCATGCAGGATATCTCAGACGGTGTGGCAACAGACCTTGCCCATATCTGTGAGGAAAGCGGAACCGGCAGTCTCCTCTATGCGGAGCGACTTCCGGCCTTGCCGGTCATTGACAGCGCCGCTCTTTTTCTGGAGAAGGAGAAACTCGATCTGTTACTCAAAGGGGGGGAGGATTATCAGCTCCTTTTTACGGTGCATCCCGGCAGGGAAAAAGAGCTGGAGGCAAGCCTGTTGACTGCCCTCAACCACCAGATTTATCCGGTTGGTATCATTACGGAAGGCCAGGGCGTGATCCTGGAAAAAAGTGATGGCAGCCGCTGTGATATCACCTTCCAAGGCTATGAGCATTGATCTGTTGTACGAGATCTCAACATGCATCACAGGGCTGTGATAATCGTTTCAGATCAAGGGAAATCGTTTTTCTCTGACTTTTAAACTTCCGATACGGGATCCCGGCATGATCGAGCATTATTTTTGAGGCCCGCACTGTATCTGTATCCTTGTATTTGTCTGACATATAGATGATCTCTTTTATACCCGACTGGATGATCACCTTGGTGCATTCGTTGCAGGGAAAGAGTCCCACGTAGATACGGCAATTCCTGAGGTTGTAGGAGATGGAGTTGAGTACGGCATTGACCTCCGCATGGCACACATAGGGATATTTGGTGTCAAGATGTGCCCCCTCCCGTGCCCAGGGTAAGACATCATCGGAGCAGCCCCAGGGAAAACCGTTGTAGCCGACGCCTACGATCTTGTTCTGTTCATTGGCCACACAGGCGCCTACCTGGGTGTTCGGATCTTTACTGCGCTGGGCGGACAGCAGGGCAACGGCCATAAAGTATTCATCCCAGGAAAGATAATCACTCCGTTTTTGTTCTTTATTCTTCATATGAGACTCTTCCGCATTACAGGTTGGGGATCCATTGTTTGATTGTTTTCTGCAGCCGGCCATCGACCTTGCTCTGCTGGATAAAAAGATTGGCTTGTTGTCTCAGCTCCTCGTCTTCTTTTCTCATCTCCCAGCCCAGATATTCTTCCGTCACCAGGTTCAGGATGGGGGTAAGTCCGGCCGATTTGTCAAGCGCGGCATAATGACAGATCGTTGGCGCATCATGGAGAAAAAGGTCAATATCTTTCCCTTTTAAGGCCTCAACAGCAGCCTCAACCGTCTTGAAGCGCAGAAGTATGACGCCATGAATGGTCTTGGTGAGAAACAGGTCGCCACTGCTTCCTTCGATGACGCCAAAGGTAAAGCCGGAACCTTCCAGGCTGTAGATCCCGGTAGAAAAGAGGTTTATGTCACGGGTCCTGACAAGCAGGATCTGTCCGGCACGCAGGTACGGGTCAGTGAAAGTTACCTGGTCATCTTTGACCCTGGGAATTTTCCTGCCGGGCATGATAATATCAATATGCCCTTTTTCCAGCGCTTCTGTTGCCTTGCCATCTGCTACCTTGACAAAATGCACTGTCTTGCCGGAGAATTTCCCAAACTGACGGGCAAGGTCTCCTTCAAAGCCCTCTATATTTGTATCTTTTTTGAAAATAAAAGGTGGCTCGTTACGTGAGATGCCCACGCGCAACACCTCGGGAGATGCTGCAATTTCGGGATCTGCCAGAGGTATCGGCTTTACTGTCTTGATGGGAGCGGGTGGCTCAACGGGTGTCTGGATTTGTGATATCTTTTTGCTGGGCAGAACACGCTCAGGATAATCGGGCGAGCATCCGCTCAGGGTGATGAAAAAGAGCAGTGCCGCCATCGCCAGGCAGGGTGGAATGAAATGATTTTGGAGTGTTCGTAGCATGAAAAGATGTGGGTATGGATTTTTATTTACAGGGTGTCTGCCTTCAGCTGACAGCCTGCTTCTCCTTGTTTACAGGTTTTTCGTCTTTTACGCCAGGTTGCAGCCCCGGTGATTTTATCGATAAACTGTTTGATTGCCTGAAAGTAGAATCTTCCGGCCACCGCTATGATTGAGTTGTGATCTGCTCCCGGCACAACTTGAAACTCCTTGCTCTTGGCCCCGGAAAACGATTGGAGTTTTTCCGCCTCAACAGCAGGAATTATCTGATCCCTGGCGCCATGGAGAATGTATGTCGGCTTGGTGACAAGCGCGATCTTGGCGCTGTTATTAAAACACTCTTCTTCCGTGAGGTCAGAGTCGTTCAGGTCAATTCCCAGGGAGCGGGCCAGGGGAAGGGTGTCGGCAAATCCGCTTTCGATGAGTAAGCCCTTGATCTCATCAGGAAACTTTGCCGCAAGATCAATGGCGCAGGCTGACCCCAGTGAGCGGCCCATCAGGAAGAGGGCGCCGTTGTATCCGTTTTCTTCCAGCCATTTTCTGGTCTCCTGCAAGAGAATCTCGCCATCCTTGAACATGGTGGTGACGCTGGGCTGACCGTCACTCCAGCCGTAACCCCGATAGTCGGTCACCAGCAGGTTGATGCCCACCTCATTGTATCGGGGGCCGATGGTGTCATGGTCGCTGACCGTCTCGCCATTCCCGTGAAAGTAGAGGATAGAGGGGGCATCACACTGGCAGAGATAAAAACGGCAGCCGATACGGATACCAGGCTCGACTTCAAAAAGGAGATCCATGGCCCCGGGCGGCAAAGGGGTACGCGCGTCCTGTTGCGGATAGAAAATATGGGAGAGGACTTCGGGGCGATCTAATTTTGAATAATCAGTCATGGAGTAAACCTGCATTGTTTCAATTAATCCTTTTTTTTCGCGTGTAAATCAATCTTTTTCTTGATGGCCAGCTCCTGGGTAACCTGGGTCGCCGTTTCTTCAATAGACCGGCCATCAGACATGATAATCGGAATTTCATATTTAAGGAAGATCTGGTGGGCCTGATTGATCTCGTTGACGCAGGTGGAAAGTTTGGCGTATGAGCTGCCCTTGTAGCGTTTTTCCCTGATATGATGCAGAACCTCAGGAGTGGTTGACAGCCCGACAACCCGTTTTTTATTTCTGATGATATCCGCAGGCAGGCGATAGATGTTTAAGTCGTCACAGATCAGGGGGTAATTGGCGGTCTTGATCCCCATCTGGGTGGCCAGGTAAACGGAAACCGGAGTCTTGCCTGAACGGGAGACCCCGAGCAGGATGGCTTCTGCCTCATCATAGTCATTGGTTGAGGTACCATCATCATGAGAAATGCAATACTGGATGGCGGAAACGCGCTTGGCCATGGTGGTGTCATCGAGATGTCTTGAAAACCCTGACTCCCTCAGGGGTTTTGCCTCCAGAAGGTCTTCCATGCGCGAAAGATAGGTGTCGCAGATATTAAAAAATTCAATTTCGGGTGCATCAAGAATGTTGATCAGTTCGGGATTCATGATGGTGGAAAAGACAAGCGGATGGCGGCCAGACGATTGTCCGAGAATATGTTCACGGGCATTCCAGGCATCCTGTTCAGTTCGGATGAAAGGGATCTTCTCCTCATTGAAGCTGATCTCAGGAAACTGACAGAGCAGGGATTTGCCAAGGTCTTCGGCCAGAATGCCGGTGCTGCCGGAAAGAAAATAAACATCTTTGGATTTCCACATGGCTTTACCCTTCCCTCCCCTTATCAATACTGTTTTCTAGATCGCTCTTCTTGACATCGGTGAAAGATCTCCAGCAATTACGGCCGGCATTCTTGGCCTGATACATGGCCCGATCAGCATTTTTGAGAAGGGTGAAGACGTCATCCCCGTCATCCGGGCATAGAGTGACCCCGATGCTGGCTGAAACGTGGGCCACTTCCTCCTTGAGATAAAAAGGCTGATTCAGGGCATCAAGGATCTTTTTCNNGGGCAAATTCATCGCCACCGAAGCGGGACACGGTATCCGCTTCACGTACACTGTCGTGGAGTCGCTGAGCGGCTTCAATGAGTAGAAGATCTCCATAGTCATGACCCAGGGTATCGTTCACCTCTTTGAAATAGTCAAGATCAAGAAATATCAGGACGAAAA
>DCUN01000111.1:13512-14137 GCA_002327225.1 Desulfobulbaceae bacterium UBA2213
AAATTCCCCTTCCCATTTCATGCCATTGCTGATGGTCTGCCACAACTGTTTGTAGGTTTCAGGGGGCGTCTTGCCGGTCTTGAGAAAACGAGGATTTTTCCCCATGGCTTCTGCTGGGGTGCAGCCGGTGAGTTGGGTAAATGCTGGATTGACGAATTCGATATTGCCATGGACATCAGTGATGAGAATGGAGACCGGACTCTGCTCTACAGCCAGGGAGAGTTTGTGGATACTCTCCTCATCCTTTTTTCTCATGCTGATATCGCGACCGATGACAACCAGGGCTTTACGACTGTCGTCCGGGTGAAAGAGGGGTGCCTTGATTACTTCAAAAATCCTGTTTTCCCTGGCAGGTGTGCAGAATGTTTCTTCTGTTGTCAGCATGCTGCCATGTTCCCAGGCCTGTTCGTCTGTCACCTCAGAAGCCGGCAAGGCATCTTGAAACAAAGGGCTGAGTGGGGCGAGCTCCGAATCCTTTTTCCCCAGATAGTCAACGCCTTCGAGTTGAAAGAGCGCAAGCATGGCCTCGTTGGCAAGCAGCCAGCGTCCTTCACCATCTTTGAAGCAGATGATGTCAGGTGAGGCATTGAGCAGGGTGCGCTGCAATTCTTCATGGGAGCGCAGT
>DCUN01000146.1:0-1051 GCA_002327225.1 Desulfobulbaceae bacterium UBA2213
CCTCTTTTCTTGGCGCCTGCGCCGTGTTAGCAGCGACAAGTCTCATCTTTTTCAGATCACAGGTCAGGTCAGTTGCCTGAACCATCGCCACAAACTACTCCAAAGGTTTTTGCATCAAGGCAACATCCTTGACCGGGAACTTACAGGACCAGCCGAAACTCCGGGCAATGTGACGCAACGTTTCTTCCCGATAGAAGATGACATGGGTCGGATCGCGGCGGTAGTACCATCCAGCAAAATGATCGTCATCGCCCTGAAAGCTTGTCATGATCGCCAGCCATCCACCCGGCCGCAGCATCCGCTCGAAACGGGCAAAGTCTTCGGCCGGGTGGTGAAAGTGTTCGA
Source organism: Desulfobulbaceae bacterium UBA2213 (assembly GCA_002327225.1). Lineage (GTDB taxonomy): Bacteria > Desulfobacterota > Desulfobulbia > Desulfobulbales > Desulfocapsaceae > UBA2270. Next base: position 346 of record DCUN01000146.1, read on the forward strand.
TGGCCTCGGTGCAGGTAATGAAATCATACCACCGACCAAGCAAGGCCTGATCCGGAAAGAAAAAGGGATCAAAGAGACTTACGCTGTGGCCGGCCTCAGAGAGCATGTGAGCCAGCGCCGGCCCCGGACCGCAACCGTAATCAAGCCCCTCCCTGCCCGCAGCCAGGTTTTCCAACAGGGGATCAACGAGCCTTGAGAGGAACCTTCGATAGGCGGTATCGGCCACATTGTTTTCGTGGTTGAGATAGTGGGCGTATTCCGTCTCCGCTGAGAGCCACTGTGCCGGATCCAGCACGGTGGCCTCGCAACGGTCGCAGCGGTGGTAATCCAGGCCCTCTACATTCAAGAAAAAACGTGTTGCCGGCGCGCCGCACACACGGCAGGCAGAATGGTGCTCATCAATGCAATCCTTTACGGATTTTTGCTCTGTTCGCACTGAATGCAAGCTCCAGGAAAGGGTATCGTCACGCAATCAGCTGCCAAAAACAGTCGTAACAAGATAGGTGGTGTAGCCGATGTAACTGGCCAGCAGGACTGCCCCTTCGAATCGGTTAATGCGGCCTGGACCTCGAAATCCGTAACCAAAAACAAAGAGAGAGACGGTGAGGGCAGCCATGATCAGAACGTCCCGGGAGAATACCTCCTGGGCCACGGCCATGGGATGAATCACCCCGGCGATGCCGACCACGGCCAGGGTATTAAAAAA
>DCUN01000146.1:1216-4368 GCA_002327225.1 Desulfobulbaceae bacterium UBA2213
GCCCGCTTAATCGGCATGGCATGTTCTGCCAGCTCCTGCTCCATTTCGTCAGCAAGGGCATCAGCCCGCTGACGCAAACCCTGCCAGATGGTCCACGCCAGCAGACCGCCAAAGACCGCCAGGAGCACCAGGGCATCAAAGCGGGTGAGTTCACCATCCCAGATCTGATAGGCAGCCAGGGCCGTGATGGCTGTGAGGATCGGCAATTCCTTGCGCAGCACCTGCGAATGGACCGCAATGGGACTGAGCAGGGCCGTTACCCCAAGGATCAGGCCGATATTGGCGATGTTCGATCCATAGGCGTTACCGAGGGCGATGCCAGGATTTCCCTGTGATGCCGCAAGTGCCGACACCACCATTTCAGGGGCGGATGTCCCAAAGCCGACGATGACCATGCCGATCAGCAGGGGCGGCATGCCAAAATAGCGGGCCGTGGCGGCTGAACCCTCCACAAACCGGTCGGCGCTCCATACCAGGAGCGCCAGACCAAAAGCGATAGCGAAAAATGCAAGTGTCATAAAAACCCCTGTGTCAGTTTGTGAATCCCTGCCTATCGCAGCCTCTTGCAAAAAGACGATTACGTCCAACATCTGTTATTCCCGCGCAGGCGGAAATCCACAACATGCTGAATTTACGAAAATGGATTCCCGATAAAAGAACTCGGGAATAACATCCTGATCGTTTTGCAGGAGCCTCTCGCAATAGGCTCATTCCTTCTTCTTTGTCATTGAATACGTCACGGCCGAGAATTTAATCCACTCTGAAGAAAGTGTCCATTTTTATCCTGCCACTTCAATAATGAGAGCATCATAACCATGTGACATCACCGTACTCCTTAAACAGCCTTAAACAATGTTCTTACAACAAAGTTCTTGACATAAGAGCCTGAGAAAATAGAGTACCCAATCAATTACTATCCTTAAGGAGCTTGCATGCACACACCTGTGAAGCATCTGCCGGTGGATGAGCTCCGGGCCAGCGACTGTCGAGGTCGTATCCGCCGTGATGCACCTAGAGTATTCACCATTTATCAACGAGATATCAGGAGTGCATCATGAAACGCCTACCTCTGCAAAAAAGCACACTGGCTATACTTGCGGTAGCCATCCCCCTGCTTGCCCTTTTTATCTATGTTGCCCTGCGCTCCGGCCCGCTTGCCCCGGTGCCGGTAACATTGGCCAGCATAGAGAATAAAGCCATTTCGCCGGAGCTGTTCGGCATCGGTACCGTCGAGGCTCGCTACACCTACAAGATCGGGCCAACGTACACTGGACGGGTCAAAACACTGAATGTCCATGTGGGAGATCAGGTCAAGACGGGGCAGCTGCTGGGCCAAATGGATCCGATTGATCTTGACGACCGGATCCGTGCTCAGGATGCTGCGCTTAAACGGGCCGAGGCGCAGTTGAGTGAAGCCAGGACGCGTCATCTTTACGCACAAACGCAGGCCAGGCGTTATGAAGAATTACTGGCAGCAGGCTCGACAAGTGAGGAGGTCAATGCCACCAGGAAGCACGAGCTGCTGCTGGCCGAGGCAAGCCTGAACGCGGCACATGAGGAATCTGCCCGCGTCCGCGCCGAAGGCGACGCCTTGATCGCCCAAGGCAAAAACCTCGATCTTGTCGCCCCGGCCGATGGACTGGTCACCGTCCGCAATGCAGACCCCGGGACAACAATTGTGGCAGGACAGGCGGTCGTGGAGCTGATCGACCCGCAGAGTCTGTGGATCAATGTACGTTTTGATCAAATTCACGCGCGCGGGCTTGCCGCCAAGCTTTCGGCCCAGATTGTATTGCGCACCCAGACAGGTGAGCTTGCAGGTCGCGTACTCCGGGTGGAGCCCTTGGCTGACGCCGTGACTGAAGAAATACTGGCCAAGGTGGTGTTCGACCAGATCCCTGAACCGCTGCCGGCCATTGGCGAACTGACCGAGGTAACCGTCGCCTTGCCGACTCTTTCCTCCGGGCCGGTCATCCCTAATGCGGCCATCAAGCGTCTCGATGGCCAGTTGGGCGTATGGCAGGTCATGAATGGGGATCTGCACTTCACCCCTGTTACTTTGGGCGCCGCCGATCTCGATGGTCATGTACAGGTTCGGGAAGGGCTCTCAGTCGGTGACCAGGTCGTCGTCTATAGTGCAAAAGCCGTACATGCACGCAGCCGAATTCAGGTGGTTGAACATGTGCCGGGAGTACAACGATGATCAGTCTGGCCGGACGCGACATCATGCACGCCTGGGGGAAATTTGTCTTTACCGGCATGGGCCTTGGGCTGTTGATCGGCGTAACCCTGTCGATGGCCGGCATCTACCGCGGCATGGTGGATGACGCCAAGGCCTTGCTCGACAACAGCGGCGCTGATCTCTGGGTGGTGCAAAAAGACACCCTCGGCCCCTATGCTGAGCCGTCCAGCATCTATGACGATACCTGGCGCGCCATCCGCGGCATGGAGGGCGTCGCCCGGACGGCCAACGTCACCTATCTCACCATGCAAGTACGCCAGGGCGATCGCGACGTACGGACGATGGTCACCGGCGTTACGGCGGGCGAGCCCGGCACGCCCGGATGGCCGCCCTATCTCGTCGCCGGACGCCAGATCACCCGCGGCCATTACGAGGCGGTGGCCGACATCGCCACCAAGTTCAAACTCGGCGACCGTCTCCAGATACGACGCAACCACTATACCGTGGTCGGCCTGACCCGAAGAATGGTCTCTTCCGGCGGCGATCCGATGGTGTTCATTCCCCTCAAAGATGCCCAGGAGGCCCAGTTCCTCAAAGACAATGACGCCATCCACCAGCAGCGACGCCGCACTGCTGCAAACCCGGCTTTCAACCGGCCACAGGTCCCGGGTCTCCTTGATTCCGTCATCGCCTCACAGAGCACTAACCCTTACGTCAACGCGGTGCTGGTGCAGATTGAAGCAGACCATAGCGCTGAGCTGGTGGCGGAATCGATCCGCCGCTGGAAGCGACTGACGGTCTACACGCGCAGCCAGATGGAAGCAATTCTCGTCGGCAAGCTGATCGCCACATCGGCCAAACACATCGCCATGTTCCTGGTGATCCTTTCGGTTGTCAGCTCAGCCATTGTTGCCTTCATTATCTACACCCTGACCCTCGGCAAGATCCGCGAGATCGCCGTGCTCAAGCT
>DCUN01000139.1 GCA_002327225.1 Desulfobulbaceae bacterium UBA2213
GTGAGCACCGCGCCGTCGGCGATGACCGGGCCATTGCCCGTAACGACAAAGGGCGCCCGGTAGAGATAGCGAGGGTATTCCTGCATTTTACACCAAAGTGTAGTCCATTTTGCGCTGCCTGGGCACACAACCGGCACCTTCCACCAAGGTGCGAATCTCCTGCTCGGAGAGGCGAAATCCCACCCCGGCCGCAGCAACCACATTCTCCTCGATCATGGTGCTGCCGAAATCATTGGCCCCGAAAAAGAGAGCAAGCTGGGCCACCTTCGGCCCCTGCGTCACCCAGGAGGCCTGGACATTTGCAAAATTGTCAAGATAGATCCGGGAGAGGGCCAGCATGCGCAGATAGCCCATGCCTGTGGTTTTCTCGATCTCAACCAGCTGGGAAAGGGCGGTATTATCTGGCTGGAACGGCCAGGGGATAAAGGCGGTAAAGCCGCCGGTCCTGTCCTGCAGCTCCCGCAGACGCCGCAGATGCTCCAGGCGTTCAGGAACAGTTTCAATATGGCCGAACATCATGGTGGCGGTCGTACGCAGTCCCTGAGAATGAGCCTCTTCCATGACCTCAATCCACTGATCCGCCGTGCACTTCCTGGGGGCAGTGGCCTGCCGTACCCGATCAGTCAGAATCTCAGCGCCTCCACCGGGGATGGAATCAAGACCGGCGGCGATCAAACGTTGCAGCACCTCGCGGACAGAAAGGGCTGAGAGGGTGGCAAAATGACAGACCTCCGGGGGAGAAAAACCATGGACATGGATGCCGGTGGTCTTCATGAAGCGCAGCATCTCTTCGTAGTATTCCAAAGGCTTATCTGGATGGAGCCCACCCTGAAGCAGGATCTGGGTGCCACCCAATTCCTGGGTCTCCCGAATCTTCAGTTCAAGTTCATCAAAGCTCAGCAGATAGCCGGCCTGATCCTCGGGCGTCTTGAAGAAGGCACAGAATTTACAGGCAGAGATACAGATATCGGTATAGTTCACATTGCGGTCAACAACATAGGTGACCTGCCCCTCAGGGTGGAGGCGCCGCCTGACACCATCGGCCAGGAATCCCAGCTGATAGAGATCCGCCCCACCTTCAAGCGCCAGGAACTCCTCATCGCTGATCCTGCCGCCCGCCATGACCTTTTCAGTGATTCTCACCATCACCCCTTCCTGCAATCCCTTCATCTGCAACCCCTACTATCAGGCATGAAGGTAGCATAAAAAATTACCCAAGAGATGGCTAAGCAAAAATGCCCAAAGACAAGGCGCGCAGGTAAGCGAGCTTGCGAGACTCCGAATCCTGAGGAGTGAGGCGTACTTTTGGGTACGCCGCAATGACGAAGGATGCAGCGCAACGCAGTATTTGGGCATTTTTTCGACGCCATCAGTCATGCACCTTAATAACATTATAGAGCGTATCCCGCTCGACAGGCACCCGGCCCGCCTCTTTGATCAAACGCACCAGGGTATTGCTGCCGATGGCCTGATCGGTATCGGCGCCTGCCATGTGGGTGATCACCTCTTCCTTGACCGTGCCGTCCATATCATCAGCCCCGAAGGAAAGGGCAATCTGGGCCATTTTGGGTCCTATCATGACCCAGTAGGCCTTGATGTGCGGGAAGTTATCGAGAAAAAGCCTGGCCACGGCGATATTTTTCAGATCATCAATGCCTGTGGTTCGGGAGAGCGTACTCATCTCAGTGTTCTTAGGATGAAAAGAGAGCGGGATAAAGGCCAGAAAGCCCTTTGTTTCATCCTGGGCTCTGCGCAGGGCATCAAGGTGTTCCAGGCGTTCCTCCATGGTCTCGATATGACCATAGAGCATGGTGGCATTGGTATGCAAACCTTGACGGTGAGCGATCTTGGCTACCTCCAGCCACTGATCACCGGAAAGTTTCTTTTCACAGGTAATCGTCCGGATGCGGGGAGAAAAAACCTCGGCACCACCACCAGGGATAGAGCCCAGTCCCGCATCCCGCAGGATATCGAGGGTTTCGGCCACGGATTTCCCGGCAAGACCTGCCAGATGGGCAATCTCAACACAGGTGAAGGCCTGGATATGGACATCGGGCCTGATCTCTTTAATGCCGCGCAACAGCTCCAGATAATAGTCAAAAGGCAGGTCAGGATGAATCCCGCCCACCATATGAATCTCAGTAATGGGCTCATCGAGCCTGGCCCGCACCTTTTCCTTGACCTGGGCCAGATCCATCTCATAGGCAAGATCTGAGCTCTTATCTTTGCCAAAAGCACAGAACTTACAGAGATTGGTGCAGATATTGGAATAATTGATATGCTGGTTATAGATGAAGTAGGCCTTATCGCCATTCATCCTGTTCCTGACCAGATTGGCCATATAGCCAAGGGCCAGGATCTCTTTACTGTTATAAAGGGCCAGTCCGTCCTGCAGGTTCAGCCGTTCGCCGGCCTCCACCTTTTCCAGAATCTCCCCAAGCCCTGCCTGTTGTACAAAAGATTTCATACCAGCTCCTCATAAAAAAAGCCGGAAACTTACGTCCGGCTTTGTCCTGAAATAAGAGAGTAGATCCTAATCCAGAAAATATTTCAATTGATCACGCCTGCTGGAATGGCGCAGCCGATTCAGGGCCTTCTTTTCAATCTGGCGAATCCGCTCACGGGAGACATTAAACCTTTTGCCAATTTCTTCCAGGGTATATTCGGCCTTTTCTCCGATACCGAAACGAAGGCGGATAATCTTTTCCTCCCGTTCACTGAGCGTCGACAGGATCTCGGTTACCCGACCGGCAAGCTCTCTGGTCTGCACCGTATCATAAGGGGACAGAGACTCATTATTTTCGAGAAAATCGCCAAGGGTTGAATCGTCATCACCCACCGGCGTCTCAAGAGAAATTGGCTCTCGTGACGCTTCCAGGATTGCCAGAATTTTCTCCATGGGCAGCTCAGTGCTCTTGGAAATCTCAAGCGGCGTAGGCTCCCGGCCAAGTTCCTTGAACAAGGCATAAAAGGCCTTGAAAAACTGGCTGCGCAATTCGAGGAAATGTACAGGCAAACGAATAGTCCTGGTTTTATCCAGAATCGCCCGGGTGATGGCCTGCCTGATCCACCAACTGGCATAGGTAGAAAACTTGTTCCCCTTAGTATAATCAAAGCGAAAGACCGCCCGCATCAGGCCCAGATTCCCTTCCTGGATCAAGTCGGCAAGGGTCAGTCCCTGATGCATATACCGCTTGGCAATAGAGACCACCAGACGAAGATTGGCGCGAATCATCGCATCTTTTGCAGTCTCAATAGAGCGACTATAGGCCTCAATCACGGCCTGCATCTCATGCAGTTCGCGCTTATCAGAATACTTTTTGGCGGCGGTGATCACACTGTAGCGCATGAAATTGAGCTGCTGTTTTTTGGGCTTCAGAGTGGGATCACGCCTTTCCCAGAGGTCAATCCGGCCACAGAGCAGAGCAATCTCCGCAACCCCGGACACATCGTCCCGTATAGACTGGATGATCGCGTCAAAACCCTGGCGGATACATTTTGAATACTTCGCCTCTTCATCAGGAGTCAACAGATCAAACTGACCCATTTCCCGCAGATAGGTGGTGGTCGTCTCTTCCGCTTCATGGCTCTCATTGCCAGCGGCCGCAAGCGAAAGATCCGACAGATCGTCATCGTCGTCGAGTTCATTTTTATCATGATCCCACACCTCTCCAGACAAGGTTCTCTTTTCACCGCTTTTTTCAATGGTGACGATCTGGATATTATTGTCCCCAAGGAAATCAAAGATATTTTCAATGGCGCTGGGATCTTTAATCTCATCAGGCAACAATTCGTTCAAATCACTAAAGCTGAGACATCCCTCAGACTGGCCAGCCTTCAGTAAATTTTCTTTCAATTCAGAGAGCACCAGAGACGACTCCATTATTTATATTTTTAAAACAACTCAGCTGTTTACAACGACCAATAATTACAGTAAAAATAATTATCTTATACACTTTAAGGACTTGGACATACTTCCAAGCTTCTTCTCCGTAAGGAACCAGAACATTTCACGATAAAAAATCAAAAAAAATATTCACCATCATTATTTTTTTGCAAACATTATATACTACAACGCCTGATCACAAAAAACAAAATAATTTTTCACAGGGCAAGAGAATAAAGTTAAAAATAGTATAAGATCGATCCGCAAGACAGGCAAGAGAGCCAGTCTCATCTTTTCCATCATCATCAACACTAACCGCACAACATACTGAAACAACAATATTTATTTCTTTCAACCAGCGACAAGACGAACAGTTATGCGCCCCACTCTCTCCCCACAGCGTAGCAGTGGAATACTAGCCCATATCACCTCTTTACCTTCTCCATACGGCATCGGCGACCTTGGTCCATCCAGCCACTCCTTCCTTGAATTCCTGGCTCGCGCCGGACAAGGATATTGGCAGATCCTCCCCACAGGTCCGGGCAGTCCCGTTTTTGATAACTCTCCCTATATGAGCCTTTCGGCCTTCGCCGGCTCTCCGTTACTTATCTCACCTGATCTCCTCCTCGAAGAAGGACTGATCAGGAAGTCATCGTTGGAGATGGCGCCAGCTTTTTCTGAATACAGCACTGATTTCGCAAAAGTCACAGCCTTTAAGACCAGACTCCTGCAGGAGGCCTTTAGCAGCCTTCCTCCACAGTTAGATGATTTTACTCATTTTAAAAAAAATACGCCCTGGCTTGAAGATTATACCTTGTTCATGGCCCTGAAAGAAGAATTCCATGGCCTTGGATGGTTTGACTGGCCCGAAGAGATCGCCACTCGCAGACCTGAAGCTCTGTCTGCCTTGCATGCTGAACACCATGAGCGCATCAACTATTACGCCTTTGAACAATTTCAGTTCTTTCATCAATGGAAGCTCCTGCAGACAAAGGCAAAAAAAGAACACATTAAACTCATCGGCGACATTCCCATCTATGTCGGCTGGGACAGTGTCGACGTCTGGGCCAACCAGGAGATATTTACCCTTGACCCGAAAAGCCTCCGTCCCACCCATGTTGCCGGCGTCCCGCCCGACTATTTCAGCAAGACCGGACAACGATGGGGCAACCCCCTTTACCGGTGGCAAAGCACGGATCAAAACGTTGAGAAGAAACTGACCGACTGGTGGATTGAACGATTTCGCGCTGTATTGCAGATGGTTGACACTGCCCGCATCGACCACTTTCGCGGTTTTGAGGCCTACTGGTCCATTCCGGAGGAAGAGGAAACGGCGGTTCAGGGCGAATGGCTCAAAGGGCCGGGCAAACTCTTTTTTGATAAAATCCTTACCGCCCTTGGTGAGCTCGACATCATCGCCGAGGATCTGGGCATGATTACCCCGGAAGTCACCGATCTTCGTCGCTCTCTGGGCTTCCCCGGCATGAAGGTGCTGCAGTTTGCCTTTGATGACAACCCGGACAACCCCTTTCTTCCCCATAACTACACCAGCCCCAACTATGTGGTCTATACCGGCACCCATGACAATGACACCACCGTTGGCTGGTTCCTCAGTGATCACTTGAGCCCCTCCCAGAGACAGCGGATCAAAAAAATCGCCAACCAGGCAGATGACACCCCCTCAACAATCCACAAGGATCTCATCTACCTGGCCATGGCCTCAATCGGCCGCCTGACCATTTTCCCCCTCCAGGATATCCTGGGGTTTGGCAACGACTGCAAGATGAACTGTCCAGGAACCTGCGTTGGCAACTGGGCATGGCGTTGCGCCCCTCGCTTCTTAACTGATTCTGTGAGTTCCTGGCTGCGGGACGAGACTGCTCTCTTTGGACGCTGTCCGGAAAAGCGACTGAGTACCGACAAACCTTGACAGGAGTCCCCATGCATACACTCATCATCCTTGGCAGCCCGCGCAAAAACGGCAACAGCGAGTCCCTGGCCCAGAGCGTGGCCAGCGGCATCATGCAGCATCCTGGCGCCACCGTTGAGTTCATCCGCCTGAATGACTTGCGGCTCTCTCCCTGTCAGGGATGTGGCGGCTGCAACAAGAGCTCAACCTGTGTGATTACAGACGATATGACACCCCTCTATCAAAAGGTCGATGACTGTGATCATCTGATCCTCGTCAGTCCCATCTATTTCTATGGCCTTTCGGCCCAGTGCAAGACCTTTATCGACCGCTTCCAGGCCCGCTGGGCTCGAAAATATCTCTCAGGCATACGCTTCAGACATGACGAGCAGCGCCAGGGCACCCTTCTTGTAACCGCGGCGACTGAAGGTAAAAAAATATTTGACGGCGCACTGCTTACCGCGCACACCCTCTTTGACGCCCTCGATATGAAAAACGGAGAACATCTGCTGGTCAGGGGAGTCGATCAGCGCGGGGCCATGCAGAAACAGACCCGGATACTTGAGCAGGCCGTGGTCCTGGGCCGGCAGATTGCAGGCAGCCCAGGACTTGAATGATCTTCGACAAATCAGACAGTTCCCTTAAGGCCCTTCAAAAAAACATGACCGTGATTTACGACAACTACAGGGTATCTTGAAAAATGGTCTTTTTGCCCAAGCTCTGCGATGTTCTGAAATTTTATCCTCGGAATATCAAACATATGTCTGTGGCAAAATCTTCTTCAAGCCTTGATCTTGAACAAAAATCCTGTTTTTTTAGGTACCCTACATCTGAAAGCGTAACCCAATTAATTTTGCTGCTGGTCAATAAACTTCTACGTTTTATTTTGATCCAAACGATTTCAGGTTAAAATATATTTTTCATTTGCTCTTTCACGCATACTTCAGGTAGTGAACATCTATTCATTTGAGATTAAAAAATTATCCGCGAAGAATTTGTCCATTTTCAACCTGACTGCCCTGCAAGCTTGAACCTATTTTATTTTTATGGAGCTTCTATGAAACAATCACCATTTGTTTTTTATACATTCCTGCTCATATTCTTTGCCCTGCAAACGACATCTCCCTGCCATGCTTATGATGTCAGCAAGCAACTAAGCATCAATGGTTTTTTATCCCAGGGCTACATTAAAAGCAGCGGCAATAATTTCCTGGGCAACTCCATGGATGGCTCTTTTCAACTGAACGAAGTCGGCCTGACGATTAATTCAACAGTAAACGACAACCTGCGACTTGGTTTCCAGATTCTTTCCCGGGATGTAGGCGCAGAAGGAAACAACGACTTCCAGCTTGACTGGGCTGTCGCAGATTATCGTTGGCAGGACTGGATAGGGATGCGCCTTGGCAAGGTAAAACTTCCTATCGGCTTATACAATCAAAGCCTAGTTACCGATTTCTTACGCCCTATGGTCTTTCTTCCTCAAAGCATCTACGACGAAAACAAGCGAACCCAGATCGTGGGTGCCATGGGTGGCAGCATCTACGGCAATATCTCATTTGGCAGCAACGGTGATATTGACTATCAGGCCTATTATGGAAAGGTCGATTTTAGCGAAGATTCAGGCCATGCACGAGGGATCCAATCTCTGGTAAACAGCTTCACCCGGAAAAAAGGCCTGGGGACCATTTCTGATTTTGACGCTGAAAACAAGTATGTATATGGGGGTTCATTGATCTACTCTCCCCCGCTTGAAGGACTGCGACTTGGAGTTTCATATTTTACCGGTCAAACCGATTTTGATTTTACCATCGGTACGCAGACAGGATCCGCCAGGGGTACCAGTAAAGATTTTGTTGTACTGTCCATGGAATACTCCCGTCTCGACTGGAAGTTTGCCATGGAATATTCAGAGATCACCGGAGACCGTGAGGTTATGGGCTTTGATATCCCCGACGGCCGTTCTCAGGGCGCCTATGCCCAACTTTGCTATCACTTTTTCGAGCCATTTGTATTCTCAGCCATTTACGATATTTTTTATGCGGACAAACGAGACCGCGACGGCAGTAACTTTGTCGCCCAGGGCCAACCCGACTTCCTCGGCTGGCGCAAGGATATTGGAGTGGGGGTACGCTGGAACATTACCAGCCAATGGAACATCAAGGCAGAACAGCACTGGGTAGATGGAGCTTCACTGCAATTGCCCCTTTTCAATCCCCAAGGTGTTAAAAAAGATTGGAACTATTTGGTTTTGAAAACCTCATTCAACTTTTAGGAGGGAGAAGAACAATGAAATTTCTAAAATTCTTTATCTTTGCCCTCCTTCTGCTGCTACTTGATCATGCCAAGGTTGAAGCCGCTGATTTTGTGGTCGTGGTGAATAAAGATAATCCGGTAGAGTCATTGGACAGATCCGTCGTCAAACATATCTTTCTCGGCAAGAAGACCTTCTGGGACGATGGTCAGCACATAGACGTCTTCCTGCAACCCGATAGCGACCTGCACACCAGCTTTGCCTTGGAAATTCTGCACAAATCACCAAATCAGCTCTTGATGCACTGGAAACACATTCTTTTTTCCGGTACAGGAATCCCGCCCAGACACTACCCGGATAACAATTCTATGAAAGAGGCAATTGCCGTCAACCCCCAGGCTATTGGCTATATAGATGCTCAACAGCTTGACAGTACAATTAAAAAAATACCCCTTCATTAAAAAGCGAAGACCCTATGAAGCTGCTTAACACAATCAGTAAAAAAATCTGGTTCTGCGTCAACGTGGCCTTGATCGGTTTTATCCTGGCAACAGGCTTTGCCCTTTATTCCAACCAACAACTAAAGATCCACCTCTCTCACATCCGTGATATTGATTTTAATCTGGCAATACACAGCAACGATCTATTAAATCTCTTTGCCCTGCAAAATAATTATTACAAAGAAAGTTTTTTGTTCGGCTCACCCGAGTCGGCCGAGAGAGGGAACTCACTCTGTGAAGGAGTAATAAAAAAAATTAAGGCGATTACCGAGATACAACATAGTACCTACAGTCTCCCAGTCGACAGGGCAGAGGCCCTGACGACGTTGAAAAAAAGATATCAGGAGTATAGCCAACAGGCGACAGAGCTTTATCCTTTGCTTGCCCAAGGTAAAGATCCTGGCGACCACATTGAGGCACTTCAGCTTCTGGCAGCATCTCAGAATGAAATTTTAAGCAATATGGAATTTTTCTCTAAACACTACCACCAGAATTTCAGCAAAAATGTCAACACATTAATAGACACAACCAGTCGCAACAGCAGTTATCTCGCTGTCTTTTTTATTACATTACTGATTGCCATGTCTCTGATAGTGAACTGGGCAGCAAAACGTACATTAATCACCCCACTGAATCATATCAAAGAGGCGGTGAGGGCATTTGGCCGTGGACAGCGTAGCTTCCCCGCCCTTGACGTTATGGACCCCAGTGACGATATCGGAGAGTTGGGCGAGGCCATTATCACCATGACAAAAGACCTGATAAAAACCACAGTCTCCAAAGACTATGTTGACAGCATTCTGCACAATATGAATGACAGCCTCATAGTCACCTCCATGAATTTCCATATCCGCAATGTCAACCTGGCGACGTTAAATCTGCTGGGATATGATAGCGATGAACTGATCGGCCGCCATATCAATACGATTTTCAGAGGGCCTCTCAACAGAGTTCAAGACTGTGACACCTTCGACAACGCTGATAAACTCGATTTTCATTCCTCCGGAAAAAATGAAAAAAGTTTTTATTCCAAAGATGGCCAGATCATTCCGGTGCTGTTATCAACAGCCCTGCTCAAGAACGGCGACATTGAAAATCAGGGTTTTGTCTATGTTGCCAAGGATATCACTGAACGTAAAAAAACCGAAGAAAAGCTTGAGCAGATGGCCCTCTATGATTTTTTAACCGGACTTGCCAACCGTGTATCCTTTAACGACCGACTGGAACAAGCCCTGAGAAAAGCGCGTCGTCAAAACAGCCAGACAGGCTTGATGTTTATTGACCTTGATCGCTTCAAGGAGATCAATGACACACTCGGGCACGACTCAGGTGATGCCCTGTTGAAAAAAGTCGCCGAGTGGCTCCAGAAAAGCGTAAGAGAATGTGATGCCGTAGCACGCCTGGGAGGAGATGAGTTTGCGATCATACTTGAGAATATCAATGACCATCAGGATGCCACAAATACAGCTGATCGTATTTTGACTGCATTTACCACCCCTGTCAGATATGATGGTAAGGAATTTTTCACCTCGCCCAGCATAGGCATTGCTGTTTACCCTGGAGATGCCACAAAAACTGAAGATTTGCTCAAATATGCCGACCAGGCCATGTACCAGGCCAAACAAAATGGAGGCAATACGTATAGTTTTTTTTCCCAACAAAAGGACGAGTAATCTTTTACTGGATTCCAAAATATTATTGTGTCCGGACGTACCTGGATTCATAGTTAGTTCTCTAACATTGTTTGCACAACATTCCTCGAACAATTCCTTGACAAGGGAATCTGATTCCTGTAAAAAGAGTTTGACCTTCAGGCCCCATCGTCTATCGGTTAGGACAGCGGCCTCTCACGCCGTAAAGAGGGGTTCGATTCCCCTTGGGGTCACCAAGCATACAAGGCCTTCTGCGAAACTCGCAGAAGGCCTTTTTTTTATTACAAGAGACACTCATGAGGCAGGTATATTTTACACAGTCTTGACTTTTTTGTTAGGTACGACTATAAATAATTGTTCCCCCTAAACTTGATTCAAAAAAACCTCCTCAATCAATACCCGGTAAAAAAAACATGCCCGAGCTGAACCTGCGACAAATGAAGAAAGATCAATCTGGGATTATAGCCTCTATAAAAGTTGGCGGCGAACTTGGCCTCAGAATGCGCGAGATGGGCCTTGTTCCCGGCACAAAAATCACCATCCAGGGTCGTGCGCCGCTCAACGATCCGGTGGCCCTCAGGGTCATGGGAGGAATCCTGACCCTGCGCAACAATGAAGCCGACCATATAATGGTCACTGTCGATGACAAGGACACAAGAGAGCCTGTCGCCTGAGTTCATGTGACAACAAAAAAATCCAGGGAAGTACACATTTCACCTTGAAATTGTATTGACAACCCTTAAAGTTTGGAGTACCTAAATACAGTCTCTTTGAAAAGAGTATTGGAGGCGAATATCGTTGTTCCCTGAATCGTAAAAACGGCTATCGAGATTCACACCAAGGGTGCTTCCATACTTCCATTACTTCCACAAGGACGTACACCACTGAAGTGAATGACAATGGCGCATCCCTGCTTTGCGTACAAACTTGTAATGAATTGGTTACAAAAGAGGTTCTTTTCCGGCAACCCCAAAGAGCAACAAGATTATGACCTTCAAGACTCTCAAACACACCTGTTCCTGTCTGGCTGACAAGATAAGAAACTCTACCGGGCAACCCGTTTGCCCCGGCCAGATTGCTCCTCTTTCAGAGTCCTGCCGATCCGGACGACTCAAGATCTGCAAAATCACAGGGGACAGAAAACTTTGTACCAGAATGGCATCACTGGGGGTGTATCCCGGGGAAGAGGTTGAACTGCTCTGCCCTGAAAACGGGTCACAGTGCCTGCTGAAACTGCAAGGAACCACCCTCACCCTTGACAGCAATACCACCAGAAACATCCTGGTGACAGAGGCATAAGATTCAGATCGCAGCACCTGCGGCTTTTTTTTGGCACATCCTGTTTAGGACTACCTAACTACCAACGCTGAGGCAAATCATGTGGCAATCTCTCTTCATCGGACTCGTTCTTGCGATCTCTCTTTTTTTTATAGGCAGAAAGCTCTACAGACAGTTCAAGATCGCAATTGACCCTAAAGAGAAGATACGTTGCGGCTGTGGTTGTTCCGGCTGCTCTTCTCAAGGAGCCAGCTCAAAAACGAGCAAAACAGCGGGATGTCCCGATCATGCCGGAGATGGCGGTCCCAAGCCCTGAGCACCTCCAGGCAATCCTGCCACCACACTCATTCAATTATCACATTACCCGTACCTTATCATGAATCAAAATATTCGCATGGCCCTGGTCGGCAATCCCAATGCCGGAAAAACAACCCTCTTCAACGCCCTCACCGGGGCCAGACAACACGTGGGGAACTACCCCGGCATCACCGTTGACTACAAGGAAGGCGTTTTCACCCACGACAGTCAGAAAATCACCCTCACCGACCTGCCGGGCACCTATTCACTGACGGCCTATTCAATGGAAGAGGTCGTGACCAGGGACTATCTGGTCAAGGAGAAGCCGCAGGTGGTGATCAATATCGTTGATGCCTCAAACCTCGAGCGTAATCTCTATCTGACCACCCAGTTTCTCGAGCTTGGCTGCCCGTTGATCATTGCCCTCAACATGATTGATGTGGCCCGCGATCGCGGCGTTGAGGTCAAGGCCGAAAAACTGGCCGAGCTTATGGGAGTACCGGTGGTTCCGATCATCGCCCGCTCGGGACAAGGCGCCGAGACACTGATCAGCCAGGCCATACTTCAGGCAACACAGCCATGGCAGCCCCGCGACATCTCCTACGGTGAAGATCTGGACGAGACCATCATGGAACTGATTGCACTGATTTCAGAACATGATTTCCTGACTGAAACCTACCCTGCCCGATTCACCGCCATTAAATACCTTGAACATGATGACCAGATCCTGCAGAAAGGACAGCAGGACGACAGCGCCACTGCTGTCCGCCTTGAAGCAAAGGTCAACCAGGTTTCCGACCATCTCCTGAAGACCATGGACGCCTACCCTGAGGCGATCATCGCCGACCATCGCTATGGCTTTATCAAGTCCATCCTCCGCCAGGGGGTGCAGAGCCACAGCTTTGACACCGACCGGTTGTACACCTCCGATAAAATCGACAAGGTGGTGACCAATCGCCTCCTCGGCCCGGTGATCATGCTCATGATTCTCTTTGGCCTCTACCAGTTCACCTTTACCTGGAGCGAGCTTCCGGTCTCCTGGCTGGAAACGCTCTTTAGCTGGCTGAGCGGCCAGGTAGAAACCCTCCTGCCTGACGGCCCGGTCAAATCGATGATTATCTCAGGGATAATCGACGGCATGGGCGGCGTGCTGGGTTTTGTCCCCCTTATCATGTTCATGTTTTTGGGGATTGCTGTCCTCGAAGACTCGGGCTACCTGGCCAGGGTCGCCTTCATGATGGATCGTATCTTCCGAATTTTCGGCCTGCACGGCTCCTCGGTCATGCCCTTTATCGTCTCCGGCGGAATCGCCGGAGGATGCGCTGTGCCCGGGGTCATGGCCACCCGCACCCTTCGTTCCCCCAAGGAACGGATAGCCACCCTGCTCACCGTCCCCTTTATGAACTGCGGGGCCAAGGTGCCGGTTCTGGCCCTCCTTATCGGCGCTTTTTTCAGCGAAAGCAAGGCTCTGTACATGTTTCTCTTCACCCTGCTGGCCTGGGTGGTTGCCCTGCTAACCGCCAAGCTTCTGCGCGCAACCGTGCTGAAGGGTGCAGCCACGCCCTTTGTCATGGAACTTCCCCCTTACCGTTTTCCAACCTTGCGCGGCCTTGCCATCCACACCTGGGAGCGCACCTGGCAATACATCAAAAAGGCCGGCACCGTCATCCTCGGCATATCCATTCTCCTCTGGGCTCTGATGACCTACCCCGGACTGCCGGAGGCAACCCGGGCCGACTATGAACAGCAGCGCCAGGATATCACTGCTTCATTTGCACCTGCTATCATGAGCGAAAGCAGTTCAGAGAAAGAAGAAGTTTCAGAGGAAGCCATGGCCCTCAGAAGACAGCTCCTCACTCTTGACAATGAGGAAGCGGAACAGGCCCTGCGCAACTCCATTGCCGGCAGGATCGGCATTGCCCTGGAACCCGTCTCCCGCTTGGCCGGATTTGACTGGCGCACCAATATTGCCCTTGTCGGCGGCTTTGCCGCCAAAGAGGTGATCATCTCCACCCTGGGAACCGCTTATTCCATGGGTAAGGTTGAGGCGGACGCCTCTGGTTCCCTGGGCGAGCGGCTGAGCCGGGACCCCAACTGGAGCAAGGTGGTGGCAGTGGCCGCCCTGATTTTCATCATGTTCTACGCCCCCTGTTTTGTCACCGTGGTCTGTATTGCCAAGGAAGCCGGACACTGGGGCTGGGCCCTTTTCTCCATATCTTTTAATACGTTTTTTGCCTTTCTCATGGCCACAGCCGTCTTTCAGATTGGCAGCCGGCTTGGGTAAGGATTTTTTCCTGTTTATTTGCCGCCTCGGTGCGGTTTGCGGCCTTGTTTTTTTTGTTCGCCATCCGTTTTTTGTCTTTCACCTTGGGCCGCCGTCGGCTTTGGTTTTTTAGGCCTCTTCGGCCTGACTTTCAGTTGACGGGTCAAGGGAACACTATGGGTCGGGATAAAACCGTACACCACTTCACGCACCAGGGTCTGGCCGATCAGGGTCTCGATTGCGGCCAGCAACTGGACCTCATCGGCACTGACGAGCGAGATCCCTTCCCCTTCAGAGCCGGCCCGACCGGTACGGCCGATACGGTGAATGTAGTCTTCAGCGACCTTGGGCAGATCAAAATTGATCACCTGCGGCAGTTCACTGATATCGATACCGCGGGCGGCAATATCGGTGGCCACAAGTACCCGAACCTTGCCCGCCTTGAAGTCGGCCAGGGCGCGGGAACGCTCGGACTGACTCTTGTCACCGTGAATCACCGAAGTTGAGATGGAGTCGCCCCCCAGTTTCCGTGCCAGACTATCGGCGCCGTTTTTGGTACGGGTGAAGACCAGCACCTGCTGCCAGCCTTTATTGCGCAGCAGAGAACTGAGCAGGGCCGGTTTCTTGGATTTATCAACTTCATAGACCCACTGTTTCACACTCTTAGCCGCACCATTGCGGGGGCTGATATCTATAAGCAGCGGATTTCTAAGGAGTCCGGCGGCAAGAGTGCGGATATCATCAGGAAAGGTGGCCGAAAAGAGGAGGTTCTGGCGCTTGGGCGGCAGCAGGGCGAGGATCGTGCGGATATCGTTGATAAAGCCCATGTCGAGCATCCGGTCGGCCTCATCGAGTACCAGTGCCTCCAGCTGCGAAAAGCGCACGGCATTCTGCCTGAAAAGATCAAGCAGGCGTCCTGGAGTTGCCACCAGCACATCGACCCCGGAACGCATCTGCATCATCTGCGGATTAATCTTCACCCCCCCGAAGACGACAGCCGACTTCAGCGACAGGTGTCTGCCATAGGCGACAACACTCTGTTCAACCTGTATGGCCAGCTCACGGGTCGGTGTCAGCACCAGGGCGCGGATATGGTTCGCCTTTGCCTTGGGGCCGCCTGCCAGTCGATGCAGCAGGGGCAGGACAAAAGCGGCGGTCTTGCCGGTGCCGGTCTGGGCCGCGGCCATCACATCTTTGCCTGACAGAACAGCGGGGATTGCCTTGATCTGGATCGGTGTAGGAGTGGTGTAGCCGGCTTCATCAATGGCTTGAAGAAGGGGTGCGGCAAGTCCGAAGGAAGCAAATGACATGGGGCCGGTTTATCGAAAAGAGATTGATGGTCACGACAGACAAAGAAGATGTTGCCTGTCGAGAAGAGGAATTGCACATTGCGAAGGATCACACTTCCCCTGCGGCTCAACTTGAATCAAGGGACTCGGAAAATACTAATGTACCTGAATTGCGACCGGACTTGGGTCATATTTGTCTGCACCGATTGAGTAAAACCGCAGTCGTAGTTGCGCTACGACGAGGATTTTACGATTGAGGTGCGGTCAAAGATGGCCCGAAGACGGGAAGCAAGATGGTATATTTGGATTTTCCGCGTCCCCAAGGACATTTTTTTGGGTCTGTCCCAGTTTCTCCCTGAGCTGGCTCAGGAGTAAACAGCCAACGTATCAGCGATCGTTTCGACCGTGACCTTTACCGCGATCGTCCTTCTTGCTTTTTCCTTGATTATCGCGGCGATCACGATGCTTTTCCTGATACCGTGGAACATACTCGCGGCTATACCAGGTATCCTGCACAAAGAAGACCCGCTCGCCGCAGGCATTGTATTCTCGGCAATGCTTGCGCCACTTTTTGGCATGGCCAGGGGGAACGCGCAGATAGACCGGCGGTCGTTCCACCAGCACCCGTTCAATGGCTATCGGTTGAGGATAGATCACCTGTGGCTGCGGGAAATCGCCGATGTCAAGTCGGCCATAGAATCCGGGTTGACCTATGCTGACGGAGACACCAACATCGGCAGCGAATGTCGGGGGTATGAAGCTGGCAGCGCCGAACACCGCTGCGATCAGAAAACGTTTCATAGGAAACCTCTTATTGTGATGATTTTGTAAGTGTAAGGGATTTAAAATTTTTAATTATACCATGCTAGCCCGGATATTTCATAAGAATGATGAATCGGCCCGCAGAAGTGACCTGGGTCGCGAAAAAAACACTTCATCAAAACCGGCATCATTCGCGACCAAGGTCGCTCCTGCTGGGTGACTACGTGATTTTTACGAACCATTCGCAATATCAATTTAGAGTTTCATGGTTTGCACCACTCTTGCTACTCTCGTTCTTCCTGCGGATGAATAAGGGCTGCGATCTGCTCCAGCCCCCGGACAAAAGTCATGGGCGAGGGACCATCTTCCAACAAGGATCAATCTGTCGATGTTTTCGCAGACCTGCCTAAAACACACAGCCTCCCCCCGGAGGGGCAATAAACAGATGAAAAATGTCAAACCTCTCTTTTTATTTTTTTGGCTCGTATCCATTTTGTGCCTCAGCAATGGATGTGCGACCTTGCCGAACGTCTCTGAAATAATTGAGGAGGCACCGACTGCACAAAACCCTCGTCAAATCCTTTCATCCAAGGGACTGATATCTCCCCGAAAAAGCAAGGCTATCATGGAACGACTGAAGCGGTCGGTCGACCCGACTGATATTCTGGAACGCCACACTGCCGTGGTTGAATCGATCACCGAAAGTCCGCTGACCAAGGGGAACAAAGTCACTCTGCTCGCCGATGGTCAGGCTACCTATACCGCCATGTTTGCAGCAATAGAGAAGGCCAAGGACCATCTGAACCTTGAAACGTATATCATTGAAGATGATGAAACAGGCCGCAAATTTGCCGATCTGTTGCTGCAGAAACAGGCGAAAGGTGTCCAGGTAAATCTCATTTATGACAGCGTGGGCAGTATGAAAACTCCCGCTTCTTTTTTCCAGCGCCTGGTCGACGGCGGAATTCAGGTGGTCGGTTTCAATCCGATAAATCCACTGGAGGTCCAGGGAGAATGGAACCTGACTCATCGGGATCACCGCAAGATGTTGATAGCCGACGGCAAAATCGCCATTATCGGAGGCATCAACATCAGCAAGGTTTATTCGAGTACTCCTTTCAAGCGGAAACGAAACGAAAAGGCGCCAATCCACTGGCGCGACACAGACATTCAGGTTGAAGGCCCGGCCGTGGCTGAATTCCAGAAGCTTTTTCTGGACACCTGGCTGAAACAGAAGGGACCGAAGCTTTCCGAACAGAACTCTTTCCCTGACCTGAAGACAGAGGGTCATTCCCTGGTGCGAGTGGTCGGAAGTACGCCGGGACAGGACAACAGGATCCCTTTTATTATGTATGTATCGGCCATCACTTTTGCCGAGCATTCGATTCACATGACGAATTCCTATTTCATTCCTGACGACCAGATAATAAAGGCCCTTACTGATGCTGCTGAGCGAGGTGTTGATGTAAAGCTCATTCTCCCTGGGATCACCGATTCGAAGCTGGCATTATCTGCCCAGAGGGATCATTATTCCGAGCTTTTGCAGGCGGGAGTGAAGGTATATGAGCACAGTACGTCCCTGCTGCACGCAAAAACTGCGGTAATTGACAAGGTCTGGTCAACCGTCGGCTCAACCAACATGGATTTCTTGAGTTTATTAAGCAACGACGAGGTAAATGCGGTTATCCTGAGCAAGGAGTTTGCCGTCGAAATGGAGGAGATGTTTGTCAGGGACCTTGCGGATTCCAAGGAAATTCAATGGGCTGAATGGAAAAAAAGACCTTTGTTGCCCCGAATCAGGGGGTGGTTTATGAATTTGTTCGTCCGATGGTTGTAACGTTCGTTAACGGTGGGCTCATTACGCATTATAGTGGGAGTGAATCATGTGAATCAGATATATAAGAGCAGAAACCTTCCGAAGTTCTTCCTTTTCCTGCTCGTAGCTGCGATTCTTTTTTTTATCGATTCCGCAGCAGCTGTTGAAAAGCCCTGGCAGGGCTCAGAGAGCCTGCTCGACACCTATCACAGGAACATGGCCAGACTGGAGACAAACAGCTTTGGCCTTCCTCTCGTTGTGGACTCTGTTGAGCAGGATGAGCGCGTTCATGTGGATATCTACGGAATCTTCGATCATCCCTTCAGCAGCATTGTCAACATGCTCAAGGTTCCGGCGAACTGGTGTGATATCGTCTCCCTCCATCCCAATGTCAAGGCCTGCACCTCGAGTGACTTGTCTGGCGCCTGGCTGCTGACCTTTTACCTCGGCAGCAAAGCCTATCAACCTCTGGAAGATACGCGCCAAGTCATTTACCGCTACCGGTACGTTGATCCGCAGCCGGAATATCTGGATATCACCCTTAATGCTGATGCCGGCCCCTTCGGCACGAAGGAACACAAGATGAGGTTCGAGGCGTTACCGCTTGATGGGCAAAGGACTTTTGTCCACGTCAGTTATGCATACAGCGACAGTGCCGCGCTTCGCCTTGTGACAAAGATCTATTTTGCGACGCTCGGTCGGGGCAAGGTCGGGTTTACGGTGACCGGAACAGACAGAAACGGCGCACCCATCTATATCAGCGGACCACGCGGCGCAGTGGAGCGCAGTGCGGTCCGCTACTATTTCGCGATCCAGTCCTTTATGAATAGCTTGCGCTATCCCGAAGAAAGTCGTTTCCACATGAAAATCAGCGAGTGGTACGATCTCACGAGCCGCTACAGACTGCAGCTTTTTGATCTGGACAAGAAGGACTACCTCACATTCAAGACAAGAGAGCACAAGAACCAGATAACGCTCCAGCAACAGATCGGGACGGGTTTTCAGTGAGTACCAGGATACTCCAAGCCTGTGGTGCTGCACAAGGAAGATGACAAGTTTAAAGGTCTGTTTGAGACTGGAGCGCAGGGGCCACACAAGGCCTTTTTCGTACCCATACTGCAGCGCTGTTGTTTATAAATTCAGGACGCTTCAAACTTTCTTGATAAATCCGACCAAAAACAGCAACACCACGGCTCCTACAGTAGCTATCACTATTGAGCCGATTATACCGCCAGAGGCCATTGCCAGCATCCTGAGCAGGAAGCCACCTACGACCCCACCGATAATGCCGATAAGAATGTTACCCAGGAGACCAAAGCCCCCACCTTTCATAATTATTCCAGCCAGCCAACCCGCCACTGCTCCGGTTGCGATAAAAATTAACAAGCCTCTGATGTCCATTGTTTCACCTCACGTTTATCAGTGCCTTACAGATTATTTTCTTGTTTTTTTTTACAAGAAAATAATCTGTAAGGCACTGATCCCGTTCATCGGGGTTAGCTTTTTTTGCTTCCAAAAAGCAGGAGCACACCGCCAATCACTATCGCCCCTACCCCAGCCCAGACCGGGACATTGACCGACTGTGTTTCCTTTACTGACAACTCGATCGGTCCCAGCTTGGCCTTTTGAGTCTCCTTGGTGTAGCTGAAACTACCATATGCCAACCCCAGGGTGCCGGCCAGGATCAGTGCGATTGCCACACTCTTGACTGCGTTCATTTCCTCTCCTCCTATTAAAAAAAGCCCTTGATTCCCCACCACAAAAGGCGCGCCTGGGAGGGGCTACAAAAACGGGCCCACGAGCAAGTGATTGCTTTGCCAAGGAGCCCCGTGGGATTGAACCATTCCAGGGTTGTTACAGACGTCGACCTTGAATGACACGAATCAATAAGTTACGATGCCTATTTTTTCAGATTTTGACTTTTTGCGAGACCATCAAAGCTAGATTACTGCTTACTTTCGCATTTACAGCCTGACAGCTCCTGCCGACGGACGGCTATGGCCATCGCCCCTGGACCGGATATCTGGGGGCCGCCGAGGCATCGTCACTTAAGCCGCATGTCGTTCTTGACCGACGTCACCCCTTTGACCCCACGTGCGACCTCAACCGCCCTGTTGATGTCGGCCCGGGAATTAACAAAACCGCTCAGTTGAACGACCCCTTTGAAGGTTTCGACGTTGATCTCGGTTACCTTCAGGGCGGGATCATGGAGAATTGCGGCCTTGATCTTTGTGGTGATAACAGTGTCATCGACATATTCCCCAGTCCCCTCATGCTTTTTCGTAGATGCGCAACCCAGAAAAAAAGCCAAGAGAATGATCAGGCAAAAAGCGGAAAAATCTTCTGTTGTTTCATGGATAGTCCCTCCAAATGAATAATGAAACTCACCACCCCTCAATGCAGAATACACCAAGGGTGTCCTTTGAAATCAGGTGTTACGTTGTCAATATCTGGATTTTTTCTCTTCCTGGTCATCGGACACCTCCTCGTGGGTGGCTAAGCCACTCTTAAGAAAGTGTCCACTTTTAGATTGCCACCACAAGTTTAAATAGTCAAATTTTGAGATGCTGTTATAGGAAATAAACAAACTGGCTGTTTTTTTCTTGGCCACAGCGCATCAACACGGATGAGCCTTCCTATGTTGAAACGTGGGAACAACGAAAAACAAGAAAGATATTTTTTTATTGCTCTTCCTGCGGATGAATAAGGGCTGCGATCTGCTCCAGCCCCCGGACAAAAGTCATGGGCGAGGGGCTGCAGATGAGATCCGGATCGACGACAAAGACCTGCCTGTTCCGCACGGCAGAGATGGGCTTAAAGCGCAGCCACTCCTCCTTTTCTCCACCACCCGTGCCCCCTTCACTGCCCATGAAGGCGATAATGATCACATCAGGGTTCTGGGCCGTCACCTTTTCATAATCATAGCGACCATCTCTCTGACCGGCAGCTATGTTGATGCCACCGGCCAGGACGATGAAGTCATTGGTAAAGGAATCTTCCACCGAGGCAAAGAGGGGATGGGCGCCCACCTGGAGGAACACTTTTTTTTCAGGCAGCCCCTTGACCTGCTGCTGGATGGTTAGGACTTGCCTTTGCGCTTCAGCAATGATCTCGCCTGCCCTCTCCTCAAGTCCCAGGAGCCTGCCCAGTTGCAGAAACTGCTCGCAGATCCTGATAAAATCAGGCGGCTGCGCAAAATGCACCACCCGCACCCCGGAGGCTGCCAGCTGGGCCACCTGCTGCGGACTGGTAAGACCGGTGGCCAGGATCAGATCCGGTTGCAGCCCGATTATCTGCTCGATATTGAGCTGCATCACCGAACCGATCTTCACCTTATCACGGGCCACTTCCGGATGAACGCAATAAGTGGTATTGGCCACCAGGCGATCCCCTGCCCCCAGCAGAAAGACATTTTCGGTGTTGGTCGGCCCGAGAGAGACAATCCTCTGGGGAAACTGCTTTTCTTGACTACAAGCAGATTCCGGAAACAGAGCAAGCACCACTGTCAACAATAGCCCCACTCTTAAAAAGGCAAATCTCGTCATTACCACAACTCTTTTTATAGAATAAAACAGGTATGTTACCTGTCAGAAATGTCAGGTACCGCTTTTAATCTCAAAGATTCTCACTGAAAAGACCATTCCGAGAATAAGGGATTTCAGCTCACGGCTAAAACTCATATCTATACGTGGCAAAAAAGGACCGACCGGGCTTGGGAAAACCTGTTTTCTCATAATAATCCTTGTCAAAAAGGTTGTCCGCCTTCAGGATGATCCGGTGATGATCAAGAAAGGTGACGCCTACCATCAGGTCAGCAACGGTAAAAGAGGGATACTCAATCACCGGGTAACCCGGGGCGTTCCAGTCTGTATCCTTCATTCCGCCTTGATTACGAAAGTGCAACTTACCGTCAAACAACCCGTCATCATATTGAATACCATAGTTTACCGTCTGCTTGGCCACATTGTGAATATCTTGCATGGTAGCACTGGTCAGTTCTTCCTCGGCCTTGAACATATGGGTGGAATTAACAAAAAAAGTCAGCGATCGTTTCCAGTTCAGTGGTGCGCCGACGTCCAAGGACAGACTGGATTCCAGGCCCTCCATTTCAGCGCTGAGACTGTTGACATAGCTCGTGGTATTGCCGCTGGCAGTGGTACTGATCTTATCGTCCACATCTGTGTGAAACACTGTAAAATCAATATCAAGCCCCCATTTCTTCTGTTCAAAGCCCACCCCGGCGTCACAGGTGATTGAAGATTCGGGATCCAGATTCGGATTACCTCGGGTAATCATTGTGACACCATACACCAGGCGTTCCGAATACCCGGCAAGCTGAGCAGCTGTTGGAGGAACAAAGGCCTTGCCGACAGTAGTATGCAGTCGGACTGCTTGGTCAAAAAGATAATTGAGTCCGGTGCGCGGGCTGAAGGTGGAAAAGCTTGCGGTATCAGGTATGAAATCAGTTTTATAAGGAGTTGCCTTGGTCTCTACATCAAATATGTCATACCGACCTCCGGCTGTTACGGTCAGTCGCTTATCCATTACTTTCCAGATTGTCTCCAGATAGCCGGCCCAGTTTTTCCTGCCCTCATCTGGTGAATAAGGGGCCTTCCTGACGCCATTGGTGTTGAAGCTGCGGCTCTCCACATTAATATCCTGATAATCAACACCAACAATAAAGCGATGGGCATGCCAGCTGTACTCGTCCTTGGCCTGCACGCCGAACCAGGAGGTTTCAGAATCATAACTGTGGTAAGTGGGTACAGGGCTCCCCCAGAAATGGTCTGAGTAGTTCTCTCCCAACTCCTGAGAACGGTAGGATGCCAGGGTGATCTTGTTGTTTACACCAAGCTTGCCACCAAGGGTCACGTCTGTTCCATAACAATCTATATCTTTGTAGCCAGACTGATTGTCGCCGTAAAAAATATCTCCCGGGGTTTCGATATCCCGCCCCTGGTAGATATCGCCTGCCATTTCAAGTCGCCAGGCATCACCCAGATTGGCACCAATACGTCCACTGCCGTTCTGTGTTTCATAACGTGTATTGGCCCTTATTTCACCATCTCCCATCTTGAAGTCATCGTTTTGATCGTAGCGACCAGCCGAGATGTCAAAATCAAACCGTTCGCCAAGACCGCCACCGAGTTCAACCTTCTGAGCATTTGTGTCATAGGAACCGAAACCTGCCTCGACCCTGCCGGTAAGCTTACCCGTATTTTTCCTGGTGATGATATTAACCACCCCGCCCATGGCCTCCCCTCCGTAGAGAGAAGAAGCCGGGCCCTTGAGCACCTCAATCCGTTCAACATTGTCTGCAAGAAGAGTGGCCAGATTTGTCGCCCCAGCCGGTCGACCATTCACAAGAATCAGCGAATGTTTGGTGATGCCGGAAAATTCTGGTCGAAAACCACGGATACCGATCCCGGCCAGGACACCGGGATACTCAATGACGTTCATGGACGTATTTTTTTTCAACTGCTCCGTTATGGTGTCCCCCACAGTCTGCTCCACCTCCTGTCGGCCGATCACCTCGACCTTGGCCGGTATTTCATTCACATTCGTCTCACTGCGGGTAGCGGTAATGGTCAGATACATTTTACCATTTATTGTCTCAAGGCCCAGCAAAGGAGCAAGCTCAGCCGCCTTATCCGTTTTATTGCTCACGTGATTCGATCGCGTCCCACTCTCCACAGCCAGTGCGCCACTCACATCACAGAGCGACACGATACAAACGGCCAAAACAAGATACTGCTTTTTCATTTTTCTCTCCCTCAAGAAAAGCAGTCCGGGGGCCGGAAAAAAAAGGCAAAAAAAATCCCCGGACCAATAAATATTGATCCGGGGATTGCCTTGTTTTATCCACAGATGACACAGGTCTGCCCCTTGTCCTCGGAGACATCCTTCTTGGTTTCAGACAGGTCTTCTGACTCCCGGATCGTCCTTCCTGTTGCGCCTTCCCAACCTGAAAATCATGGTCAGTGGCTTGAATGCAACGGTCGTCCCCGGTCACAGCGGCGGGCCCATCTTCGATTTTCACGAAGTTCCCTT
>DCUN01000038.1 GCA_002327225.1 Desulfobulbaceae bacterium UBA2213
TTTAATTTTTTGTTTGGCTGGTTGTCGAATGATCTGGCAATTGATCTGGGGACGGCAAATACGGTTGTTTATGTAAAGGGCAAAGGGATTGTTCTGCGTGAACCGTCTGTGGTGGCTGTACGGCAGGATGCCAGGGGAAGCAAGGTCCTGGCCGTTGGTCAGGAGGCAAAGCAGATGCTTGGCCGGACACCAGGGAATATTGTGGCCATCCGACCTATTCGGGACGGGGTTATCGCCGACTTTGAGGTAACCGAGGCCATGCTTCGTTATTTTATCAATAAAGTGCATAATCGGCGGACCCTTGTTCATCCGCGCATTATTATTTCCGTTCCTTCCGGCTGTACCCAGGTGGAAAAGCGGGCGGTCAGAGAGTCTGCTGAATCCGCAGGGGCTCGTGAGGTCTATCTGATAGAAGAGCCCATGGCTGCGGCGATTGGTTCCAACCTTCCCGTGACCGAGCCGACTGCCAATATGATTGTCGATATCGGTGGCGGCACCACCGAGGTGGCGGTGATCTCTTTGTCTGGTATCGTGTATGCAAAATCGGTGCGGGTCGCTGGTGATAAGATGGATGAAGCGATCCTCCAATATATTAAACGCAAGCATAATCTTGCTATCGGGGAGCGCACTGCGGAGCTGGTCAAAATGACAATTGGCAACGTGCTCCCCGAGCTTCCTTATGAAACCATGGAGATAAAGGGCCGGGATCTGGTTGAAGGTATCCCTAAAACAATCACGATTGGCGCTGATGAGATCCAGCTTGCGATTGCTGAGCAGGTGGATGTGATAGTCGAAGCGGTGAAAGAGGCCCTTGAGGTGACGCCGCCGGAGCTGGCGGCCGATATTGTTGATCAGGGGATTGTCTTGACTGGTGGTGGCGCTCTTTTGAAAAACCTTGATAAGCGCTTGAAGGAGGAGACAGGCCTGCCCATTATTGTGGCTGATGATCCACTCTCCTCTGTCGTGCTTGGCTCNNCGGTCCAGCCCTGTGGAAACCTCGAAAGCTTGTCTTCTCTCCTGCTGAGCGATTATCCTGTATTTTCAGGTTTCCTCCTGTGTTTGCTGTTGAAAAATGTCCCTCAGAAATGTGCCACCGATTACCGGTGAGCGTCATTGAATAAGAAAGTTTTGAAGAAACCAGCCAACGTTAAAAAAACTCAGACTCGTTTTGTTACGGCGAGGTTGCTCGTTTTGTGTGGAGCAGTGCTGTTTTTCGCCCTTTTCTTGTTTGGTTCCACTGTGGGAGGAAAATTCGGGGTGGTTCAGCAGATGATCATGCAAGGTCTGGGGCCGGTGCAGGGTGGCGTCTCGCAAGTGGTCAGGTATTTCAAGGAGGTTGTTACCGATGATTATCTGGCTCTGTGGAGTATCAGGGATGATAATAAGCGCCTCCGGTTGCTGATTGCTGATTATCAGCAACAACTTGATCAGTATCGTGAGGCCTACGCGCGCAATCGTTATCTGGAGAATGAGCTTAATTTTAAAAAAGAAGAGAATTTCCCTTCCCTTACCGCGAGGGTTATCGGCAAGGATCCATCCTTCTGGTTTCAGACCTTGATTGTGGACAGGGGTAAAAGTGGCGGGGTGATTGAAGGGATGGTTGCCCGCACCTCATTGGGTGTGGTTGGGCAGGTTATTCAGGTTTCTGATAATTACTCCAAAATCCTTCTCACGAATGCCCCGAGCAGTGCTATCGATGCCATGATTCAGAAAAACAGGGTGCGTGGTATTCTGAAAGGGGCCGCCGACAAGGGCTATATCCTCTATTATATTCTTAAAAATGCTGATGTCGTCGTTGGTGATCGTGTTGTCACAGCCGGTATTGGTGGCGTTTTTCCCTCAGGACTGCCGCTGGGCACAGTGTCTGCTGTACGCTCACAACGCAGAGGAATGTTTCAGGAAATTGAGGTCGCTCCCATTGTTGATTTTGGACAGTTGGAGATGGTCTTTATTGATCTTTCTGAAAAACAGAAAATTACGGAAGAGATGGGAATTACGGTTAAGCCTGTTGTGGAGTAGATTCCAGGAATCGTGGTGAACTAGCCAGTATATCAGTGATTTTTTGGTGACAACGGTCATGTACTGTCTTGTATCGCTCGCGAAGTGGATGGATGAAGAACGACCGGCTTTTTATGCCGGTCACACCCTTTCAATGTTACGTTTATTTTTGCTCGACGGCTTATGCGGATACTCAGTTTTTTTCTGGTGGGAATAGTTTTAATAGTAATCCAGACTTCTATCTTTCAGTTTATTCCATCCTGGCTGGGAAGTCCTGATCTGATCTTTATCCTGATAGCCTTCTCTGCATATCGTTTTGACTGGTTGCACGGCTTGTTCCTGGTTGTTATTTTTAGTTGGATTATGGATGTCGTTTCAGGTCTTTATCTGGGGACCTATCCTCTGCTTTACCTCTTTCTTTTTGTTTTTCTCAAGGTTTTTAAGGAAAATAGTCCGGTTAAAGAGGTCGCCTACCAGATTCCATTGGTAGGGGTTGTCTTTTTTATCGGGCATTCCTGTTTGTATTTTTTTTATTCTCTGGCCTTGCCGGATGTCCTGCCTGAGTGGTCATGGATCACTGTGCTGCAGGAGACGTTTGTTCTGATTGTGGCCACGATTCCCTGTTTCCTTCTCTATAACAGCTTGTTTGAACACATGTCTCAACGTCGTTTCGTCCCGCCTCGTATTCTCCGCAAGCGTTCAGGGAATTTCTTTCGTTGAGAAGATTTTGAAATCGTTACATAATAACCCAGGAGTGTCCGGTTTGGAAATTGCAATAGCCTTCAGAACGATCAAATCCCCCCTACCCCCCCTTTTTCAGGTAAGCGAGTTTGCGAGACTCCGAAGGGGGGACTTGATGCTTCCCCCTTTGAAAAAGGGGG
>DCUN01000060.1 GCA_002327225.1 Desulfobulbaceae bacterium UBA2213
TCGATTCCGACCTCCGGCACCATAACAAAATCAAGCACTTAGCGGATTGCCGCTAGGTGCTTTTTCTTTTTCTGGCTAAAGTTTGGCTAAAGAAGATCCAAACTTTCTTTCCGCGCCCTTTAAAGCGACTTCGCGGAAGATAGGATCCCGTGCCTAAGCTCTTCCGTTCAATGCCTTCCAAGCAAAATGGGTCTCAAAGGCCAAATTCAAGGGACAAACACGTCAGATCAAATGATGTCCTTTCATTTACCTTGCAGAAGCGGCACCATCCCTCTTCCATAACTGGCCGCACCCAACAGAGCTGTATCTTTTCTGGTGATCACGCGCACCGGGATCGTGGCCATCAGCGTCTCCATCTTTTCTTTATTATTAAAGGCCGCAAGCAAGGGGGCAAGCGAGATCCGGCCGACCAGACGCGGCATGATCCCGCCGCCAAGGTACAAGCCACCAGTGCTGTACAGTTTCAGAGCAAGATTTCCGGCCTCGGCCCCGAGGATAGCCAAAAATGTCTCCACGCTCTTCAAGCACAAGGGACAGGGACTTTTTTCATCAAGGGCGCTGTTTATAATCACCGGGGTCTGATCCACTGCTTGTTTCAGTGCCACACTGACCGCCTGTCTTTCCTCCATCCCCGACACCTTGAAAAAGGTATAAAGAGTGGGTATCGCCACCCCCGAACAGAGCATTTCATAGCTTACAGGGGTCGGCCATGGATGGTGGTGGCGCATCCAGTCCAGCAGGGCTCCCTGCGTAGCATCAGTCGGGGCGAAGTCGCCATGACCGCCTTCTGTTCCCTGGGTAAAGACCACCTCTCCTTTCTGCACCAGAAACCCCTCACCCAGACCGGTACCCGGCGCAATTACTGCCCGAACCCCACCCAGATCGGCCTCTCCTTGCTGCAGCTCCAGAAAATCACTCTTTCGTAGAAGGGGAAGGGAAGAACAGACAGCGGTCAGATCATTGACCAGCCAGACCCCGGCAAAGTCAAAGCGTGCCGCCAGCACCTGTTCACTGATCAACCAGGGGAGATTGGTCATCTTTGCCTGACCATGGTAAATCACCCCGGCCACGGCCAGACAGGCATATTCGGGAGTGCAGCCGCTCTCTTCCAGAAAGGAGTGAATAATATCCTCGATACCAGCAAAGTCACGGCTGGCATACACAGACTGTGTCAACGGTCCTGTACTCAGATCCTCATCAAGGTCAAAAACCGCCAGGGCGCTCTTGGTTCCACCTATGTCTGCTGCCAGAAGAAGGGACATGATTCCACCATTATTAAACAAAATGACATCATACAACTTTCGGGTCCTTAGCTTCTATCCAAACCTTTTTCATAGCAAACAGATGGCAGGAGGATATAAAAACCGTTAAACATGAACACGACAACCGATTCATTATTAACGATTTCTAAACTCCCAGCACTGATGAATCCGGCTGTTCCGTTCAAAGTCGAGTGGAATGGTATCACGGCTGATATTGCGGATGGCAAAACGGGATCCTAAGGATTCATCAAGGATGAACTTACGGAAATTGGTGGAAAAAATCAACAGGCCTTCCGGTGCCAGATGGCGCATGGCAAGCTCGAGGAGCCGCACGTGATCCCGCTGCACATCAAAGACCCTGTTTTCCTTTTTGGTATTGGAAAAGGTGGGCGGATCAACAAAGATCAGGTCGTACTGACCTCTGGGGGTCGCTCTTTCTCCAGGTAAGCGAGACGAAGTCGAGACTCCGGCCCTGGAGCGAGCGACATTGGGCCGTCCATGTCCTGCATCTTCCAGCCATTTGAGACAATCCTCCTGAATCGTCGCGTGGGCCGGACCGCCATAGCCGTTCAGGGCCAGATTCATCCTGGCCCAGCTGAGATAGGTGGCTGACAGATCGACGGTGGTAGTCGATTCCGCCCCGCCCCGTGCCGCATGGATGGTCGCTGTTCCGGTATAGGCAAAGAGATTGAGAAATCGCTTCCCGGCAGCGAGCTGGCCAATCCGCTCTCTGATGATCCGATGATCAAGAAAGAGACCGGTATCAAGGTAATCGGTAAAGTTAACGAGGAAAAAACATCTCCCCTCCCGCACCTCATACATCTTTTTCCGGCTCCCTTGTTTCTGGTACTGCTCCTTTCCTTTCTGCCTTTTCCGAGTTTTGATGAAAATCCGATCGCGGCGCACCCCCAGGACCTCACGAATCATGGTCAGCGCCAGACTGAAACGCGACGTTGCAAGATCCGGATCAATGGTGGCCGGCGGGGCATACTCCTGGACATGAATCCACTTGTCATAGAGGTCAATGGTTACATTATACTCAGGAAGATCGCGATCATAGACGCGCAGGCAGCTGATCCCTTCCCGCTGTGCCCATTTAAGCATCTTCTTCAGATTTTTGACTAAACGGTTGGCAAACTCTGACCCCTCCCCCTGAAAAGTCTCCGCCGCGACCTGCCATTGGAACTCCTGCTCCGCTCCCTGCTCCGCCACTTCAGCGCACAACAAGCGACAGGCGATCGGCCCGTTAAAGAGACGATGACTGGCCTGCCACGAAAGACCGATCCGATCGGCAAAATCGGGACTGGCGATGAATATCCCCACCTGCCAGTGGGCAAACTCCTGCCGCGCCACACGCCCCAAGGCCCGATAGAGCTGGACCGCCTCATCCACCTCGTTGAGACGCTCGCCATAGGGAGGATTGCAGATCAGAAAACCCTTGGCTGCCGGCCGTTTCAGATTGGCAAGCTGGCCCTGCCTGACCCGTATTTTCTCCGCCAGCCCCGCCTTTTCAATATTCTGGCGGGCCGCCGCCACGACCACCGGATCGGCATCATAGCCAAGAATCAGGGGCCAGGGACGATCCAGCCCTGCCTCTTCCCGCGCTACCGCCTCGTCAACAAGCTGGGACCAAAGAGCTTCATCATGACCCTTCCAGCCCATGAAACCAAAATAATTGCGCCAGAGGCCGGGCGCGGAATCACCATAGAGCAGGGCCGCCTCAATAAGCAGGGTGCCGGAACCGCACATGGGATCAAGAAATAGGGTATCGGCTGTAACATCCCTGTTCCAGCCGGCCAGGGCCACAATCCCTGCGGCCAGGCTTTCCTTCAGCGGGGCAATGGCCCCCTCTACCCGGTAGCCCCGACGATGCAGGCTCTCCCCTGAGAGATCAAGGGCAAGACTTGCCACATCATTATGGATATGGAGCCGGATCTGCAGATCCGGCCGTTCAACCTGCACTGAAGGACGTTCGCCGCTCCGGTCCCGAAACTGGTCGACCAGGGCGTCTTTGACCCGGAGCGCGGCATATTGACTGTGAGTGATAGATGAATTGCTCAGGGCGCAGTCAACGGCAAAGGTGGAGCTGTTGTCCATGTGCTCCTGCCAGTTGATGAGTCCACACTGATGGTAGAGCTCGGTGTCATCGGCCGCTGGAAACTCAGCAAGCTGCAAGAGGACGCGCGAGGCGAAACGGGACCAGAGACAGGCCCGATAGCCGCTGGCCAGATCCCCCTGCCAGATAAGAACACCCCTGGCCTGGACGATCTCTGTGCCGCCAAAAGAGGCGATCTCGTTATGAACAAGGTCTTCGAGACCGGCGGCGCAGGTGGCAATCAAGGTGTAATTTTTTAATTTCATAATGAATAAAAGGTAAAACAAGCAGGAAGGCACAAAAGGGCAGGCATAAGAGCCATGCCCTTACGGGAATGAAAGAGGGGACAGATACAACACGTTCAAAGCTGCTTTATCTGTCCCCCTAACCCATGTTTAACAGCCCCAAA
>DCUN01000071.1:0-127 GCA_002327225.1 Desulfobulbaceae bacterium UBA2213
AAAAAAGCAGCGCTTTTCTGCTTATTTCATTACGGCCCCTTATGCTGCAGCAAAGAAACAGCATATTTGGGGCTGTTTCTTTGAGCAGCGTCTGGCAGGATAGTGTGGAGGTTGTGTTATGAAAAAA
>DCUN01000071.1:216-13272 GCA_002327225.1 Desulfobulbaceae bacterium UBA2213
TACAGGAAACAACATTTTCACCCGGCTGCAATTGTTAAACCGGAAAATGCTGGAGATGAGAAATGAAAAGGCCCGATTCTTCATTGGGAAGGATCGGGCCGGCGGGATAAAAAAAGAATCTTTAAGAGGGGAGTGGTGTTCGGGACTGGTATTCTGTGTTTTCCAGAATCACCTGAATGGCCCGGTTGCTCGTGGGGGCAAATAAAATGGGAGCGGCCAGATTCAGGGTGATTTTCTGGTCTGGCGGCACAGTGACCACTGCCAGAATATAGCATTCCTCTTCGAGGCCTATTTGTAACGAGCTTCTTTCAGTATCGTCAGGCGTTACCTTGTATTCGAGAAAGAAATTGGTCGGGTCGGTGAGGACAAAGGCGATTTCAGGGTCGTCGACGCTTTGAATCCAGAACAGCGGGCCTTCCTTTTTATTGGGCATGACAATGAAAGAGCGCAGATTGGGGAATCCGATCAGGCCAGCGGGAAAGTAGAGCAGATTTTCCGGATCGTATTCAACGTCA
The DNA here is from genome assembly GCA_002327225.1 of Desulfobulbaceae bacterium UBA2213. Classification (GTDB taxonomy): domain Bacteria; phylum Desulfobacterota; class Desulfobulbia; order Desulfobulbales; family Desulfocapsaceae; genus UBA2270. The sequence continues at coordinate 732 of DCUN01000071.1, forward strand.
CCAAAGCGTGTCAGTATTTTTTTCATTTTTTCTTTATTCCCACTGAGAGGTTGTCACTGAGGGTATCCAGATCGATCATATTCCACTGGGCCGCGGTACGGTTCTCCATGGTGATACGGTCATAGATCTCTTGCCGGTAGATTTTTCTGTCTTGAGGTGCTTCGATGCCGATACGAACACCGCCACCTTTCATTTCAATAATCTTGATTGTTATATCGTCTCCGATGACAAATCCCTCACCGGGCTTTCTGGTAAGAACCAGCATGGTTTAGCTCCACAAAATGAATGAAGACCCGATTAGGGTCATAGCATAAAAAAAATAAAATATGAAAGTGTTGCAGGCGTCTGTTCTGTCCTTCATATCTTTTACAAAGGAGCCTCTTGCAGCAGGACGAAAGAAGTCCATCAACTGGTCATCTGAATGTACGAAAATGGTTCCCCGATACAAGAACACGGGGAGTGATATCGTGGTCATTTTGCAGGAAGCTCACAGAATTCAAGGATAGAACAAAAGATTGATTTTTAATTTATGCGATCTGTTACAAATAATCAAGGATAGAGATTTTCGAAACCTTGGCGGTGATGCTCAGCGCTGCCTGAAACGCTGTTTCCTGCTGGCTGATTTCAGCAAAGGTTTTAATAGCATCAGCATCCTGGTACCTGGAAAGGATCATTTGCAGATCCATCCACACATCTTCTTGATGCATCATTGCAGTTTCAACCCTGTTGGCCTTGTTGCCAAGCTGGCTGCGCATCCTGCGGTTCTGGTCGGCGGCAATATCCAGATTTTCCATCGCAGCTTTGAGGCCTCCACCCGCACCTGCCGGATCATCAATATTGCCGCCGCGCAGGGCCTCTTCCAGCCGGGTAAGAACGCTGAAGATGTCTACTCTTCCCGGGTCTGAGGGATACCCTGTGGCGGGCGGGACGGGGCCGGCCTGCATGACGCTGTTGCTGATACCCATAAAGAGGTCATTGCCGGTCAGATTTGTCTGTAACCGCTCACCGGCGGTGATTTCCAGCTCGGTGGGGTTCGGGTCTCCCTGGTAGATATAGGGCCAGGTGCTTGAGTCGGCCGGGTTGTATGGTGGATTGGTGTTGAGTGGATCAGTGGGCGGGTTGGGATTGTAATTGGGGTTAGGGACAAACGGTGGGAGGTTTTCCTGGTATCCGGAAAAGATATACTTGCCATCCACTGTCCCGTTGGCAGCACTCAGAAGCTGCTGCTGCAGATGTTTGACTTCATCGGCAAAAACGGCCATGTCGGTGTTGGTCATGGCGCCGTTAATGGAGTTGATGGTGATTTCCTTAACACGTTGCAGAATGTTTTCCACCTGCTCAAGATGCCCGTCTGTGGCCTCCATCTTGTCGAGTGAGACACCTGCGGTGTCGAGATAGCGCTCAGTGCTTCTGATCTGGGTCCGGGTGGTGAGAACCGGTCGGATTGAGGTCGGATCGTCGGATGGTTTGTTCAGCTTGAGGCCGGTAGCGCCCTGGAGGCGAAGATTTTCAAGCCTGGCGCTGATATTACCCAGATTGGACTGGAGCATACGGTAAGTGGAGCCATCTGTTACTTTCATTTGTTGCCACCTTCTAAAGAGATATGATCGTTATCGTTTTAAATTTATGAGGGTTGACATCATCTCATCTATAGTGGAGAGGAATTTGGCCGAAGATTCAAAACCGCGCTGGTATTGGATAAGACTGATCATCTCCTCATCCAGAGACACGCCAGCCTGTCCATCCCGCATGTTTTGAAGCTGCATCATCGCGTCCTCGGCACCCCCTAGCGAGAGCGAATTCTGATTGGCCATGATACCTACGGTTGCGGACATCTTTCCGTAATAAGAGGTAAAATTATCAGCTCCGTTGATGAGAACGGTTTTACCAAGCGAGGCAATGTTCAGGGCGTTCCGGTTGTCACCCGGGGCTACCAGCGCCGGAGGAATGGGAGTCTGTGCTGCTGCCACATGACGTGAGTCAGTGAGGTCCATTTTGATGTTGCGAGCCGCGTCACGCCATGCAGGGTCTGCTGCCAGGGCAGGGGGCGGGTTCGGGGTGAAGAAATTCCTGCCGCTGACAGAATCCAGCCCAGCTCCTGCCGCATGGGCAGTATTGACCGCCTGGGTGATTTCGTAGGCCAGCCTGTCCAGATTGTCGTTCAGTCCGGGGATGACGGTGTCGCGGATATTGACCATTCCATAAAACTCTCCGCCAAGGTTGTTCAGACCGATATTTCTGGTGACTCCTCCGGCATGCAGTACCAGGTCAAGATTCTGACCATTATGGACAGCCTCGATAGGCATGGCTGTTGCACCTTGAACCAAAGGCAGACCGCCCGGGAGTTGAACCGCCAGCATGCCCTTGGAATCGGTGTATGTCTGAACGCCAAGGCTGGATGCCAGCTCTTTGGCCAGCGTGTCACGACGATCCATGGCGCTGTTTGCCGTCCGGCCCTGTGATTCAACGTGGAAGATGTGCGTGTTGAGTTCGGCGATTTCATTGATCTTGGAATTCACACCATCAACCTTGGAGATAATGGAGTCGTTGATGTTCTGCTGAACTGTATTCAGGTCATTGGAGAGAGTATGAAAGGTTGTGGCCAGCAGTTCGCCGCGTTGAATAACGATGTCCCGTTCAGTCATGCCGCTGGGGTTGGCGGAGAGCTCCTGCCAGGAATCAAAAAAACGGTCGATCTCCGTGGCAAGGTTCTGATCAGTGATGTTGAAGATGCGTTCAAGCTCGGCAAGAGGAGTGGCCTGCCCGCTCTGGAGTCCAAATTCAATGGACTTATTCTGGAGCTGACTCGTGACAAAGGTGTCAAAGTCACGTCGAACATCGCTGATTGTAACCCCCTGGCCAATGAAGAAGCCACCGAAATTCATGGAAGGGTAGGGATCTAACACCGCGCCTTGTCGTGAATAGCCGGGTGTGTTGACATTGGATATATTGTTGCCGATAATCTCAATGGATTTCTGATTAACGGCAAGGGACGTCTTTCCGGCATTGAGTGCGGTAAGTAATCCGGCCATAGTGGTTTATCCTTGGTTTGAGAAAAACTGTGCCATCATTGTGAGGATGGTTGTTGGATTTTATTTAGTGCCTTACAGATTATTTTCTCGGAGTCTGCGCTTACCTGTTTTTTTTTTTTAAGAAAATAATCTGCGAAAGGCACTTATCCCGTTTATTGGGGTTAGTAATATTATATCGGTAAAATGAGAGGGAATGTTTAGGAGGCGTTACGAAATTGCATGGCCATTTCTGTCAATTTCGTAACGGCTCCGTATGCCACGCAGCTCCTGGCATTTAGATGGCCATGTTATTTTTTACAGCGGCTTAGTCGGGGGGCGGGAGGAAAAACGGATTGTGCTGCTATGAAAAAATATCCTCATTTGATTCCCATGGACGGTATGGGAATCAGATGAGGATATTTTTTTGAGACCTGGAGAGGCCCTGGCTTTTCGGGAAATTAAATCCTTCCAGAAAGAAGTCTGCCGTTGACGGGTGCGGATATGGTTCCGGCGCTTGCGGAATAGGTTGAGGTGACGCTTCGCTTTCCAAGAAATTCCATGGTCTCCCGGATCCACCCCAGTGTGGCCTTGAACAGATAGGCGTTACGGCGATTTTCATGGCGGATTTGAGCAGCAATGCCTTTGTCTGCCTGGTCGATCGTCTGCACATGGGCGAGCAGCTGCAGCAGCTCTTCTTTTTCGGCCATGACCTGGTTCATTCCTGTAAAGTTCAGGGTCTTGGCGCATTCCCTCTCCTCAATGATCAGGTCTCGCAGACGGATAAGGTTGTCATGGGTCTTGCCGATGATCATGATTGCTTCTCCTCAAGCAGAAACTGCATAAGGCTGCTGGCAACTTTATTCAGGTCAGGATGATAGGAGCCCTCAGCAATCTGAGCCTTGATCTCCTGGACGCGATCGTTCCGCTGGGCCTGCATGCTGCCACTGCTTGTCTGTGCTTTTTGCACGTCCTGCAGGACAGATGAAAACAGCACCTGATCCTTTCCCTGTTTGTCTCCCGGCTTTTTGCTGGCCTGTGTCTTCTCAGCATTCTTCATGGCACCTATCTGGCCAAGACCGCCAACTCCAAAAAATTCTATACTCATAATGTCACCTGGGTTTCCCTTATGATTACCGGCCAGAACTTGTTTCTTCTGCCCAGGTATCAAGTTTTTCCATTGCTGCATTGTAGGTGTTGTGGGATATGTCAGGAAGCCATCCACCAAAGGATTTCAGCGCCTCATTAAACCCCTTGGTCACACCTTCTTTCATCGCCGTCAGTCGGGAAGGATCCCCGCCCGCCATGGCGATAGCGAAATCTACAATGCGATCAGAGGTTTGTTCAACTCCAAAGTATCCGTCATCAGCAATGAGCGCCTGGGCCTCTTCCTGGCTCAGTTGACTGATATCAATCTCCGGGGCACCTTCCTGGCCTGTGGCAATTTTGAAGTCAATGCCCTGTTGCTTGAGTATATTTAACACCAGACCACGCAGGAGGTCAAATCCATCTCCGGCGACACCCTGATCCAAGGTCAGAGATCTTGAGTAGGTTCCTGTTGTCTCGGTCCGTTCGCTGATGGTAACTGAATCACTTATAATACTGTTTTTATCCAGGGGCTTTTCGTTTATTTCTGGCAACCTGGTTTCTGCAGGCTGGAGATTTTTGTTGTTGTGCTGCCGTAGAATTTTAGGGTCGATGTGCGCCTGGTTGCTGATTGCGTTTGCCATGATCCGGTGCCTCCTTGCGTTGTTCTCTCCTGCGTCCATGCAGAAGGATAATATGACGATACTGTTTATAACGAGAGGAAGATAAGAGGGTATCTTATTTCCTGTTATAAACAGTATCGTCAGAGGAGGGAAAAAACTTTAGGTGCCGTTTTAAAATAAACAGTGATTTTTTGTTTTTTATTTTTGAGGCGCTATTTTGTCTTTCATCTGCTGGTACATGGCCTCGCCAATTCCAACGCCCTTGCCTGCAGCGGTTGTCTTGGCCATTTCCATGTCCAGCATCTCCTTATAGAGCTCACTGGCCATATCTTTTTCAAAAAGACCGGAGTCAGGAACAGTCTTGCGCATAGCCTTATACATCTCCTGGATATAGACCGCCTCAAAGTCACGGCAGGATTTACGCAATGATTGCAGATTCTTACTTTCTCTGGAATCAGATTGTTTGGTGGTCGCTGCACCAGCGGCTCCCTGGATGTTCTGTGTCGGCATGTTCAGCTGCATATTGTTCCTTTAACTCTTATAAAACGACAAGTTCACCATGCATGGCACCCGCTGCCTTGATGGCCTGGAAGATGGCAATCAGGTCTCTGGGGGTGGCGCCAATGGCATTGAGGGCATCGGCGACCGCACTGATGCTGACCCCTTCTTTCACCACCATGAGTTCGCTGGTGTCTTCGGTGACTTCAACAGTGGTTTGGGGGATGACAACAGTTTCACCGGGGGCCAGGGGATTTGGCTGGATCACATCGGCTGCTTCCTTGATGACAATTGAGAGGTTCCCATGAGAAACCGCAACCGTCGAGAGCCTTACGTCCTGGCCCATGACGATGGTGCCGGTGCGTTCATTGATAACGACTCTGGCATTGGTGTCAGTTTTGATATCCAGAGTTTCCAGTCTGGCAATAAACGGGACGGGATGGGCCTTGAAGGCATCGGGGATCGTCACTTCGACTGTTGTTGAATCAACAGGGCTGGCCGTACCTGCGCCAAAGGTGGAATTGATCGCCTCACTCATGTTTGAGGCAGTGGTAAAATCTGCTGTCCGGAGTCGGTAGGAGAGGGAGCCCTTTTCACCAAGGGCAACCGGTACTGTCTGCTCAATAATTGCTCCGTTGGCGATGCGGCCCACTGTTGAGTGATTCTTCTGGGCCTTGGCTGCCTTGCCGCCGTAGGAGAAGGCGCCGATAGTCATGGGGCCTTGAGCGACCGCATAGACCTTGCCGTCCGGACCTTTCAGGGCCGTCATGAGCAGATTGCCGCCGGCCAGACTTGCCGCATCGCCGATGGATGAAACCTGGACATCAATGGTGGAACCTGGCTTGGCAAAAGGGGGAAGGGCAGCGGTGATCATGACCGCCGCGACATTTTTTGAGTTAATTTTGGCAAAATCTGTTGGATTGATAGTGATTCCCTGGCGCACCATCATATTGTAGAGGGCCTGCCGGGTGAACAGGACTTTTTTCAGGTCATCGCCGGTTCCGGCAAGGCCGGTCACAAGTCCGTACCCGATCAACTGATTTTCACGAACGCCACCCAGCTGGGCGATGTCCTTGATTCTGGTCGCTGAGGCTGATTGAACCATGAACGTCGAGAAAAAAAGAAAGATGCTGAGAATCTTTATGAATTTCATAGGTTACCTTTCGGCTAGAATGGCCAGATATTATCAATGACCCGGGTGAGCCATCCTGGATTTTGTTTATCGCTGATCGCGCCCTTGCCGGTGTATGAGATTCTGGCGTTCAGGACGTGTTTTGAGTCAATGGTGTTGTTGGCCATGATATCCACAGGGCGGACGATGCCTGTCAAATAAATGACTTGCGTCTCGTTGTTGACTCGGACCTCTTTGCCGCCCCTGATCTTCATGTTGCCATTGGGATACACCTCAATGACCTGGGTGGTGAGCGAGGCGACCAGATCTTCCTTGCGGACTGTCTTACCGGATCCAGCGAAGGAGTTGGCGAAATCGGCCTTGAGCAAAGCGTTAAGGTCAATATTTGGATTTTGAGATACTATACTTGAGTTTTCAAGGCCCAGGAGGTTGGGAATGGACGCAGATATACTGCTGTTGCGATCCGAATCGGTGGAGGCCTCCTTGCTGGCACTGGCCTTTTCTGAGATGGTGACTGTGACAATGTCTCCTGTAGCTCGGGCCTTATGATCTGCATACAGGGAGTGCTGTTCACCTGGCCACAGTGAGCCATTGGAGGTCGCACCGGTTGCTTCAGTCTGGATCTCCTCCAGGGGTTCAGGGATGTTTACAATCTGCTCCTGCGGTCTGGCGCAGGATGTCAGGAATATGGCGAACAGCAATAGTAGAGAAAATAATTTCATATCAGATTTGTACCTCAACGAGTCCGGGAGCGGTAACGCGGCCGAAGATATCTTTGTCGGAACTGGTGTTTTTGACTTTTATGATCTCGCCCTCTTTGCCATCTGTCCTGGCTATGCCGGTAGCGGTCAGTTCCAGACCATTTTTTTGACCAATGATTTTCACAAGCTCTCCTTTTTTTACCATTGGTGGAAATTCAATGGATGCCAGATCGATAACCGAGCCAGCCTGGATGCTGCGGAGAACTTTTTTGCCGATAACCTGATTCAGCTGCAGGCAGGGGGCTCTGAGGGTGGAGAGATCTCTGGGCTCCATCTGAATCTGGGCTTCGGTGATAATATCATCACGGCGAAGGGATGAGACGGCAACGGCCACCGGGGCTAAGGCTTCCAGGGTGCCACGAACTGAAAAATTTTTAACAACCTGATTGTTGATACGGCCAATGAGAGAAAAACGACTGCTGCCGATAATGCCGGGATTTGACGGGGTGACTTCCCATTTCAAGTCCCCGCCAGGAACCATAAAAGGTAAAGGTGGATCTTTGGGAGTAAAGGTGTAGCTGGCATCCGGCAGTTCTCTGGTTTTTTCTGCTAGATAGCTGTTGATAATTTCCTGCACGACCTGGGGGCTAATAGTGATGCCCTGGCGTTGCACGGTCACAGTTCTAGCCCCTCGCCATTTGATGTCAGTCGGAGTGGTTACTGCCCTGGAAAGTTTCTGGATGATACTGGTGGTGTCGAGGTCAATTTTTTGTCCAGCAGCAGGGCTTGATGCCACAGTCTGTCCGGCCAGGGCGTTTGCCAGTTCTGAATTACTGTTAATATCAGCAATCTCTCCCAGGGTGATTGATGCCCCTGGTATGGTGGCCGTTGTGCGGAAGGTGACGTCAAAGGCATGGCAAGGGGAAGCCGTCCCTGAAAACAGGATAATAAGCAGGATGACTTTGAACACACCCATGTTCTTTTTTTGACGTTGAGAGCTCTGCTGTCCTGTAGGGGCCTTTTGCATGGTTGATCCGTATGAGATCTTCTCAGTTTTAAACCAGATTATTCGTGGTCTGCATCATTTCATCAGATGTCTGGATGGATTTTGAGTTGATTTCATAGGCACGCTGGGTAGTAATCATAAGGGCCATCTCTTCGACGATATTGACGTTTGAGCCTTCAAGATAGTTCTGGGCCAGGGTGCCATAGCCGTCATCTCCGGGAGCAGCGGCTTGCGCTGTTCCGGAAGCTGCGGATTCGATAAAGAGATTGCGGCCAATGGCGGTCAGGCCGGAATTGTTGGTGAAGGTGACAGTCTCAAGGGCGCCTATCTCGGTGCTGGTGTTGTCAGCTCCGATGATGGCGCTGAGTATACCTGTTTCACTGATGGTGATTTGTCGTGAGCCATCAGGGATGGTGATTGCCGGGGCAATCGGGTAGCCGTCTGAATTGGTAATGCGTCCATCACCGTCTCTTTTGAATGCCCCCGCTCTGGTGTAAGCAGTGGTCCCGTTAGGCATTTCCACCTGAAAAAAACCTGCGCCTTCGATGGCGACATCAAGCTCATTTCCCGTCTGGATCAGGTCGCCTTCGGTGAAGATCTTCTGTACCGCTGCAGGGCGAACGCCGAGGCCGACCTGGATACCGGTTGGCGATGTGGTGTCGGCAGAAGACTGGCTTCCTGGAACCTTCATGATCTGATACATAAGATCCTGAAAATCAGCCCGGCTTTTTTTGAATCCGGTGGTGGTCACGTTGGCTAGGTTGTTGGCAATGACATCTATATTAAGTTGCTGGGCATTCATGCCGGTAGTCCCGGTCCAGAGTGAGCGAATCATTTGTTGTTGTATCCTTTTAGGTTGTGTGTAAAGAGACGAGCAGGTAACACGTGGCTCTCCTCTCTCTTCACTTGTTCTTGAAACGTTAGTCTCGTCAGTATCTTACAGCTCTTAGGGTTTTCCGCGTCCCTTAGGCCAGACTGCCAAGCTCGTCCTGTTTCTGTCCTAGATCGGAGTAGCTTTTCAATACCTTGTGATAGGTTTCAAAGGTCCTGAGGCTGTTAATCATCAGGGTCATTTCTTCAGTCATATTGACATTGGAGCTTTCCAGGCTGCCAATGGTAAGCGTGGGGTCGGCAAGGGCTGATTCCTGCCCACCTGCCTGCAGAGAGAATGTAGTGTCTGCTTCACGCTTCAGTTTGCTGGTGTCATCTATGGTGACCACTCCAACTCTGCCTACAACCGACTGCCCCCCATCTCTTCCCATGATAGATATATCACCCAGACTATTGATAGAAATCTGATTGAGTGCGGTTTCAGGAATATTGATCGGTGCATTGGCCTGGTTCAGGACCTGCAGGCCATTGCTGGTCTGCAGGTTTCCTGTCTGGTCTAATACAAAGTCTCCGCGGCGAGTGTAGAGTATACCGTCAGGACCTTGAACCTTGAAAAAGCCATCTCCATGGATTGCCATATCAAGCGGGTTGCCAGTCTCTGTGATCGGTCCCGGGGTAAAGTCGGAAAAGGTACCCTTGATGCGGCTGTAATTAATTCCCTTGGCCTCTGCCGACTGTTTGGCCCCTTCGAGCAGTGATTCAAAGCTGACACTTGTCTTTTTATAGCCAACTGTATTGACGTTAGCCAGGTTGGCGGCAATATTCGCCATGCTTTGTTCACGAGAAATAGCCCCTGAAAGTGCGCTGTATTTACCTGATACCATAAGGTTTTAGTAAAGGATAAAGGTTGATGGTCTCTTAAGCTTCTTGGAAATGTTCCTGCTTTCTTATCGACAAAGGTGGCTTCATTCTTAAGTCGGAATGACCGTGTTGTTGAGTCTCTGCTGGGACCGTGCCACCCTGGTCAGGGTGACAAGTTGTGTCGCTTCATGCAGTGACATGGAAAGCATGGAAGCGATTTCCTTGGCGCTTAGGCCCCGTTCAGCCATTGATTGAATATAGCCATAGCGTTCCGGGGCAGCAGGAGAATACCCGCTTTGCTGTATGCTGAGACGGGGGCGCTGAAGTCTGGTGGTAAGCTCTGCCGCACGCAGATTATCATCAAAGATATTTACCGCCGGTCCCTCGTGGATCTCATTTTCTTTGACGGTCAAACCGTTTTGCAGGCTATTCAAGGTCTCCTGCATCTCAGTAAGGAGTTTGTCTTTATTGCTGTTGGACCGCTTGAGCATGAGAGCCAGCACAAAGCTTACCGTACAGAGCAGGATACCTATCAGCAGGATGGTGATGTGGTATCTGGGCATTGGAGTTATTATCTGCAGAGTGGCGATGTGAAAGCTGGTCATTGACGTTAACCTTTAAAGTTCAAGGAATTTTTGACAGATTGTTTCTTCTCTCTTCTCTCTCTACTCCCTGCCCCCTAGCCTTATCTGTACCTTCGTCTTTAATTTCAGCAAGGCCTGACTGTGGAGTTGAGAGATTCTCCCTTCCGAGACCTCAAGGACATCGGCAATTTCTTTCTGAGTCAGCTCTTCGTAATAGTAGAGCGAGATGACCAGTCGTTCTTTCTCTGACAGTTCTTGCAATATGCCTGCCATAATTTTTGTTAGTTCTTTGTTTTCTAGTTGGGCTGCTGGAGTGAGGTCTGTGCGTTGATCGGCGAGGGAATCGATAAAAGAGGTTCCCTCGCCGCTGTCGGTCAGGGTTTCATTGAGACTGACACATCCGAGATGGCCAACCTCGCCCAGAATAAGCTGGTATTCCTCCAGGCTGATCTCCATCTCCCTGGCCATCTCCTCTTCCTCGGGAGTTCTTCCCAGTTTACGTTCCAGCTTGATCATCGTACGGCTGAGTTTGTTCTGTTTTTCCCGCAAAGAACGGGAAAACCAGTCAAGCTTGCGCATCTCGTCCAGGATTGCACCCCTGATCCGGTATTCAGCAAAGGTCTTGAACAGGATATTTTTGCTCGCGTCAAATTTATTGGCGGCATCGATCAGGCCCAGCATACCGGCGCTGCGCATGTCGTCCCTGTTCATGAAGGCCGGTACCTGGGTGACCATTCTGCCGACCAGGATATCGACAAGATAGAGGTTGTCTCTGATCAGGGAAGGATGATCTTGCAAGGGGGAGGTGTTTATGTAGACCATGGTCAGCTCCTGCCGCCAAAATCAAGGATTCTTTTCCAGAAAAACTGGATACCGCCCTTGGGCTCGCAGCTGATCTGTTCAGAGCACAAGGTGTTGGCCAGCTGGGTAAAGGCACTGGTGATGCGGGAAGAAGGGTAGAGCTCAACAATTACTTTCTGCTTCCTGATGGCGTCAATCATTTGACGATCTGCCGGGATTGAGCCGAGAAAATCAATGGAGATGTCAAGATAGCGATTGGAGACCATGGTCAGCTTTCGGTATACGTCGAGGGCCTCTTCGTCATTCTGCACCTGATTGACCACCAGATTAAACCGTTTTTCATGATACTGGGTGGAGAGCAGTTTCATCAGGGCGTAGGCATCGGTGATCGCGGTCGGGTCAGGGGTGGTGACCACCAGGATCTCCTGGGCGGCGGTATTGAAGTAGGTAACGTTTTCTGAAATGCCGGCCTCGGTGTCAATTAAGACAAAATCAAAATCATTATGCATGAGATCGAGGCCTTCCAGCAGTCGTTGCTTCTGGAGAGAATCGAGCCGGGTAAAATTCTGGACGCCTGATCCGGCTGGCAGGATTTTGACTCCGCTGGGTCCTTCTACCAGGATGGTGCTCAACTCCTGTTCGCCGGAGAAAAAATGATTCAGATTATACTTTGGGGCCAGGCCGAAAACCACGTCAATATTGGCAAGCCCCAGGTCGGCATCCAGAATCAGGACTTTTTTCCCGAGTCTTGAAAGGGCCACGGCAGTATTCGCGGTCACCGCAGTCTTGCCGACGCCTCCCTTGCCGCTGGTGATGGAATAGACCCGAGTGGCCTTGTCTTTTCCGCCCTTTATGGAGGCAGTGGCTACGGCCCCCATGGAGCGAAGCGTTGTTGCCTGGTCTGCTATTGATTGATCATTGTTATTCATGGATTGTTCCCTGTTGAGGGGGGAGTATAAGCTCTGACACGATTTCCTTAGAGGCGATCAGCAGGTCTTCAGGGACCCTCTGGCCATTGGTGATGTAAGAGAAAGGGATTGTGTTATCTTTGTCGTGCATCTGGATATCAAGCAACACTCCGAGAGTGGAGCATTCATCGGTCTTGGTAATGATGGTGTTGTCGATTCCAAGTGCGCCAAATCGTTTGATGGCCTCGAAAAGCTCTGTCTTTCTTGTTGTCGCCGAGAGGACAAGGTGCTTGTCGATCGCAAGATCGGCTCGGAGAAAGCCCGCAAGTTCATCGATGCAGAGGGTGTCTCTGGGGCTCCTGCCCGCGGTATCTATCAGGATGAGATCCTTGTCACGATGGTGTAATAAGGCCTGTTCCAGTTGTTCAGGGGTGATCACAACTTCGACTGGCAGGTTCATGATGGCGCCGTAGACCTTCAGTTGCTCAACGGCCGCGATCCG
>DCUN01000126.1 GCA_002327225.1 Desulfobulbaceae bacterium UBA2213
AATCCGCAGGCCACTCCGCAGCAGAGGGAGAAGGCTGCCGCTCCAGCCGTTATCCGAAAACCAACGGCTGGTCAGACCCTGGATGAAACCTTACGCCTGGCAGAGACAGGGATGCACGTGGAGGAAATCGCCGCCGCCAGAGGGTTGAAATCCTCAACCATTGCCGCCCATATAGGGGAGCTCCTGCAGCTGGGCCACGATCTGAAGGTCGATCACTTTGTCGAGCAGGAGATACGGAGCGCCATGACCGAACTGTTCAGGCTCCATGGGCTTTTTCGTTTGAAACCGATCGTCGATGGCATGGAGGGGAGGGCGGGATATGATCAGGCCCATATTGTCCGCGGATTTCTGCTGTCCCAAGGCTGGAAGACAGAGACGGCGGATAACGATGAACCGCCGTTAGATTGATTTGACATTTGACTGAGTAGCATCGAGGCCATTTTTCCCTCCTCTGGTAGGATGGTGCTATTCGTTTGGATTACCCCGGATTTTACGGTATGTTACTTCTTTCTTTATGGGGCTTTAACTATCCTGGTGTTGGCGGCCTGTTTGATGACAGTCGCGCACCAGACACAGATGCCAAATGAAAGAGTAAAGACCACCAATCGCTATGAACAAAGATCAACTCAGCGAAGACGATATCAGTGTCAAGTTTATTACTACGGCCATCGTCAAGGCGGGGTGGGATGAAGAAACCCAGATTCGCCGACAGGTGTCGTTCACCAAAGGGCGCATCATCGTGCGCGGCAAGCTGGTCAGCCGCGGTAAGGCGAAGAAGGCGGATTTTGTACTCTCTTATCAGCACATCCCCATCGCCCTGATCGAGGCCAAGAAGAGCAAGTTCGCCGACGGTCATGGGTTGCAACAGGCACTCGATTACGCCACTACCCTGCAAGTTCCCTTCGTCTTTTCCAGCAATGGCAAGGGCTTCGTTTTTCATGACCGCACCGGCCAGAGCGCGGCAATGGAAACCAACCTCACCCTGGACGAATTCCCCAGCCCTGCCGATCTGTGGGCGAAATACCGTCAATGGAAGGAACTGGCCCCGGCGCAGGAAAAAATCATTCTGCAACCCTATTACGTTGATGGCAGCGGCAAAGAGCCTCGCTACTACCAGCGCAACGCCATCAATTCCGCTGTGGAGGCTATTGCCAAAGGGCAAGACCGTGTGTTGCTGGTCATGGCTACCGGCACCGGCAAGACTTATACCGCCTTTCAGATCATCTGGCGGCTGTGGAAATCTGAATGGAAGATCGGTAAGCAAAAGCGCATTCTGTTTCTGGCCGACCGCAATATTCTCATTGACCAGACCATGGTCAATGACTTCCGTCCCTTTGGCGCAACTGCAAGCCGCCGAGGCAGAGGTCGCCCGGCTACGTAACCAGTTGAAGGCCATTCTTGCCGAGGCCTTGCAGCGATGAGCAAGATAGCTTGAGGAAAGACAACATGACGACACCCCTTATCCGCCAAGATGATTTTAACGAAATCACTCAAATGATAGCCGCAGCGCGGCAACGCGCGGTGCAATCGGTGAATACCGCCTTGATTGAGTTGTATTGGCAGGTGGGGCAGACCATCAGCCGCAAGATCGAGCAGGCGGAATGGGGTGACGGCGTGGTGGTGCAACTGGCTGAACATCTGGAACACACCCAGCCGGGTTTGCGCGGTTTTACCCGCAGCAACCTGTTTCGGATGCGCAAATTTTATGAGGCTTATCAGGGGGATGCAATTGTCGCACCACTGGTGCGACAATTGCCGTGGTCGCATAATATCATCATTCTCAATCAAGGAAAAAGACCTGAAGAGCGCGAATTTTATCTACGGCTTGCCATTCGTGAACAATGGAGCAAGCGGGAACTGGAACGCCAGTTCAAAGCCGCCCTGTTTGAGCGCACCGTTCTCAGTCCGGTAAAAGTGTCACCACTGGTGTCACAAATTCACCCCGATGCCTTGAGCATCTTCAAAGACAGCTACCTGGTCGAATTTCTCGACCTGCCGCAAGGTCATGCCGAGGCGGATTTACATCAAGGTTTATTGCGGCGGCTCAAGGAATTTTTGATCGAACTGGGGCGGGATTTTTGTTTTGTCGGCAGTGAATATCCCTTGCAAGTTGGCGGGCGGGACTTTGCGCTGGATCTCTTGTTTTTCCACCGTGGGCTGAATTGCCTGGTTGCCATTGAATTGAAAATCGGGCGGTTTGAACCGGAATATCTGGGCAAACTCGGTTTTTATCTCGAAGCCCTTGACCGGGACGTGAAAAAGTCACACGAGCAGGCAGCAATCGGGGTGTTGCTCTGCGCCAGCAAGGATGACGAGGTGGTGGAATACGCCCTGAGCCGCAGCCTATCTCCGGCCCTGATCGCTGAATATCAGACGCAGTTGCCGGATAAGGCGCTGCTCCAGGCTAAATTGCATGAGTTCTATTTACAAAATGCGCCTGAGGATGATGCAGAGGATGAAGCAGGCGGGGAAACAAGCGCATGAACGTGACCCGATTACTCGAACATTTACATTTGCCAGGAGATTCGCCGGAGACTATCCAATAACTTCGGAAACTATTCGTTGTTCTCGCTGTGAGTGGCAGGTTACCTTCTGTTGAGAATCAGAGATTGGTTGCGTCTGAAATGATTGAACAGTTTTAAGAATCCAGCCAAGCCTATGTGAAGGCGGGCATCCCTCCATGAATGTGTGGGGTCAAGTCTTGCAATC
>DCUN01000042.1:0-2030 GCA_002327225.1 Desulfobulbaceae bacterium UBA2213
GGTAAAGAAGACCACCAGGTTGTCGTCGGGCTGCAGCTTGGTGTCGCCGGAAGGGATGATCACCTGGTCGTCGCGGATAATGGCGCCGACAATGGATCCTTTGGGAAAATTAAGGTGCTTGAGGGGAAGGTTGACAAAATGTTCCCGCTGGGGAACCTTGATCTCAATGACCTCGGCCTTGCTGCCCACCAGGGTGGCGACGTTGACGATCTTGCCGCCGCCGCGCACAAAGCGGAGGATCATGTTGGCTGCGACCTGTCTGGGGCTCAAGGGGACATCGATCCCCAGCTTGCCGAGCATGGGGATGAAGGCCGGGCTGTTGATGTGAGTGATGCATTTTTTTGCCCCATGGTGCTTGGCCAGCAGGCTGGAGAGGATATTGGTGGTGTCGCTGTTGGTGACGGAGATGACCAGGTCTGCCTGGTCGATGCCCTCGTCAAGCAGATCCTGCGCCTCCAGCCCGTCGCAGTTGAGAACCATGGCATGCTCAAGCTGTTCGGAGAGGAATTCGCAACGGCTCGCATCCTGCTCCACCAGGCGGACATTGATTTTTTTCTGTTCCAGCCGGCGGGCGACCAGATAGCCGATGGTGCCGCCGCCGACGATGAATACATTCTTTGGCGTCTGGCTTTCGGCATTGAAAAGCAGCCGTTCCACTACCGGCACATCATGTTTACGGGTAACCAGATAGACCTTGTCGCCGGCCTCGATTGTGTCCTGGCCGTGGGGGATGATGGTCAGATCCCCCCGGGTGATGGCGACGATGACAAAGTCGTAGACCCCTTGCATCTCCCTGAGGTACATCATGGTGGAGCCGACACAGGGCTGGTCTTCCTGGGCGACATAGCCGAGCAGTTCCACCTGGCCGCGGGCAAATTCCGCTACCTCGAAGGCGGCAGAGACATTGATGAGGTGCATGATCTCGTCGGCCATTGCCAGGTCGGGGCTGATCAACAGGTCGATACCGAGAGACTTTTCGGCCTGGGATGTCCCCTGGGCATAAAAGTCGTCATTACGCACCCGCGCTATCCGGGTGGTGACATTGTAGCTTTTTGAGATAATGCAGGCGATGAGGTTGACCTCGTCGCTGTCGGTCACGGCTATGAAGAGGTCTGTCTTGGCGATACCGGCTTCTTCCAGGATACGGGCCGAAGCGCCACTGCCCCGGACGGTCAGGATATTGAGTTCCCGTTCAATGCGGCGGAGTTTGGATTCATCCTGATCGATGAGAACAACTTCCTGCCCCTCTACTGAGAGCTTCTCGCTCAGGTGGTAGCCGACCATTCCCGCGCCGACGATCATGATACGCATGGATACCTCTTGTAAAAAAATGTAACTCTTTTCGCGAGCAAGCTCGCTCCCACCGGTAATACTAAAAGCAGGAGCGAGCTTGCTCGCGAAACAGGACTGAAAAACAGTATCATAGTGTCCGGATCAGGATTTTGCAAATCATCTTTACTTGTACCATTATCTCTTGCGTGGTATAGCAAATTGTTTTTCCAGTCAGGAAATATCGATTGAATCCGGAAGAAGAATGGCGTTGAATCGGCTGTGCCTGTACTGAGCAGGTATGATTGTTTTTTATGATTTATTTTTGAGGGTGGATAGATGAAATTTCGCTTTCCCGTCGTCATTATCGACGAAGATTTTCGCTCCGAAAACGCATCTGGTTTCGGGGTTCGGGCCATGGCCGAGGCCATAGAGAGTGAGGGCATGGAGACCATCGGTATTACCAGTTTTGGTGATACCGCCATGATCGCCCAGCAGCAGAACCGGGCCTCCTGCTTTATTCTCTCCATTGATGATGATGAGTTTACCGATGAAAATCAGAAGGATGAGGCCATCGACAAGCTGCGGCTTTTTGTGGCGGAGATCCGGCGGCGCAATGAGGATATCCCCATCTTTCTCTATGGTGAGACCCGGACCTCGCGTCATATCCCCAATGATGTGCTCAAGGAGCTGCACGGTTTTATCCACATGTTTGAGGATACCCCCGAATTTGTCGCCCGCCATATTATCCGGGAGGCCCG
>DCUN01000042.1:2056-7792 GCA_002327225.1 Desulfobulbaceae bacterium UBA2213
GGCGTTGCCTTCCTGAAGAGCCCGGTAGGGCAGATGTTCCATCAGTTCTTCGGTGAAAACATGCTGCGTGCCGATGTGTGCAACGCCGTTGATGAGCTGGGACAGCTGCTTGACCAC
Organism: Desulfobulbaceae bacterium UBA2213; assembly: GCA_002327225.1. Taxonomy (GTDB): domain Bacteria; phylum Desulfobacterota; class Desulfobulbia; order Desulfobulbales; family Desulfocapsaceae; genus UBA2270. The sequence continues at coordinate 2,174 of DCUN01000042.1, forward strand.
ACCGGTGCGGTGGCTGCCTCGGAGCAGAATGCGGCCCGTATCTTTGGGGCCGATCATCTCTTTTTTGTCACCAACGGCACCTCAACCTCCAACAAGATCGTCTGGCACGCCAATGTCGCCGATAACGATGTGGTGGTGGTTGATCGCAACTGTCACAAGTCGGTCCTGCACGCCATTATCATGACCGGCGCGGTGCCGGTTTTTCTGATGCCGACCCGCAATCACTATGGCATTATCGGGCCGATCCCCAAGTCCGAATTCCTGCCGGAAACGATTGCTGCCAAGATTGCGACCCATCCCTTTGCCAAGGATCTGTGCGCCAAGCCGCGGATGTTGACCATTACCCAGTCAACCTATGACGGGATTCTCTATAATGTCGATACTATCAAGCAGATCCTGGGCGACAGTGTGGTGAATCTCCATTTTGATGAGGCCTGGCTGCCACATGCCACCTTTCATGAATTCTATAAAGGCATGCATGCCATTGGCCGCGACACCTGTCGCTCTGAAGGGCCGATGGTCTACGCCTGTCAGTCGACCCATAAGCTGCTGGCGGGGCTGAGTCAGGCCAGTCAGATCCTGGTCCAGGAATCACCGATTTGTCAGCTGGATCGGGACCGTTTTAACGAGGCCTATCTGATGCATGTCTCTACCAGCCCCCAGTATGCGATTATTGCCAGTTGCGATGTGGCCGCGGCCATGATGGAGCCGCCAGGTGGAACCTCGCTGGTTGAGGAATCCATTCTTGAGGCCATGGATTTTCGCCGCGCCATGCGCAAGGTGGATGCGGAGTTTGGTGATTCCTGGTGGTTCAAGGTCTGGGGCCCGGAAGAGTTGGCTGAGGAAGGCATGGGAGAGCGTGAAGACTGGATTCTGCGGGCCGATGAGCCTTGGCACGGTTTCGGCAAGCTGGCTGATGGCTTCAATATGCTGGATCCGATCAAGGCGACCATCATTACGCCGGGGCTGGCCGTCAGCGGCGATTTTTCCGTCACCGGCATTCCGGCGGCGATCGTCACCCGTTATTTGTCGGAGCATGGCGTTATTGTGGAGAAGACCGGGCTTTATTCGTTTTTCATCATGTTCACCATCGGTATCACCAAGGGTCGCTGGAACACCCTGGTGGCGGCCCTGCAACAGTTCAAGGATGACTATGACCGCAATGCGCCCTTATGGCGGGCGCTGCCGACCTTTATCAAGAAATTCCCCTGCTATGACCGCATCGGCCTGAAGGATCTCTGTGACTCGATTCATGACATGTATAAGGACAACGATGTGGCGCGCTTGACCACAGAGATGTATGTCTCGCACATGGAGCCGGCCATGAAACCGGCTGACGCCTATGCGATGATGGTGCATAACGATATCGAGCGGGTGGAGATTGATGATCTTGAAGGCCGCATCACCAGTATCCTCCTCACCCCCTATCCTCCAGGAATTCCCCTCCTTATTCCAGGAGAGCGGGTGAATAGAACGATCCTTGAGTATCTGAAATTCGCCCGCACTTTCAATGAAAAATTTCCGGGCTTTGAGACCGATATCCACGGCCTGGTGAAAGAGCTGAAAAACGGGAAGGTGGTCTACTCAATGGATTGCGTCAAGGCCTGATGGCGTCGCGCAAAGGGCCAAATACTTCGTTGTACTGCATCCTTCGTCATTGCGGCGTACCCAACAGTACGCCTCATTCCTCAGGATTGGTACGCCTCGTCTTTGGCCCTTTGCGCTTAGCCATCTCCGTCGCGCAAAGGGCCAAATACTTCGGTCGCTCTTTATCCTTCCCTGGAGCGAGCGACACTGGGCCATCCTTGGCCGGCGTTGTACTGCATCCTTCGTCATTGCGGCGTACCCAACAGTACGCCTCTTCCTCAGGATTAGTACGCCTCGTCTTTGGCCCTTTACGCTTAGCCATCTCCATCGCGTAAAGGGCCAAATACTTCGGTCGCTCTTTATCTGGTTCCCATGCTGTACATGGGAACCAGATAATTTATTTTCTCCGCATCTCCGCGCGAATTCAGTTTTTCTTTGCGCTACTTTTCCTTATTTGACTTCATTAAGCGGAATGCCTAAGGCCTCCGCCACCCCCTTGCCATAGGCCGGATCGGCCTTGAGGCAGTTGCCGATGTGGCGGATCTTGATCTCTTTCGGGGCATCGCCCATTCCGCGCGCCGTATTACCAAAGAGCGCCTGTTGCTGCTCGGGACTCATCAGGCGGAAGAGCAGGCCGGGTTGGCTGTAATAATCCTCGTCCTCCCGGTGATTCCAATGGTCGGCAGCACCTTCGAGACTGAGAGGCGGCTCGGCAAAGTCTGGTTGTTGCTGCCATTCTCCGTAGCTGTTGGGCTCGTAACCCAGGGTGCTGCCATGATTGCCGTCCACCCGCATGGCGCCATCGCGGTGATAGCTGTGGAAAGGGCAGCGCGGGGCGTTTACCGGGATCAGGTGATGATTGACACCGAGGCGGTAGCGTTGGGCATCTCCATAGGAGAAGAGACGGCCCTGCAGCATCTTGTCCGGTGAAAAACTGATGCCGGGAACCACACTGGCCGGATTGAAGGCGGCCTGCTCTACCTCGGCAAAATAATTTTCAGGGTTGCGGTTCAGTTCCATTACCCCGACCTCCATGAGCGGATAATCCTTGTGGAGCCATACCTTGGTAAGGTCAAAAGGATTATAGGGGCAGGTGGCCGCCTCTTTTTCAGGCATCACCTGGATTTTGAGTGTCCAGCGCGGAAAATCCCCCTTCTCAATGGACTCATAGAGATCGCGCTGGTGGCTTTCCCGGCACTTGCCAACCATGGCCTCCGCCTCCGCATCTGTCAGATTCTTGATCCCCTGCTGGCAGACAAAATGAAACTTGACCCAGAACCGTTCGTTGTTGGCGTTGATGAGGCTGAAGGTATGGCTGCCGAATCCATGCATATGCCGATACGAGGCTGGGATACCCCGGTCGCTCATGACGACGGTGATCTGATGCAAGGCCTCGGGCAGAGAGGTCCAGAAGTCCCAGTTGTTCTTGGCGCTGCGCATGTTGGTGCGGGGATCACGCTTGACGGCGTGATTGAGATCAGGGAATTTCAGAGGGTCGCGCAGGAAGAAGACGGGCGTGTTGTTGCCCACCATGTCCCAGTTACCTTCCTCGGTGTAAAATTTGACGGCAAAACCGCGGATGTCGCGTTCGGCATCAGCGGCGCCGCGCTCACCGGCGACTGTTGAGAAGCGGGTGAAGAGCTCGGTCTTCTTGCCGATCTTGGAAAATATCTTGGCCTTGCTGTAGCGGCTGACGTCGTGGGTAACGGTAAAGGTGCCGAAGGCGCCGGAACCCTTGGCGTGCATCCTCCGCTCGGGGATGACCTCGCGGTCAAAGTGGGCCAGCTTTTCCAGAAACCAGACATCCTGTAACAGCTGTGGGCCGCGCGGGCCGGCGGTCATGACATTCTGATTGTCAGGGACCGGTGCTCCGGCATTGGTGGTCAGTTTCTTTTTTTCGTTTTGCATTGTCTTTCTCCTTAAGGGGATGATGATCACTGCTGATAGCGCTTATCGCTCCTGGTCAGACAGGATGCATCTCTTTTACCAGTTCTCAGCCAGCAACTCAAAATGGGCCTGGGCATGATCGCAGGCCGGACATTTTTCCGGGGCCTTGTCTCCTTCGTGGCGGTAGCCGCAATTCTGGCAGTTCCAGGTGACATTTTCCTCCCGCTTGAAGACACGCCCGGCTGCGATATTAGCCTTGAGTGCATTGTAACGTTTTTCATGCTGCCGCTCAGCCACGGCTATGGCCTCAAATATGACGGCGATCTCCTGCATCCCCTCTTCTCTGGCCACCTTGGCAAATCCAGGGTACATGAGGGTATACTCGTAATTTTCACCGCCCGCCGCTTCGGTCAGATTCTCTACTGTTGTGCCGATGACCCCGGCCGGGAAGGTGGCGCTTATCTCGACCTCGCCGCCCTCCAGCAGTTTGAACAGCCGTTTGGCATGCTCCTTTTCCTGATTGGCCGTCTCCTCAAAGATCTTGGAGATCTGCACATACCCTTCTTTTTTGGCCTGGGCGGCAAAATAGGTGTAACGATTACGGGCCTGCGACTCGCCGCAGAAGGCGGTCAGAATATTTTTTTCGGTCTGGGTTCCTTTCAGAGTGGCCATGNNTTTTTTTGGTATATCTCATTTTCGACCGAGAACCAAGGGGCTGATAAAAAAGAAATATAGTAAAGAAGTGCATCTGGTAATAAAAACTAGGTAGTAACTTTTATTATTGACAGGCAAAAAAAGAGTCCGGCCTACGTTTGCTTCACTTCTTGTTGTGTCGCCTGACATTTTCGGCAGGTGCCGTGGATGGTCACATTCTTGTTTGTAATGGACCCCCACTGCTCAATATCTCCGGGTACACTGAAGGCATCGAATGATCCCCATTGAAAATCCATGATCTCTTTGCAGCTGTCACAGATGACGTGATGATGCTGGCTCATCTCGGCCTCAAAGCGGGCCTGACTGTCAACGGTCTGCACCTTTTTTACCAAGTGATGCTGGGCAAAGGTGGCCAGTGTGCGGTAGACCGTATCGAGTGAGAGGGTGGGCATGTGCTTCAGTAATCTTCTGTGCAGAGTCTCTGCACATGGATGGTCAGTGGCCGTTGCCAGTTCCCGATAGATCTCGAGGCGTTGATGAGTCAATTTGAGATCGGCGCTCCTGCATGCCTCCTCAAAGGACTCCATCATCTGCTGGAGTGACGTGTTACCTCTTTTTTTCTCGGACACAGAGCACCTCTTTAAGAATAATTCTTATTTACATATTGCACCTATTTAAAAAGTTGTCAACTTTTATTTAAAGGTGTTTTAAGGCTCCAGGTTTTGTTATCTCTCTTTTTTGTAGTATGCTTATGTCTACTCTGTGAGTGTTCCGGACGTATAGATTGAGCGCGGACAGGATCGTTCTGTCCTCAGATCGCTGAGTATGGAGGGGTTGCATGGCCATGCTAAAGAAGATTATTCATTTCGTCTCTCAGGAGGGACAGCTGCTGATCACGGTCGTGCTGGTCATGGCCGGGATTGCGCTGCTCTTTCATTTTGATCTGGATGAGCGGGTCTTGCCCTTCCTCGAATGGCTTGAGTCGCAGGGGGCGTGGGCGCCGTTGATCTTTATCCTGGCTGACGCCCTGGTCGTTGTCCTGGTCCTGCCCGGAGTCCTTCTGACGCTCGGCGCCGGCTTCATGTTCGGTCTTTTTTACGGCGGGGTTTATGTGGTTGTGGCCACTACCCTGGGGGCAACCGTTGCCTTTGTCATTGCCCGCCGCTTTCTGGGGACAACCAGGCTTGCCCGCTACTGCCTGCGCAATCCGCATTTTCAGTCGATAAGTGATCTGTCGGCGCGGAGGAGCTGGGGGCTAATCCTGCTGACCCGCCTCATCCCTTTTTTCCCTTTCAAGCTTTCCAACTATTTTTTTGGCCTTGCCGGGTTTTCGCTGCGCGATTTCTTTGTCGGTACTTTTCTGGGGATCATGCCCATCACCTTTTTTAATGTCTATCTGGGTTCTTTGGCCGCAGACCTGACCCTGCTGCGTTCGCAACGGCTGGAAAGGACGCCGCTCCAGTGGTTCTTGTATGGCCTCGGATTTCTGGT
>DCUN01000171.1 GCA_002327225.1 Desulfobulbaceae bacterium UBA2213
GGCACTTGCCGGTACAGCAAGAGACGTGAGGGTTGTCAAGGTTGCGTAACGAAGTGAAGCACCCGAAGGGCCTGACCTTGACAGCCCTCATGTCTCTTGCTACGCAGTTTGGTCACGTCCATCACAGGATGCCTTGTTGATTGTTGACGGTTACGGGTTTTGTCCTGCCGGCATGGCTATGTGGGCGATGGCCCACATAAAGGCGGCAAGCTCCCTGGCAATCGCGGTCACAACGGTGTTGCGGTTTTTACCGCGTGCCAGAAGTTTTTTGAACCTGCCACAAAGCCGCACCTGTGCGTTCCAGGCGATTTCCCTGATTTTCGGCGGCAAGCCTTCGAGCCGGGCGCTCAGGACTCGGCTTTCCCTGGCTGGATGGCTGTAGGCATGAGCGGCCTCTGTAAGAACCCGCCGAACATGGCCGTTACCGGTCTTGGTGATCCCACCTCGCCTGGTCGTTTGACCGCTTGAATGCTCACTGGGCACAAGCTCCAGGTAGGCCATCACCTGTTTGGCGGAATCAAATCGGGCAAGGTCGCCGAGCTCGGCGCAAGTTGTCGCGGCAACAATCAGGGAGACGCCGCGCAAAGATTGCAGAGCTTTAACAACCGGCGCGAGTCGCCACTGGGGGATCAACTCCTGGATTTGTTGGGTTATCCGTTGCACCCGTTCAACTTGCTCCTGAACCATATGAACATACTCCTGGAGGGTGATCTGCTGGGCGCGATGCTCCATTTTTATATCGGCAATCCAGTTCCAATGGGCTTTGCTCCAGTATGAACGCCCACTGTAACGATAGCCGTGACGAAGCAGAAAACCCAGAAGCACCTGCCGGGATACCCGAAGGGCCTTGACCATATCTTCACGGCCACGGGTCAAATCGCGCATGGCTTCGTCTTCAACGCCGGGAACATACACCTCCGTCAACTCTCCCGATCGGTGTAAACGGGCCAAATTCAAGGCGTCACGGCGGTCAGTCTTTATTCGATCGCCGCTTTTACGTGGAATCTTTGATGGTGCTACAACCACACAATCAAAACCGTTGCCTTTCAAGAATCGGTATATTTCATAACCGCACGGACCGGCCTCATAGACAAATCGGAGTTCAGCCCCGCGGTTTGCTCCCTGTATTTTGCGGATCGCCTTGTGCAGCGAATCAAGGTCTCCGTCAATCGTTCCGTAAAACCGGACATCGCCATCACGGCCCTCGTTGGCCAATGCAATATCAATGGAATCTTTATGTACATCCAGCCCGACAAATATGGTATTCTTTTTCATGACCTGCCTCCTTGGTTATGGCTCTGCGCCGTAGTGAATTGTTATCTACAGCATAACCCATGTTTGCAAGGGGCAGGTCTTTTTCGTTTAACTGACAGCCATTATGTCTAATTGATCAGGGTTCTGATAATATCTTTTTTACCGATGACCCCCACCAAAGTCTCCTTATTCATAACCGGCAGGGTGTGAACATTTTTTTCTGCCATGATGGTGGCGATTTCATCCAGGGGGGTCTCCTCGGTCACGGTGACCGGGGAACTGGTCAGGATATCTTTGACCTTGCTGCCGGCCATTTTTTTCATTTCATCACCCATCTTGTCCGGATTCTCAAGATAAAAGACGGAATCGAGGATGGTGATAACGGTGGGGATGTGGACTTTTTTTGTCTGAAAAATCAGATCACTTTCGGTCACCACACCGACAAGCCTGCCGTTGTCATTCAAGACAGGTACGCCGCTGATCTGGTGGATGGATAAGAGCCTTGCCAGCTCCTTGACTGTTGATTCCTCTGTTACGGTAATGATGTCACGGTTCATTATATCACGGGCTGTCAGCATGAAAATACTCCTTGTTGATTTGCGGAACTCGGAAAATACCAATACACCATCTTGTTTCCCGTCAGTGAGTCAGATTTAACCGCGCCTCAATCGGTGCGGCTAAATCTGACCCAAATCCAGTCGCAATTCACATACATTGGTCATTTCCGAGTTCCTGAATTGATCAGATCTTTGATACTCCGGGGCAATGTGTCGGCAAGTTCTGTTGCCGTGTAACCTGTGCCGTTTGTCTTCAGTAGAATATCTCCTGCCCTGCCATGCAGATAGACTGCAGTACGGGCTGCCTCTTGCGGGCAAAGTCCCTGGCAGAGCAGGGAGCCGATGATCCCGCTGAGCACATCTCCCATTCCTCCTGTTGCCATTCCGGGGTTACCGCTGGTGTTGATCCAGGCCTTGCCGTCTTCTGAGACGATAACGGTGCCTGCACCCTTGAGGATGACGGTACACTGGCTGCCACCCTGATCAAAGAGCAGGCAGGCGGAGCGGGCTGCCTCAATCCTGTCGTCCTGGATTTCAGCAACGGAGCATCCCAGGATCCTGGCCATCTCGCCTGGATGGGGGGTAAAAATTCTGGGAGCGGACGGGGCCTTGAGCTCTGTTTTGTAGTGCGCCAGGATATTGAGCGCATCGGCATCGATCACCATGGGTATCTCTGCCGTACGATAGAGGTGGAGAACAAGGCGGGCCGTTTGTTCCGCCATGCCCAGGCCAGGCCCTATGACAAGAGCCTTTTTACCCGGCAGGTGCTGCTCAATGGTTGCGAGATCCTCAATTCCCGGCATCGATTGTGACTTGAGGAGGGGGATGGTCATGGCCTCTACAAGCTGGTTTTCGAAGATGGTGTTGAGATCCTGGGGGCAGCAGAGGCTGACCAGACCGCAGCCGCTGCGCAGGGCGCCTTTGACACTGAGTATGGCCGCCCCGGTCTTGCCGATAGAACCAGCCAGCACCAGGAGGTGGCCGTGACTGCCCTTGTGGGAAGACATTCCCCGTTGTATCCGGGCCAGCGAGAGTTCCACGCCTTGAGCAGTAAGGGCCTCCTGTTGAATGGAAAGGCTGGCAATCGCCGCAGGGGGGATGCCTATGTCAAGAATATGCAGCCTGCCGCAGAAATCCTGGCCGTGGTGGAGCAGGTGTCCTGGCTTGGCGCAGCCGTAAGTGGCGGTATGATCCGCCTGAAGGCAGACACCCTGAATCCTGCCGGTGTCCGCGTGCAGGCCGGAGGGGATATCAACTGCGATCCTGGGAATCGTGGCGCCCCATGCTTTTGTATTGATGAGCTGGATCAGCGTCGCAACATGGCCCTTGATCTCTCTTGTCAGTCCGGTGCCAAACAGCGCATCGATTATGGCGTAACAGGACTTGCCCCGGGAAAGCAGGTGCTGATAGAGGGCGGGCAGTGTCTGAACGCGTTCCTCTGAGTCCAGGATGTAGAGTGGAAGGTCCAGCTTTTGAACAATCTGCACATTGCGGGCCGCATCCCCTTGCAGTTTCTCCGGGGCAACCAGAAAGATGAAAACAGGTTCACAGCCGCGCTGGTGCAGGTGGCGGCCTATGACCAGGCCGTCGCCGCCATTATTGCCGGGACCGATCAGGATGAGGGCAAAGGTGTCAGCCGCCATACCAAGCTCCCTTTCCAGCATTAAGGTGGTGCCCAGCCCGGCGTTTTCCATAAGGATAATCCCGGGAATGTCATATTCTTCAATGGCACACCGGTCAAGTTCCCTCATTTCACTGGCATATGGAAGTATCATCGTCATGTTGCCCGTGGTCTGCTTTTTTCAGGAGATCTTTAAGAGAGATGTTTAAGGAAGTAGATCACATTGTCTATGATTTCCTGACGTTCGCCATCGGCGTGCTTGACGATGCCAAGATAGTAGCGCCCCAGTGAGAAGACCAGGAGGTCGTTGCCGGATTCCCGTTCAATACAGGTGTGAATATAGCGATTTCCGCCCATGTCTGTGCTCAGGGCATCACACTGTGTGCCGCAGGAGCTGATGATTGGCCCAAGACCTGCTGCATTTTCAATATTCTGGCTGATGACCTGTCCGTCACCTCGCACCAGGAGGTAGTGGGCAACACCATTGATCTGTTCTAAGCGGGCAAAATCTTTAGCAGAGGCCATGATATTACTCCTGGGGAAAGAGGTCTTTTATAGTGGTATGGAAGGTCTTGATATCCTCGCTGTCTTCAATCTCTTTGTCTAGAAGAGGAATCAGATGTTTCAGGGTGTTCAGGGCCGGTGTGTGGTCTTGGCACCAGGCGGACAGGATCTCTTGAAAAACAGGAATTGCCGCCGGGCCGATACAGTTGGCAAGCGCATCCTGGAGGGCGTGTAACGGCTTCGACAATGGCGCACCCGGGGCCAGCAAGGAGTCGATGTCGACCGGAATTAGTTCCTGGCTGTCGGCTGCCGGCTCGACAGCAGCTGTTTTTTCAGACGGTGGCGCAGGCTGCGTGGCCTCGTCGCTTTCCTGGAAGCTGTTGTTCAAGGCCAGTTGCAGCGTCATCCGAATCATACCGCTGGACAGTTCCGGGGCATGCACGATGAACAGCCAGTTCTGGTCGGTGAGCAGGCGGCCGGAGAGGATCATGGTATCAAACGTCACCTGTATATGATTGATGTCATGGAGATGAGCAGAGGCTTTTTTCGCAATGGCGCTCAATCTTTTTCCGATTGCCAGTGGGTTGAAATCAATGATAGAATCGCCAATATGGCTGGCAAGTATGTCTGCCTGGGGGCTGAAGATAAAGGCGCCATTGATCTCAGGCAGGCTGGTGACCAGGTCTGAGAGAAAAGTTGCATGATTCATGAGGAAAGTACCTTTGAGAGTGTTAAGCCATCATTGGTTAACGGAGATACGTGCAGGATCACGTTCCTGCAGAGTTTATTTTTTTAAGCTTATATGGCCTGAATCCTAGTGTCAAGGCTGAACCCGATATGAAGATGGAAGGCTGTTACTGCGGCCTCTTGTCTGCAGCCTCTTCCTTCACTGTTGGACCCTGCTTTGCCAGAATAGCCTTGCAGAAGGCACAGGGGGTAAAACCTGCCTGCCTGGCTATCTCCATAGTCTTGAACTCAAGGGTGCAATCGAGGCAGAGGTATGATTCGCATTCTGGGAGATGACAGACCCTGCTTTTTGCGTTTCCGTGAACAGTCCCGGCAGCCAGGTGGCCGACACCGAGAAGCTCCTTGGCTGTCTGGTCATATGAATGCATGTTGAGCGCGGGTTTCTCACTTATTTTTTTTGCAGGCAGGTGAACTGCTGTGCGTATCTTTACCATGAAAGGAAAGAGCGTCCTGTCGATAAAGGCAGCGCATCCATCGCACATCGTCGTTGGGAGAAGAGGCTTCTCGTTGGCTGTCTGGCGCAGGAGTATCAGCGTAAAGATAAAGAAGATGAGATTGGGAGACCACATGGCAATCCCAACCGGGAGTGCGCTCTCTTCTGCGAGATTTTTTCCAACGGTGAAGAGGACATAGTAGAGGATAAAACACCCCAGCCCAAGGGGTATGCCAATGGCGCTTCTCCCAACTCGTGCCTGGAGTCCCAAGGGGAGGGCAAGCAGGCTCAGGATAAAACAGCCAACCGGCAGAACCAGTCGCTTGTGATAGTGAACAAGCTTGTCGCGTCCCGGTTTGCTCTCTCTGCCAAGGTGGGTGGCGGCCAGTTGCAGCTGCGCCATGGTCATGGAACTGCTCGATTGTTGGGTGACATCAGTGCCGTCAATAACACTGGGAATGTGCAGGGGGATGTTGATCTGATAGCGGTCAAAGGTGACTGTCTGGGTATAGGCGCCGTCAGGGCGGTTGAGGCTGCCGTTTTCAAGGATGATGGTGACCTGCATTTTCTGGGTGTCGCCAACCATGGTCCCTGATTTCGCCATGGTGATGGAAGGGACGGTCTGGTCGCGCATGTCGGAAACCCAGACATTCTGCCATTGACCAGTGGCCTTGTCAATGGACTGTACATAGACCACAACATCGCCCAGGGCCTCAGTGAAGGCGCTCTCCTTGATCCCCTGGTCTATTTTTTCCTTGGCCAGTTGAAACATGAGCTGCTTCATGGCGATCTCACCGGTGGGGATGAGTTTGATTGAGAAGTATCCGGTGACAGCTGCGATGGCTATGGAAACCATGATAACCGGGGGCAGCATGGTATAGATGCTGATGCCGTTGGCCTTGAAGGCCAGGATCTCAGCGTCGCTCGACAGCCGGCTGAAGGCGATGATCATACCCATCATGGCGGCCATGGGCATGGAGTAGAGAAACATGTTGGGGAAGAGATAGGAAAAAAGGCGGAGAAAATCGGCAAAACTGATATTCAGCTCAAGAACCACATTGAGGAAGGGGATCAGCTTGACCAGAAAAAAGACCGAGTTCATGATGAGAAAACTGGCGAAAAACGGGGC
>DCUN01000072.1:0-1292 GCA_002327225.1 Desulfobulbaceae bacterium UBA2213
AATCCTTTTTATGGAGAGAAGCGGGCCAACATGTTTATAGTCGGCCATTCCTGCAACCCTCAGCCCTTCTGCTTCTGCAAGTCCATGGGCACGGATTCGGCCATCCGGGGCTTTGATCTCTTTCTCACCCGGATGGAGGAACACTATTTTGCCGAGATCCTCTCACCCCGGGCCTTTCATCTGCTGGAGCAGATAGATTGCCACGATCCGGACAGCAGCGAACATCGCCGATATATGGATATGATAGAGGAAAAGGAATCGCTCTTTGTCGCCCATGTCGACACCTCGGATCTGACCAAGATCCTGGACCTGGAATTTCAGGCCCCGGTCTGGCAGGAGTGGGGGGAGAAATGTCTCTCCTGCGGAACCTGCGCTCAGGTCTGTCCCACCTGCTACTGTTATGGGGTGGAGGAGCGGGTGGATATGGATTTCAGCCGTGCCTATAAAGAAAAACAGCTCTATTCCTGCAACCTCCTCGATTTCGCCTCGGTCGCAGGCGGCCATAATTTCCGGCCGGAGAGCCATACCCGGCTGAAATATCGCTACTACCATAAACACCGGGGATTCGTGGAGGCCTTTGAAGAGTCACTGTGCGTGGGCTGCGGCCGCTGCGGCCAGTCGTGTCTGGCGCGGATCACGGTGCCGGAGGTGATTGCCAGCGTCCGGGCCAGCAAATAAAAGACCATCAGGAGGAAGACAATGCATATTACAATGGAGTCTGTCCAGCCTGTTGCCGCTGAGGAATTCGAGTATTCCTACAAGGCTGAGATCACCAATGTCTATCCCCTGACCGGGATGGAGAAGCTCTATCAGATCCAGCTTGTTGACCAGAGAGAGCGTGAGCACTTTGTCTTCAGGCCCGGACAGTTTGTCATGCTCGAGCTGCCGGGTATCGGTGAGGCCCCTTTTTCCATCACCTCTTCGCCTCTCCGCCACGGTGATCTTGAACTGTGCATCAGGGCGGTTGGCAATATGACCAGGTTTCTCGATCGGGTGGAACGGGGAACCAGGGTCGGTGTCAGTGGACCCTTCGGCACCCATTTCCCGGTGGAGAAGATGGAGGGAGAGGATGTCCTGCTTATTGCCGGGGGCTTAGGCATTGCGCCACTGCGTTCCCCCATCCTTGCCATCCTCGAAACACGCAGCCGCTATGGTCAGGTGGATATCATCTATGGGGCACGCAGGCCTTCTGAGCTGCTTTTTGGCTATGAGTACGCCATGTGGCGTCAGTTTGATGTGGGACTTGACATCATTGTTGACCAGGTAGAGGAGGGGTGGCAGGGGCCGGTTGG
>DCUN01000072.1:1359-8134 GCA_002327225.1 Desulfobulbaceae bacterium UBA2213
CGGGGCAAGTGCTGCCGTTGCAATATCGGCTCCACCTATACCTGCCTTGATGGCCCGGTCTTTGATTACTGGTCGGTGTTGAACTTGAAAGAGGCAATCTAAGATGACGAAAAAGACATTCCTGGGAGTCCCGGTGGCCAGGCCCAAGGTTGCCTTTTTTGAGTTAAGTTCCTGTGAAGGCTGTCAGCTGCAGCTGCTCAATAACGAGGCGACCCTGCTTGACTTTCTCTCTCTGGTGGAGATCGTCCGTTTCCGTGAGGGTATGAAGGAGGCAAGTGATGCCTACGAGATCGCCTTTGTCGAGGGCTCCATTACCAGGCTTGATGAGGAAGAGCAGCTCAAACGCATCCGCAGTCATGCTGCGATAGTGGTGGCCTTGGGCAGCTGTGCCTGCTTTGGCGGGGTCAACCAGCTGAAGAATCGGTTTAATGATCTTGAGTGGGTGAAAAAGGAGGTGTACGGCTCCTTTCCCATCGACACTCAGGAGGCAAAACCTCTTGCCGCGGTGATCAAGGTGGATCTGGAGATCTACGGCTGTCCGATCAAGAAGGAGGAGGTGGAGCGTATCGTTACCGACCTGGTGCTCGGCAAGCAGATCCATCATCCTCAATATCCGGTGTGCATGGAGTGCAAGGCCCGCGAGAATATCTGCCTTTTTGATCTGGGTGAACCCTGTCTCGGACCGGTGACACGGGCTGGCTGCGATGCCTGGTGTCCTTCCAACCGGCTCGGCTGCTGGGGCTGCCGGGGGCCGTCGCCCGAGGCGAATCTTGCCCAGTTGCAGATCATCATGGAGGAGAGGGGGATTTCGAGGGAGCGGATGATCGACCGGCTGGAATGTTTTGGCGGTTTTGCCGGTTATCTGGCCGGGATCAAGACCAAGGAGGAACCGCGATGAAGATCTCCTGTGATATTGATATACGCCATCTGACCCGGGTTGAAGGGCACGGCAACATCCGTATTGTCATTGAAGATGGAAGGGTGCGGAAGGCCCGCTGGGAGGTGGTGGAGACCCCCCGTTTTTTCGAGGCCATCCTGGTGGGCAAGCACTATGAGAATGCGCCCTATCTCTGCGGCCGGATCTGCGGCATCTGCTCTATCGGCCATACCCTGGCCTCGATCCGGGCCGTGGAAAACGGCTTCGGGATCACCCCCACCCTGCAGGCACAACGCTTGCGCCTCCTGCTCAAACACATGGAGACCCTGCAGAGCCATATCCTCCATATCTATTTCCTTGCCGCCCCTGATTATCTGGGCGTCGGCAGTGTCCTGCCCCTGATTCAGAGCCATCCGGCGGTGGTGCAGCAGGCCCTGCGCCTCAAACTCCTGGCCAACGATATCTGTGACGAGGTGGGTGGCCGCCGGCTGCACCCCACCCGCACCGTGGTCGGTGGTTTTACCATGCTGCCGGACCGTTACCGGTTGGGACAGTTTCGGCAGCGTCTGCAGGCCTCCCTTGCCGATCTCGGGGCCAGTGTCGATCTCTTTGCCACCTTTTCCATTCCTGATTTTCAGCGGCAGACCGAGTTCGTCTCCCTGAAGGGCGATGGCGATTACCCCTTTATCGGCGGGGATCTCATCTCAACCGACGGGGTGGTGAAAGAGGAACGGGAGTACGCGGCCATGACCAATGAATATATGGCGGACTGGTCCACCTCAAAGCTGAGTCGCCTGTCGCGCAAATCCTTTGCTGTCGGCGCTTTGGCGCGGATAAATAATAATTTTGCGGGACTTCTGCCTGAGGCCAGAGTCATTGCCGAGGACTTTGGCCTCAGGCCGGTGACTCATAATCCCTATATGAATGTAGTGGCGCAACTGGTGGAATGTGTGCAGGTAGTGCTGGAATCAATGCAGGTGATCGACGAGCTGCTGGCCGAGTCCTGGCAGGAGCCGCGACAGAGCGTTGAACCCCGGGAGGGAATCGGCGTGGCGGCAGTGGAGGTACCGCGCGGTATCCTCTATCACTGCCTGCACCTTGATAGCGCAGGCAGGATTGTTAAGGCCGATTGTGTTATCCCCACCAGCCAGAATCACGCCAATATCCTCCATGATATCGAAGCGCTTGCCCTGTTCTGTGCCGATCAGGGCAAGACGGATAAAGAGATCGAACTGCTGGCGGAGATGCTGGTACGGGCCTATGACCCGTGCATCTCCTGCTCGGTGCACTGATATTACTTGTTTGAACAGCAGCTTCGTGTCTCGGCCACTCCCAACGCCTTCAGGATCAAGGCCAAGGGACATATTTTTGTGATCCCGAACTGGAAGAGATTGGCCCCGATAAAGGCGGTGAAAAAGAGCCAGTAGGGATGGTGAAAAAGGGGGCTTGCTTCTATCCCCAGGGCCAGAGAGAGCATGATGAAAAATCCGGCGATGGTGTGAACCCAGTCTGTGATGATCATGGCATTATCCTTTGTTGGTGTGTGGTTAAAAGGAGGGTATTCTCAAATTTTGTTTTTACTTTGGGATAAAGTATAACAACTCGCACAGGGATTTGCCTGTTTAAAATTCCGAAGGCTATGTAATGAGCGATGACAAAACAGGTCAGACCAGCGTATTGAAAACCTGAATTGTCCGGTGGTTGAAAAACCGTCTCGCCGATAAGGACGATACGCGCGTATTTTATCAAGGCTCGGTGAGGTTTTCCCTCAAAGAAGCCGAATATACGGAAGCAATCCTATCCCTGTCATCCGGTGCAGAAAGTCCTTGCAAAGAAGGGGGAGACCATATACGGATATCCGATGAAACGTTTTTTCGATTTTTCAATATCTCTGCTTGCCCTCCTTGTGTTGAGTGTGCCAATGGTGATGATAGCCCTAGTGGTAAAATTAACATCACAAGGGCCGGTACTCTATTGGTCTGATCGAGTCGGGCGGGATAATCATCTTTTTAAGATGCCCAAGTTCCGCACCATGCGTATCGCTACCCCAGCGGTGGCAACACATCTTTTATCTGATCCTGCTCGCTTTCTCACTCCAGTCGGGAAGTTTCTGCGTAAATCGAGTTTTGATGAATTTCCCCAGTTTTTCAGTATCCTCAAGGGTGATATGAGTATTGTCGGCCCGCGACCGGCGCTATTCAACCAGGATGATCTTATTGCCCTCAGAACGCAAAAGGGAATTCACCTGCTTACGCCTGGCCTGACTGGATGGGCGCAGGTGAATGGCCGTGATGAGTTGCCTATCCCCATAAAAGTGGATTATGATCTCTATTATTTGGAGCGCCGCTCTTTTTTACTGGATTTGAAGATAATTATGAAAACCTTTTTGAAGGTTATGCTGGGCGATGGAGTAAGGCATTAGGGTTCTAAAATAGAGGAATGAGATGGAGAGTGTTAAGTTTTTCCGGCTCTCAGGGAGAGAGAAAAACTTCATGTTTACGTCTGCTGTTTGTTGATCGACGAGGAGTAGAATCTGCTGGCAGGTGAGCTTATGTTACATCGTTTCTTACGGGGCGTTTTGTTGAATCGCTTCATGGCCTTTTTCCATGATCTGGCTGCTATCCCACTGGCCTTGGCCATCGCTGTCTGGTTTCGTTACAATTTCGAATCCGTGCCAAACTGGCTGGTTTTTATGCAGATAGTTGTGGTCGCCCTTCCTGTACAAGGTCTTGTTTTCTGGCTGACCGGCCTCTATCGCGGCATGTGGCGTTTTGCCTCTATGCAGGATCTGGCGCGGATTCTGAAGTCCGTTTTGCTGGGGACGCTGACAGTTATGTTGGTGCTGTTTCTGGTGACGCGTCTGGATGGTATTCCCCGGTCTGTGATTTTGCTGTATCCCTTGCTGCTCATTGGTGTCCTCTCAGGCTCCCGCCTTTCGTATCGCTGGTTTAAAGACAGGCATTTTCTCTTTCAAAATACTGAGAGCCGGAAAGTTCTGGTGGTCGGGGCAGGGCAGGGGGGGGAGTTGTTGGTACGCGATCTTCTCCGGCACCCTGAATATGAGCCGGCCGGTCTGGTGGATGATGATCCTGCCAAGCAAGGCCGGGATATTCATGGCGTACGGGTTCTTGGATTTTTGGATGATATAAAGATGTTGGTCGGATTTCTCGACGTGGATCTTGTCGTGATTGCTATTCCTTCAGCACCTCAGAATATATTTAAACAGGTCGCTTCTGTCTGTTCCGAGATCGGTGTTGAGTGTCGGACTTTACCCGCAGTCGCTGACCTGGGTGATCGCGGTGATCAGGATGTTGCGGTAAGTCAACTTCGCGCTTTGACGTTAGCCGATTTACTTGGCCGTGATCAGATTGAGCTCGATCGCGAATCTATCGCAAATTATCTCCATGACAAGACTGTGCTGGTGACCGGGGCAGGCGGCTCTATTGGCTCAGAGTTGTGTCGGCAGGTGGCTGCCCAAGGGCCTTCCAGGCTTATAATTTTTGATCATGGTGAGTTTAATATTTATACTATTGATCATGAATTGAGAAAATCCTTTCCTGCTCTTGATATCGTCACTGTCCTTGGGGATGTGAAGAATTACGACAGAGTGGATTGGGTTTTTACCACGTTTCGGCCGCATGTTGTTTTCCATGCGGCTGCCTACAAGCATGTGCCGATGATCGAGTTGAACCCGGCCGAAGGGGTGATCAATAATGTTATCGGCTCGCGGCTCGTCGCCGACGCCGCTGACCGGTATGGAGCGGAGGCCTTTGTCTTTGTCTCCACCGATAAGGCAGTGAATCCGGCCAATGTCATGGGGGCCACCAAAAGGATTGCGGAGATTTATTGTCAAAACCTGGCCAAGCGCTCCACTACCCGTTTTATCACCACCCGTTTTGGGAATGTGCTCGGCTCAACCGGTTCCGTGGTGCCGCTTTTTGAAAAACAGATTCGTGAAGGGGGACCCGTCACAGTCACCCATAAGGATATAACCCGTTATTTCATGACCATTCCCGAGTCGGTCAGCCTTATTCTGCAAGCCGGCGCCATGGGAGGAGGCGGGGAAATTTTTGTCCTTGATATGGGGGAACCGGTTCTCATTGATGACCTGGCAAAACAGATGATCCAGCTTTCCGGCTTGAAGGTGGGAGAAGATATTGAAATTATTTATACCGGACTGCGCCCGGGTGAAAAATTGTATGAGGAGTTATTGCACGAAAGTGAGTCTTTGAAAAAAACCAGTCATGACAAGCTCTTCCTTGCCCGCAGCCGCGATGTTAACAGAGAGTGGCTTGAGACTCAGCTGGTCGATTTAGAGCGTGTTGCGGCCTCGCGTGATGTGGAAAAAATGTTGACCATCATGCATGGCATTGTCCCTGAATTTACGGGGTCGGCAAACAGTTTAGATTAGCTGAGTTTTTTTAGAATGAGTCAAATTGATAAACATCTTAGTTTTTATTTATTTGAAGGTGGGTAAGGTTTAGGGTATGTTAATTTTTTTTGTTTCGTTTGAGCTTGACTGAAAGTGGGCAGCATTTTTTTAAGGTTCTTTTATTTCAGTCTGTTGGGAGTGTGATCTGTTACTCTAGCAATAAATAATAAGAGAGGAGAATACAATGAGTGTTGATGATGATAAGATTACCAGTCTCTTGAGCGAAGGTCGTGTCTTTGAGCCGCCGCAGGAAGGGCGTGATGTCGCCCATATCGGAAGTATGGAGGCCTATCGGGCAGCCTATAAACGTTCCATGGAGGATCCGGAAGGGTTCTGGGCGGAGCGTGCCGAAGAGCTGGTAACCTGGGACAAGAAATGGGACAAGGTGCTGGAGTATGATTACAATACGCCTGAGATCAAATGGTTCCAGGGCGGCAAGCTCAATATCTCCTATAACTGTCTTGACCGCCATCTGACCAACGGACGGCGTAACAAGGCAGCCATCATCTGGCAGGGTGAACCGGAAGAGGATGTCCGGGTCTATACCTATCAGATGCTCCATACCGAAGTGTGCCGAATGGCCAATGTTTTGAAGAAAAAGGGCGTGAAGAAGGGCGACCGGGTTGCCGTCTATCTGCCCATGATCCCTGAGCTTGCCATCTCTCTGCTCGCCTGTGCCCGGATCGGCGCCACCCATTCAGTCGTCTTTGCCGGTTTTTCTGCGGTTGCCCTCAAGAGCCGGGTTCAGGATTGTGAGGCCAAGGTGCTGATCACTGCCGATGCCGTGCTGCGCGCCGGCAAGACCATCCCCTTGAAGCCCAATGCCGACTCGGCCCTTGAAGAGTGTCCCAGCATCACCGATGTGATTGTGGTCAGACGGGCCGGCAATGAGATCACGATGCAGCCAGGCCGGGATACCTGGTGGCATGAGGAGGTGACTGCTGCTGATATTTCGAGCACCTGCGTCCCTGAGTCCATGGATGCCGAGGATACCCTCTTTATCCTCTATACCTCCGGATCGACCGGCAAGCCCAAGGGCGTGGTGCACACCACCGGCGGCTATCTCACCTATGTCATGCACACCTGCCAGTGGGTCTTTGACATGAAGGATAATGATGTCTACTGGTGTACCGCTGATATCGGCTGGGTGACCGGTCATTCCTATATCCTCTATGGCCCTCTGGGTATGGGCGCCACTTCCCTGATGTTTGAGGGCGTGCCTTCCTACCCCGGCCCGGATCGTTTCTGGAAGATCGTCGAGAAATTCCAGGTGAATATCTTTTATACGGCCCCCACGGTGATCAGGGCCCTGATGCGGGATGGCGAGGAGCCTACTCAACGCTACGACCTTTCCAGCCTGCGGATCCTTGGCTCTGTTGGTGAGCCGATCAATCCCGAGGCCTGGATGTGGTACCATGCCAATATCGGCAAAGGAAAGCTGCCCATCGTTGACACCTGGTGGCAGA
>DCUN01000002.1:0-20870 GCA_002327225.1 Desulfobulbaceae bacterium UBA2213
TGTTATTTCGTAACGGCTCCTAAGAAACTGGCTTGTACTTTTTATCCATTTCCTTACACAGTCCAGGGATGGTTTTGCACGAGGACTTCATCGGCCTCTCCATTTTTCAGGCCAGTCGCAACAGGGCGTTGACGATGGCCACGGCGACCGGGCTTCCGCCCTTGCGACCAAGGGCGGTGATAAAGGGATACCTTTTCTGCGAAAGAAGTTCTTTGGACTCGGCGGCATTAACAAAACCAACCGGTACCCCCACCACCAGATCAGGCGCGATTGTTCCAGCCTCAATGAGCTTCATCACCGCCAGCAGGGCGGTAGGAGCATTACCAATGGCGACGATTCCCACATTGTCACCGGCAGCCAGAGCCAGGGCCGTCTCGGAGCGGGTGAGACCCTGGAGAGCGGCCTGCTCGGCAACATCTCCCTCTCCCACCCGGCAGATCACCTGACCGCCAAATGTATCCAGATAGGAGCGGCTGATTCCGGCAGCTGCCATATTCACATCGGTCAGTATATTCTTTCCAGCCCGGATCGCCGCAAGCCCGGCTCCAATGGCCTGCTTGTGAAAACGCAGGTTCGCCGCAAAGCCAAAATCCCCGGTGGCATGGATGACCCGGCGCATGACGGCAAACTCCTCATCTGGATAGTCGCTTGGCAGGCAGCCGGTTTTCTCTGCAAACTCACGTTCAATGATCCGAAAGCTCTCCGCCTCGATTTCAAGGGGCTTTATCTGCTGTAATGTAACCATTTTTATCCCTTTTGAACCTGCATGATATACTTATAAAAAGCATCGACGTTCTTTTCCGACTGGCCAAAATGGAGATGAATATAGCCACCCACGGTATTGCCCACCTTGAACCCTTCCGACCGCCCGTCCTCCAGTTGATAGATGGTCTCAACATCAGAGCCCATCCGCTCAATCACCGAATAATGAAACTCATGCCCGTGCAGNNCGGCTCTGCATCTGCACCGTTGCCGGAAAGACCCCGGCCATGACGTGCGCCTTACCCGCCAGATCGATCAACTCCTCACACAGATACATGAAGCCGCCGCACTCCGCATGGATCACGCCCCCATTCTTGGCCCAGGCAGCTATGGCCGCGTGCATTGCCACATTCCTGCTCAGGGCGGAGGCGTGCAGTTCGGGATAGCCGCCGCCAAGATAGAGGGCGTCCATGCCTTCGGGAAGTCTCTGATCGTGCAGGGGGCTGAACATGAGCAGCTCAAATCCTGCCTTCTCGAGGATGGCAAGGTTATCTTCATAATAAAAGCAGAAGGGCAGATCGCGGGCCACGGCCAGCTTCAGCCCTCTTCCTTTCGAGCAAGGGGTGGAAAGATCCGGTGTGGTAACCGTGCTGGATCCCAGGGATAAGAGGGAATCAAGGTCGATATGCTTCTCAACGGCGGCAACCAGCCCTGCAAGCTGTTCTCCATCCAGCGGCGATTCCTCTCCCATGTGCAGGCCAAGATGACGGTCAGGGATCTCAAAGCGATTGTCACGCGGGAAGAAGCCGAGTATTTTCGCCTGACAGGAACGCTGCACGGCCCCGCGGATCAATTCAATATGCCGCTCAGAGCCCACCCGGTTAAAGATCACCCCTTGAATCTGCACTGTGGGATCATACACCTCAAAACCCTTGAGCACCGCAGCCACACTCTCAGCCGCGGAACGGGCATCAATAACCAGGACAACAGGCAGGTTCAGGAGTGTGGCGAGGGCAGCCGAGCTGGAACGGCCACCATCAAAAAGGCCCATCACCCCTTCCACCACTCCCACATCGTGACCATAAAGTCGATTGTTAAACGTATCGAGGCAGAACTTCTCGCCGCACATCCTCAGATCAAGGTTGGAAGATATCCGCTCCGTCACCATCCGGTGCAGGGTGGGGTCAATAAAATCAGGACCGCACTTGAAGGGCTGCACCGCCAAGCCCCTGGCCTTCAGCGCTGCCAAGATCCCTAAAGTAATCGTGGTCTTACCGGAACCACTGGTGGTGCCGCCAATAAGAAATGCCGGGATTTCAGCAGCAGAAGAGCCCTGACAGTCTCCAGAGCTCAGGAGAGTATTTTTTTGCAGCATCATTTCCCGTTATCCCGGCAATATCCGCCTGAGCAGCAGCAGAACAATCAGAAACAGAGCAGAACCAGCAAGCATCAACCGGTTGGTCAACACAATATCACCATCCGTAAGCTCCTTCGTCTGCTCTCCCATGGTTGGTTTGACAACCGGATGACCGAAATAGATCGATTCGCCGCCCAACTGCACCCCGAGGGCCCCGGCCACTGCCGCCTCCGAATGACCGGAATTGGGACTGGCATGATTCAACCGGTCGCGAGCGAAAATGCGCAGGGCATTTTTACCATCCAGACCAAGCAGAAAAGAGGCGAGCACCAGGAGCAGACCACTCAGACGGGCAGGGATAAAATTAGCCAGATCATCCAGCCGGGCCGCAGCCCAGCCAAAGTCGAGATATTGCTCATTTTTATAGCCGAACATTGAGTCCATGGTATTGACTGCCTTATACCCCATGGCAAAAATGGCCGCCAGATGAACCGGACTCATCTCAAACAACGGGGCAACCATCGCCCCCAGGACTGCATAAAAAAGAGGGGCAGTCACCCCGTCCACCATATTCTCGGCCACAGTTTCAACCGAGGCCCGAATCACCCCGGCCCTGTCAAGAAAAGCCGTATCCCGCCCTACAATCATCGACACGGCCTGACGTCCTGCCTGAAGCCCAGTCTCACCCTCCTGCAGCAGAGCCACATAAACCTCCCGGCTATGGCGGATCAGATCCCGCGCGGCAATGGAGGTATAGAGCAAAAATACAGCCAGGACATCAGCCAGAAGCGGCGAGAAAAACGCACCACCTTGTAACAAAAATATCACAAGGCTAAACGTCATGGCATGAACAGCAAGAACCGTCGCTACTCCCGCCAGCCGCTTGCTTACGATACCCCTGAGGAAGAGCCGCTCAAATCTGACACAGAACCAGCCGATAATCCGCACCGGATGGGGAAACCAGCGTGGATCACCAAGGAGTAGATCAAGGGCAATAACGCAGAGGATTTGCAGCTCAAAAATATGAAAAAACATTGAAAGCTCTATTGTATGGACGCAGCGCGTGCCGACAAGAATTGGGTAAGATAAAATATTTTGTGTAAATTCGAATGGATAAATTCGAACTCCTTTCAATGCGGCTTTGAACCTGAATCAATATAGCAATCAATGAAAAGTCTGCCTATTCATATAGGATTAATAGTATTCATCGTTTTTTCATCAGAGATGAAATTATTTTCAGACATAAAAGAATCCAAGGGAGTCCATGAAAGAGAAAGTCAAACCAGTCTAAAGGCTTGATCAGATTTCCCTGTATCAGCATTGTTGATTTCTCGATGATATGAGGTGGGGAAAAGGGAGCAAGCCCGAGAGTTGCACATATTAGTATAATCACCCCCCAATTGAATCGATCAATTACTGAGACTATGTTTTTCATCGTTCCTCATCCTCCTGCGAGATGGCTATTTTTTATACCATCTCTCATTTGCATCCTGCAACCAATGGCCAGGCGGGGTAATCTCTATAATCTGCTGGGCCCGTCGTTTCCCTACCAGATCACCGGTCGTGCCCTGCTGCTTGGCAATGGCCTGGTAAACCTGGAGGCGGTCATCATTTTCCGCCTGTACCAACTCAGCCTTTTCCTTGGTCGCACCGACAAACTGCAGATAGCCCAGAGTGTCTTCACCGATTATGCCCTTGTCCTTCAGGGCCACGATCTCCGGCAGCCTTTCGGCCATGCGCTCCTTGATGGAGTTGGCACCAGCGCCTGTGACAGAGGAAAAAAACAGGACAGAAAACAAACCGCAGAGCAGAAAAAACAACTGTTGTCTTTGCATTTTTATCACCAATTGTGTGTATTTTTTATTTCAGCTTCTCGGTGGCAGCCTTGTCCAGATCGCCGAAGAAATCATCCAGAGCCCGATCCACCTTGATGTTCACATCAATGGTGATATGGATGGGTTTTATCTCAACGGGTGCCACCTGTATCTCATGGCGGGTGCATCCCGGCAGCAGCAACGCCAAGGCCACCAGCAGCAGCAAACTTCTTCTTTTCTTCATCACTACTCCTTTTCCCTCATTGGGTCATTTTATGCAACTTCTGCATGCCGCCACCGTACTCCATGATCTTCTCAAACGGCAAACGCAGGTTCAGATCAAGACGAAGGGGATGAATGATTCCCCCGGTTTCTCCTGCCTGCAGACGGATGAAGCTGCCGAGCTGACTATTGTAGCTGAAAGGTATAGGATGGACCGGCTGCCCGTCAAGCTTTATCTGCAGCAGAAGCTCTTCGCCCTCACTGCTGAGCAGCAGCTTGGCCGAGTTGTAACGGAAATCTTTCAGGGCCTCACCGGCAAAATCAAGCTGGGAAAACTGCGGACTCTCCTTGGGAATCCCGGCAGTCAACAGCCTCAGATCCCCAATGCGGATATTGCCGCCCTCGCCGGGGGGCGAGGAGAGAAGGCCATCGACAAAACGTAGCCTGCCGTCGACAACAGCAATGGGAATCCTACCGTTCAGGATGCCTTCCCCTTCCGCCCGCTGCAAACCAAGTTGGGCAAAGAGGCTGGCCAGACTCAGGCGGTCACACACTAAGGTCATCTCATAATCCCTGCGGCTTGTGCTCAATCGCAGGGGTTCGATGGAAACATGGCCGTCACACCAGCCAACACCGCCGCTCTCCAGCAGCAGAGAGGTGAGGGATTCTATCTGGAAGGCAAATTTCCCGTCGGCAAATGCAAGATTACCGACCTTGGCTGTGGCAAAGCTCAGGGGCTGGGACGGAAGGCTCCGTGTCGTAAAAAGATCAGAAAGCGCCAGAGAAAGGTTAAGGCCGGACACCACAATCTCACGTTTGGGCAGTTCCAGGCGCGTGTTGTGCAGCTGCAACAGAAGATCCCCGTTCTTTCTTCCCTCGGAGAAGGCTAAGGCAGCCTGCAGTCCGATCTCACCGGCAAGGGTAATCTCCTGCTTTGCCTGGACAAACCTTCCCAGATTAAAGGCGGTGAACTTCTGCCTGGGCGCAGAAAGCTGCAGTGACCCGTGCAGACCGCTTACAGGCGAACGGCTCACCTCTCCCTTAATCGTGAGACTCACGCCCTCCAGGACCCTGCTTTCATGGCTGCCGGTAAAGAGAATATTCTCTGCCTGCTGCTCTGACGCAAGCAGGATCCCGCCCAGGTTCTGACCATTCAGCATAATCCGGGCAAGCTGCAGAGAACCGGAGAGTGAGCCACCGTCGTCGGCAAGGAGACCTTCACCCTTCAGCTCGGACACCATCACATCAACAGGCGAGCGGAGCGCAAGACCAGTACTCTCAACCTGCCATTTGCCATCGGCAACGGTAAGCGCAGCCAGAAATGGCGGCGTATCTCCATCCCCGGCGGCTTTAAGAAGCCAGCTGTTGTTTTCACCTCTCAGGGCGAATTGCTCAATCTTGCAAGTAAGATCAAGAGAGCTGACAGCAAACGGGTTCAACCCCACCTTACCTTCAGCAGCAAGCTGCAACCGGCCGGTGAGATCCTGTCCCAGGAAAGCGGCCAGAAATATCAACGGGAAATCGAGAGTTTCAACCCTGAAGTTGATGGCCTTGCCCGCCACTGCAGCTTGGAAAGTGACAGCACGCTCCTGGCCTTCCGGTTTGAGAATGAGCGAACCGGTCATCGGCGCGGTAAGATTTCCTCTGTCCTCACCATTTTCCAAATCAAGATGCAGGCTGAAAGGCCATTGTTCCATTCGGCCGGACCCGTAACGGAGCAGGCCGTTGCTGATGCTGAGCTGGCCGATGGTACCGGGCAAGGAAAGATCCGACTTTCCTGATGGCTTCACTGTCCCTTCATTTTTGGAAAACCCATCCAGAACAAAACGGCCATCCCGCCTTTCTCCTTGGATCTGCAACCCATCAAGGACCAGACGCTCTATATGTCGGGACAAAAGACCGGGCAGGGAATAGTTGAGGTGCAGGGAATCAATCCGCAGCGCCGGCTTCTCCGGGCTCCCCAGAACAATCTTCTCAATATCGATCCCGGAAATCCCGATCCGGCGCACCGTACAGGAAAAGGCCTGATCCGGCAGGGAGCGGGCCACAAGACGCTCTATGCCTTTTTCCACAAGGGGATTGAGACTGACACCCAGTGTAGCGGATAGGGCCAGCAGCGCCAATGCCGCTGCACTCAGAATCCAACCAAGCCGTTTTTTCATCATGCAACACCTTCCCGGTTCGCCAGAGCCCAATTGCCCTTCCTGCCACAAGGCCACTGTAGCAGAAAAGATAGCAAAAAGCTCTCAGACCAAAGCCATTTTGCCTCGTCCGCAGAATCTGTGGGTGGACTTTAGTGCGCCAGCGCAGTAATTGTCTGAAATTACAAATTATATGGCTGACTATTACGATGTTTTTTCACTATCAGTTTAAAATGAACACTTAGACCCGATACTGAGCTTCCAAAAGTCCTTGAGCCAGAGGTGAGGAAATGGCGTCCTTTCGCCATCGGCAACTGCCGGTTCAACAAGAGAACGCTGGCCTGTCAAGGCTGCGTAACGAAGTGAAGCACCCGAAGGGCTTGGCCTTGATTGGTCAGCTTTCTCTTATTATAGGTGCTCCTCAAAGTGGATCTTCTATAAAAGAGGGGGAAATTTGTCATGGAATGGAAACGTGAATGGAAGGTGCTCTGTGCCATGGTGCTCGTTTTTCTGGGATGTTACTATCTGCCGGTAGGCTGGTCCCGTTTTGATGCCGCCGTGTTGGAGGCCTTTCATCTGGTTAAGTGGTATGCCCGTGAGCATGTCCTGCTCTGCCTGATTCCAGCCTTCTTCATCGCCGGCGCCATTGCCGTCTTTGTCAGCCAGGCCTCGGTGCTCAAATATCTCGGGCCCAAGGCCAACAAGGTATTGGCCTATGGGGTTGCCTCGGTGTCCGGCACAATCCTTGCGGTCTGCTCCTGCACCGTTCTGCCCCTGTTTGCCGGCATTTACCGGATGGGAGCGGGTCTCGGTCCGGCCTGCGCCTTTCTTTATTCGGGTCCGGCCATCAATGTCCTGGCCATTGTCATGACTGCCCGCATTCTTGGCCCGGAACTGGGTCTGGCCCGGGCGATCGGCGCGGTGGCATTCAGCGTGGTTGTCGGGCTTTTGATGGAGCTCTGCTTCAGAGAGAAGACGGAATCCGACCAGCCGATCTACCTGCCTGAAGATGAAAAGGATCGACCGCTGTGGCAGACCGCCATCTATTTCGCCACCATGGTCGGCATCCTGGTCTTTGCCAACTGGGGAAAGCCGCTCGAAACCTCCGGCCTCTGGCATGCGCTCTACAGCGCCAAGTGGTGGATCACCAGCGGCTTTGCCCTCCTGCTCGGTCTTGAACTGGCGGTCTGGTTCCAGATCTCCTGGTGGAAACTGCTGATCGCCGCCTTTGCCGTCCTGATCGCGGCCTTGGCCTTTCCGGCCATGCCGCTTGCCCCCTTCGGGGTCGGCGTCATTGCCCTGTCCTACCTGACCAGCACCAGAGAGGACGAGGCCGGTCAGTGGTTCAATTCCTCATGGGACTTTGCCAAACAGATCCTGCCGTTGCTGCTCTTCGGCGTCCTGATCGCAGGCCTGCTGCTTGGCCGCCAGGGACATGAAGGGCTTATCCCCTCGGTCTGGGTGGCGCGGGCCGTGGGCGGCAACTCGCTGCTCTCCAACTTTGTCGCCTCCTTTGCCGGGGCCTTCATGTACTTCGCCACCTTGACCGAGGTACCCATTGTCCAAGGGTTGATGAGCGCCGGTATGGGCAAAGGGCCGGCACTCGCCCTGCTCCTCGCCGGCCCGGCCCTGAGCCTGCCCAATATGTTGGTCATCCGCAGTATCATAGGCAACAAAAAGACCGTGGTATTCGTTGGTATAGTCATTACCCTGGCAACCTTATGCGGCTATCTCTTCGGCGCTGTGTTTGCCTGACAGGATGAACCGGGCGGGGTGTGCTTCGCGCGCCCCACCCGGAGGGAAATTTATCAAGCCCGCCAAATCGCCTGCCGGTCGCTCAGACCCGGATTTGACAAACAAGGCGGGATTACCAGGAGAACGAGCATGGATATCGACATCAAGATTTTGGGACCGGGATGCAAAAAATGTCTGGAAACGGCGAATATCGTTCGGATGGTAGCCAAGGAGCATGGACTGCCGACACAGATAGAAAAGATCGGCAATACCGACAGGATCGCCGAGTTCGGCGTTTTGCTCACACCGGCTGTGGTGATTGACGGGGACGTGAAATGCGCGGGCCGGGTGCCCAGCCCAGCCGAGGTCTTGACCTGGCTCAAGAAAACAGGAGGAAGAGAAGACCGACCGGTTTGACCAGCCATTTTGGAGCTGAGATCAAAAAATATGTTTCCAACGACGGAGGTCTCTCAAACCGGGCCCAGCGCCTCCGAGCCCGAGACGATATCGAGCAACTCTGCAGTGATCCCATTTTGCCGGGTCTCCCTGAACCTGGCCTGGAGATCTTCCTCCAGTTCACGGATATTCTGTTCAGCGGCCTGCATGGCCCTGAACCGAGCCGCATTCTCACTGGCCAGGGATTGAACAAAGGCGGTATAGATTGAGGCGAAAAGATGTTGGTGGAAGAGATGCTCGTAGAGCTGCTCCGCCCCGATACCGATCATGGGCAGACAGCGGCCCGGCCACTCCCTTTTGGCGGTTCGGCGGTGTTCCAGAGGCAAAACCTGCACACTCTGCGGCGCATACGTCCCCGCCGGCCCAAGGCGATTTGCGCACACTCGAAAACGTCCAACCCGCCCCTGAGCGTGAAGGGCCGCAAACCTGCTGACGATCCGGCTGATCAGCTCGCCGATGGCAGGGATCGATACCGGCAAGGAGAAATGTTCCTCCAGCGGGCCGCTTTCTTCCAGGATGGCCCGCACCCGATCACCGGCAGTCCAATACACCGAGGCGCCGCCGGACGTGTCTTCGGTCAACATCGAGGCCTGGCCGCACTGTGCGACCAACTCATTGAACTGACCACACATCCCCTGATCAGACCCCAGGATCAGGCAACAGGCCGGACCGTCATCACGTTTCAGATGATTCAGAGGAGGGCGATTCCAGAGCAGGGCCTGCCAACCGTTGGCGACCACTGCGCCATACGCACTCATGGCTTCGGCTGCCGCCATGTATTGTCTGATGTTGACTGCGGCCAGACTCTTCATGGTCTTGACCACCGAGAGCAGGTCATGGGCGGTGTGAACCTTACGACCCAATACCTCCAGGGTCTCCATCTCAAGAAGCCCCCCTCTGCGCCGAAGCCGGCTTCAACGGCGCCAGGGTCTGGATCAGCAGCGCGTCCAACTCTCCCCAGACCAGATCATCATCCCCCGCCCTCAGAATTGCCTCGCCAAGGCCTGCTGCACCGACCACCGCCGCAAGTATCATGCCCTCCGCCTCAACCATTTTCGCAAGTTTCACCCCGTTGAAGAGTCCCTGGGTGACGGCCCGCAAGACGGCAATCTGGCCGGCGGCCGGCAACGGGGCATACTGATTCTGTTTAAGGACCTCCCGCACCCGGCGGCCATGGGCCAGGGCCTCTCGGGTCACCTCATCCAACCGGGTGCCGAAGCGGGCAAAGGACTCCAGTTCCTGAAATTGCGAATACGAGAGCCTGAGATCGCCGGCCACACGCCGATAGCCAGGCAGCTGGGCCTTGCCGCCCACCCTGGAGACCGATTTCCCAACATCGACAGCAGGCAGCACCCCTTTCTGGCCAAGATCCGGGGAGAGATAAATCTGACCGTCGGTGATCGAAATAAGGTTGGTGGGGATATAGGCCGAGATATTCTGGGCCTCGGTCTCGATGATCGGCAGCGCGGTAATGGAGCCGCCGCCCTTTTCCCGGCGCAGGGCGGTTGCCCGTTCCAACAGACGGCTGTGGATGTAGAAGATGTCGCCGGGGAAGGCCTCCCGTCCCGGCGGCCGCCGCAGGAGCAATGAGATCTGGCGATAACTGAGGGCGTGTTGGGTCAGATCGTCATAGACCACTAGGACATCCCGACCCTGGGCCGCGAAGAACTCCGCCATCGAGGTGGCGGCATAGGGAGCGATAAACTGCAGACCCGGCGGGTCGCTTCCTTCCGCCACGACCACGATGGTGTAGGCCATGGCATGATGCTGTTTCAGCTCGGCCACCACCCGCGCCACCGAGGCGCTCCGCTGGCCGATGGCGCAATAGATGCACAACATATCAAACCCTGCCTGATTGATGATGGTGTCGATGGCCACTGCCGTCTTACCGGTCTGGCGGTCGCCCAGGATCAGTTCCCGCTGTCCCCGTCCGATGGGGATCAGGGCGTCGATGACCTTAATCCCGGTCTGCAACGGCCGTTCCACCGGGCTTCGATCCTTGATCGACGGGGCCTCGCGCTGCACGGGCCAATGTTCTGATGCGGCAATCGGTCCCAGGTTGTCCAGGGGGCGGCCCAGCGGGTCGGCTATCCGGCCAATCAACGCAGCACCCACCGGGACTTCCAGGACACGGCCTGTCCGGCGCACCTCGGTCCCGGCCCGCACCCCTTCCGCCCGGTCGAGCAAGACAATGCCGGTTTTATCCGGCAGGATATCCAGGACCATACCAACGGCGCCGTTGTCCAGCACCACCAGTTCCTCGGATGTAATCCGGCACAGCCCATCGACCCAAAGAATGCCCTGGGCGGCCGACAATACCCGCCCCACCTCCTGAGGGGCAAAACCGGCCTCATGGCTCTCCACCGCTGTTGCTACCTGGCGAAGAGTCTCTTCCAACAGGGTGTCAAGCATGTGTTCATCACTCATCGGTTTCTCCTGATTTCCCGGACAATTCCAAGGCCTGACGGATGTCCTGTTCAAGCTCCTTCATGTAGCCGGCAAGATTCCACTCCCAGGCCTTATCCCCGAGAGTGAGACGGATACCAAAACCCATCCCCGGCTCCACCTTGAAGAGGACAATCTTCCCCAACCCGAACCGCGCGGTGAGTTCATGGCGCAGACCTTCACGAGTACCCTCCGTCAGGGCGCGACCAGTGACGACAACAAGACCGCTTGCCTCCGAACAGCGCCCAGGGGCAAGATCGTGATCCGTCCCCAACTTGACCAGAAAGACATCAATGAGTCTGGCCTCAAGCCGCTCGTCGGCCAGATCCACCAGAACCTTGTCGGCCACCCGAACCACCTGCTCGCCGATCCTGATCTTCAGCTTCTCGAAAAAGGCGGACTGTTCGTCACTTAACTGCCGCCTCCAGAGCCGCCCGCTTTCGTCGATCTCCTCACGGATCCGGAGCAGGGCCGCTTCCCGCCAGGATTCCACCTCACTGGCTGCTTGATGCAGAAACACCTCCCGGCTTTTGGCCAGGGCCTCCCTCTCCCCGGCCAGGAACGCCGATTGGGTGACAGCATCCTGTTGCAACCGGGCCGCCTCGGCCAGAGTTTCGTCAATGGACTTCTGCCGGTTGTCTATGGCTCGTACAAGCGGACCATAGAGAAAGCGCTTCATCAGGGCGATCAGGATCAAAAAATTGACAACCTGGACCGCTACCGTGAACCAATCGATCAACATCTCTCTTTACCCGATCTTCGCGACAAAATAGTTCCAGAACGGGTTGGCAAAGATCAGGATCATCGCCACCACCAGGGCATAAATGCCGGTGGATTCAACCATCGCCATGCCGACAAACAGGGTCCTGGTAATGCTGTTGGTCTCGTCAGGCTGCTGAGCGATAGAGCTCAAGGCCTGGCTCAAGGCCCGCCCCTCGCCGAGGGCCGGGGCAATCGACCCGACAGCCATGCAGAAACCAGCGGCAATGATCGAGGCCACCGCCACCCAAGTCAAACTGTCCATAACCTTGTCCTCCTTTTTTGAGTAAGTCATTAATTACCCTGTCAATCTGGGTTGTTAACTGTGTTTGTTGGTTGACGGTTTGGAATCTCCTGAACCGTCAGTCCCGCCGAGATAAAAACCGCCGCCAGGATGGTGAAGATATAGGCCTGCACCAGGCCGGTGAGCAAACCGAAGAGCTGCATCACCACTGGGAAGAGAATCGGGGCCAGGGAAAGCAGGATGGCCCCGATCATACCGCCGCTCATTACGTTCCCGAACAGACGGACGGCAAGGGCCACGGTCCGGCTGAGCTCGCCGATAATATTAAAGGGCAGCATCAGGGGCGTGGGGCTCAGGTAGTTCTTCAGATAGACCGCAAGGCCGGTATCGGCAATGCCATACACCGGGACGGCCACCATCACAATCAGGGCAAGAGCGGTGGTGGTGGACAGGGAACTGGTGGGGGGCGAGAACCACGGCACCACCGTCAACAGGTTACAAAAGGCGATAAAGAGAAAGAGGGTTCCCAGAAAGGGCAAAAAGCGACGGGGCTCCTGCCTGGTGACTTCAGCAATCTGGTCGAGGAGCAGACTGATGACGCTCTCCGTGAGATTCTGGGCAAAAGAGAGCCGCACACTACTCGTCAGCCTCCTGGTCACCAGCCAGGAACCCAGGGTAAGCCCGGCCATCACCAGCCAGGTAAACAGGATGGTGTTGTTGAGATGCGCCCATCCCCACTCCCACCAGACCATGTCGTCAGGACTGAGATACATGCCCCACCTCCCCTGATGACCAGAGAATCCGGCGGCTGACCAGGAAACGACCGGCCAGGAAGCCCGGCAGCATCGCCGGAAACATTGCGGGATCAAAACGGATAACCGCGGCCATAATGACAAGCGTCGGCAGCAGCCGGGCGGCCCGGCTCAGGACCAGCAGGCGATGGGGATTGGCACAGACAACCGCGCGCCGCACCGTCAACCAGAGCCCGGTAAAATAGGCCAGGCCGACCACTATCCCCAGACAAAAACCTGTCAATAAAATACACGCCGTATTCATTTCTTTTTTTCCTCCTGATCGCCGATGGATCGCCGCTCCCCTTGCAGCCAATGCCAGGCCGAGGCGCAGCCGGATCCCAAACCGATACCGAGCAACATCAACGTCCAGGAGTAGCGGCTGGGAAAATGGGTGTCAATCCACACCCCCAGCAAGGTGCCCACCACCGTGGGCAAGGCCACTGACCAGCCCACTACCCCGAACATGCCGAGCCCGAACCATATCCTTCTCTCCCGCCGCTTCGGATCGAGCCTCCGCTGTTCACGATGGTGGACCCGGTCGCTAAACTCATCCGGCTGTTTGTCGATTCGCCCTGCCATCACCGCCCCCAATGGCCGAATTCCATCAACCGGCGCAAGAAGCCTGCCTCCAGTTGCGCCGCTGTGGAGCGGTGCTGACGCTCCTCTTCCACCAAGGCGCTCCGCATTTTTTCGACCTCGCCGTACAGATGGCCCAGGTCGCCCACCACCGCTCTGCGGGTGGCAATCATCAATTCCGCTTCCTGCTTGACGAGAGTGCCGCTATCCACAGCAAGGAAAGTCTCAATGCCTGCGCCATCCTCATAGGAAAAGATGCCGGGAACCAGGGCGGTGACATAATCGACATGCCTGGGCTTCAGGCAAAAACAGCCGCTCAGGCCTTCCCCTTTCACCTTGCAGACCTCTTTCTCCAGGAAACACTCGCTGGGCAGGAAAATCCTGAGTCGCATCATGGCCGCCTCCCTCCGGTCAAGTTCCCGGTCTTGGCCTCGCTGATGGCTCCGATCATGTAGAGGGCACTTTCGGGCTGTTCGGCAAATTCATCGTTTAAGATCCGTTCGCAGCCGACAATGATGTCATCGAGGGCGACCACCCGCCCTTCCAGTCCTGTGAAGTGCCGTGTGGTGGCAAAGGGCTGGGTCAGGAAACGAATCAGACGCCGGGCCCGAAAGACGGTTTTTCTATCCTCCCGGGAGAGCTCCTCTATGCCCAGCATGGCAATAATATCCTTCAACTCCTCATAACCGGCCAGGATCTTCCTGACCTCACGGGCAACCTGGTAATGCCTTTGTCCGACAATCCTCGGAGTGAGCATCATTGAACGGGACTGGAGCGGATCGATAGCTGGATAAATGCCTTCACTGGCCAATTTACGGGAAAGGACGATGGTGGCCGAGAGGTGGGAAAAGGTATGCACCGCAGCCGGATCGGTAAGATCGTCGGCCGGGACATAGACCGCCTGAATGGATGTGATAGCGGCCTTCTTCGAACTGGCGATCCGTTCCTCGAAATCGGCCAGTTCGCTGGCCATGGTTGGCTGGTAGCCAAGCCGCGACGGCAACCGGCCCATCAGCCCGGAAAGTTCCATGCCGGCCTGGATAAAACGAAAGATGTTGTCCACCATGAGGAGGACATCCCGCCCCATATCGTCACGGAAATATTCAGCCATGGTCAGGGCGCTGTGCCCCACCCGGAACCGGGCTCCGGGGGGCTCATTCATCTGGCCGAAGACCATCACCATGTTGTTCAAGACGCCGGCCTGGGTCATCTCCCGGTAGAGTTCCTCCCCTTCGCGACAACGTTCACCGATGCCGCAGAAGACACTGACCCCGTGATTCTTGCCCGCCATGGTATTGATCAGTTCTGTGATCAATACGGTTTTGCCGACCCCGGCCCCGCCGAAAAGCCCGGCCTTGCCGCCACGCTCCAGGGGAATAAGGAGATCAATGGCCTTGATTCCGGTCAGAAAGATTTCTTCATGGGTGACCCGATCGGCCAGGGCGATGGGCCGTTGATGGATGGAGCGTACCTCAGCGGCCTTAAAATCGGGGCCACCGTCAATTGTCCTGCCGAACAGGTTGAACATGCGCCCTAATAACTCCTCGCCCAAGGACACCTCGATCGGTCGACCGCTGCCGGCAACGGGATCGCCCCGTCCCAGTCCGGCGGTTGGTGTTAGCGCGATGCAGCGCACCGTGGCCTGATCAATATGATCAACGACCTCGATCGCAAAGGCGCCGGTATCGCCAGCCAACAGCAGGGCGTGGACTGGCGGCATGGTCGCAGGAAAAACCGCATCGACCACGCTGCCTCTGACGGCCACGACCTTACCCTGGTAGATTTGTGTTTTCTTTCCGCTCATCCCTTTCTCCGTTTTCAGGGAATGACGAAGCAACATCAGGCCTTCGCTTCGATATCTTGGACCAGATTGACCCTTGATGTAATAACATTAGTCTATCAAGTTCCAGGGAGTAATACAAAAAAAAACATCTCCAGATGAAGACAGGGGGCAGGGCCATCAAGAAGAAAAAAGGTTGACATGCCATCCCAATATACCTACATGGACATGTAGCGATACAGTGACCTAACCCTATAATGGAGTGGCTATGAAAAATTTCATCAAGGTCATGAAGGCCCTGTCCGAACCCAATCGAGTCAAGATTATCAAGATGCTCCAGCAGCGCGAGCACCTGTGCGTCTGCGAGATCAGGACAGTACTGAAACTGGCCCAGCCAACCGTATCCAAGCATCTCCAGATACTGGAAGAAGCAGGGCTGATTGTTTTTGAAAAGGAAAAGCTCTGGGTCAACTATCGACTGCATTCAACGGGGGCCTCACCTTATAGTGCCGCCATGCTCATGCAACTCAAAAACTGGCTGAATGAAACTCCGGAAATCACGGAGATCTACCGGCTCCTGCCCGACATTGACCGGAAAGATATTTGTAACTCTTAAGGGAATCTATCATGCAACCCATCACCTCTATAACAGCGCATAATTCAACACAGCCACCGTCCTCCCAGCCGATTCCTGCCTCGGAAAAGATCAAATACCTCCTTGTCGGCCTTTTCGGCGTGGGTCTCTGGTATGCCCTCTATTCGCAGTTGCACCGTCTGGCCGAGCTCCTGGCCTTTTCCCTGCTGGGACTGAAACCGGGCAGCCATCTGGGCGAGTCCGTGCTTTTCTTTTTCTACGATACCCCCAAGGTTTTTATGCTCCTCACCCTGATCGTCTTTGCGGTGGGCATCATTCGCTCCTTTTTTACTCCGGAACGAACCCGCAAGATTCTGGCCGGTAAGCGTGAGTCGGTGGGCAATGTCCTCGCCGCCCTGCTGGGCATCGTCACCCCTTTCTGTTCCTGCTCGGCCGTGCCGCTCTTCATCGGTTTTGTCACCGCCGGGGTGCCGCTGGGAGTCACCTTCTCCTTTCTCATCTCCGCCCCCATGGTCAACGAGATCGCCCTGGTTCTGCTTTACGGACTGCTGGGCTGGAAGGTGGCTGCCCTCTATCTGGGAACCGGGCTGCTGATCGCCATCGTCGCCGGCTGGACTATTGGCCGCCTGCACATGGAGAATCATATCGAGGAGTGGGTCCGGGAGATGCACCTCAACGCGGCGCAGATCCCGGATGAACAACTGACCTGGGCCGACCGCATTGGTCACGGCAGGACAGCGGTGCGCGATATCGTCGGCAAGGTCTGGATCTACGTGATTGCCGGAATCGCTGTAGGTGCAGGGATTCACGGCTTTGTGCCCGAATATTTCATGGCCCAGATCATGGGCAAGGAGGCCTGGTGGTCAGTGCCGATATCAGTCCTCATCGGCATCCCCATGTACTCCAACGCCGCCGGTATTGTCCCTATCGTCGAGGCCTTACTCGGTAAGGGCGCGGCCCTGGGCACAGTACTGGCCTTTATGATGAGTGTCATCGCCCTGTCCCTGCCGGAGATGATCATTCTTCGTAAAGTGCTCAAACCCCGACTCATTGCGGTTTTTATCGGGGTAGTCGGTGCCGGCATTATGCTGGTCGGCTATCTTTTCAATAATATTATCTAAAACGAGGTCAATTATGGAAATCAAGGTATTGGGACCGGGATGTGCAAAGTGCAGCGAGGCGGAAAAAATCATGCGGGCGGCAGTGGATGAGGCCGGTGTTACTGCGACCATTGACAAGATCAGCGACTTTCAGCAGATCGCCAAACACGGAGTTTTTTCCACCCCGGCTGTGGTGATCGATGGTCAGATCAAATGTGTCGGCAAGGTGCCGAGCAAAAGTGAGGCCCTGGCCTGGCTCAAGGGATAAACCAGCGGAGGTGAGCGATGCAAACCATCGACATTGAATGGCAACACCTGGATGTTGACGGGGCAACCTGCCGGCGTTGCGGCGATACCGGCGTGGAACTGGTTCAGGCAATCGCCCGTTTACGGGCCGAATGCGCCCCCAAAGGAGTGAACATCGTCTTCAAGGAAACAAGGCTCAATGGTGACATGATCGATCTCTCCAACACCATCTTGATCAATGGCATCTCCCTGGAAACAATCCTGCCGTATATTCAGGCCTCGACAAGTTGCTGCCCCTCGTGCGCCGACCTCACCGGCCGACCGGAGCAGTGCCGTACCCTAGTTCACTTGGGACAAGAGTATGAAACGATTTCACAAGATCTGATTCGGCAGGCAGTGTGCCTGGTTTGCGGGTGTTGCTGACGAAAAGAGAAAGTTTCTGATATCGTCCCCACAAAACCCTCTGCAGGGTTCCTTCATTCAAAAAGGAGCTCAATCATGGATATTGATGTCAAGATCCTGGGGCCGGGATGTAAAAAATGTCTGGAAGTCACAGATATAGTCCGGAGGGTGGCCAAAGAAAACGGCCTGCCGGCACAGATAGAAAAGATCGGCAATACCGAGAGGATCGCCGAGTTCGGCGTTTTGCTCACCCCAGCCCTGGTTATTGTCGGGGATGTGAAGTGTTCAGGCCGGGTGCCCAGTCCTGCCGATGTTTTGACCTGGCTCCAAAAAACAGGGGGAAGGGAGTGTCGGTCGACCTGACCTGCCATCTTGTCGCGATACTGCCCTTTTTAAAATCGTTATCGCCGCCAGCTGCAATTATCTCACAAATAGAGAAAACGGGATATTGCCCGCTTCTTTCGAGAGGGAAACGGTTTTTTATTTCTTGGATACCCGAATATCCGGCTGTCGTAATATTGACGTGTACCTGTATTTCCCGGCAAAATATAACTGGCATATAACTGAACAAAAAAAGAACCCAACTCAAAACGAGCTAAGTGCTTGATTTTACTTGAGCCGACATACGGAGTCGAACCGCAGACCTACTGATTACAAATTAAGGCCCTTTGAGTTTTACAACATCCATGTTTACGATAACTTATTAGGATTAATGTAATTATATCTTGTAAGATTTTTTCTAATTTTGCACAATTTAGCACATTTTATAGATGTTTTCACACACAGAAAACGGTGCACTATTCAAAAGCAAGGGGCTGTATCCCCTTCGCTTTTGATTGGCATAAAAAACTCCTGCAGCATCATTTCTTCTTCTTTTTACCACCTATTTTCAATTTCCATCCTGGAGAGATCAATGTCACATTTCACCCTGCATCACATTGGAGCAGATGACAACGAAATGCAAATTGAATATCAGGAATGGCAATTGAAGGAATCTTCTTGACATCAGCAGACCAACATGATCTTATCTCAATAATAGCCTACTAAAAGGCCATACCTCTCATTCCATGCGCACAGAAGCCTTTTTTAAGGATATTATGGATTTCTACTCAATGACAGACAAGGCCCTTGAGGCCGAAATTGGGGCCCGCATCAAGACCTTACGCCTACGCAGGAATCGTACCCAGCGTCAGGTGGCCGATGCGGCGGCCGTGTCGCTCAATGTCATCAAGGCACTGGAGTCCGGCAGAGGAAAGCTCTCCTCTCTCATCGCTGTCCTGCGCGAGCTTGAAGCCCTTGACCATCTGGACCAGTTTCTGCCGATGCCGGAAGTCAGCCCCCTGCAGCTGGCGAGACACCAAGGCAAAAAGCGACAGAGAGCCACCGGCATTCATGGAGACCAAGAACCTGGGGAGAAACCTGAATGGTAGAGAAAGTCGACACCGCCGTTGTCAGACTCTGGGGAGAGGATGCAGGTGCGGTCTCCTGGCTCGCCGAAAGGGACTACGCCCTCTTTGAATATGAGCCGGGCTTTCTGAAAAAGGGTCTGGATATCTCCCCCCTCTATATGGGGCTGAGTGCTGCCAGACAGGGCCACAGCATCTTTTCCTTTCCCGCCCTCAACCGGGAAACCTTCCGCGGCCTGCCCGGTCTATTGGCCGACGCCCTGCCGGACAAGTTCGGCAACGCCGTCATTGATACCTGGCTGGCTCGTAATGGTCGCGACAGCCGTGCCTTCAACCCCGTTGAACGGCTCTGCTATAGTGGAAACAGAAGCATGGGCGCCCTGGAATTCCGGCCAATGGTCAGCCAGGGCCTTGACAGTGCGGTGCCTGTTGAGATTGCCGAACTCGCCCGCCTGGCCCAGGAGATCACCGCCAGACGTTCTCCCCTCGACGTCTCCCTTGGCAACAGCAGTAAAGAGAATAATGAAGCCCTGAAGGATATCCTCAGGGTCGGCACTTCGGCCGGCGGAGCCAGACCCAAGGCCGTCATTGCCATAAATGATGCCGGTCATGTCTTGTCCGGTCAAGCCGGCACCCCGCCCGGCTATGAACACTGGATCCTCAAGTTTGACGGAGTCAGCGACCTGGAACTTGGCGAACCAAAGGGCTATGGCCGTATCGAATATGCTTACTCCTTAATGGCCGGAGCCGCAGGCATAGAGATGAGTGAATGTCGCCTCCTTGAAGAGCAGGGCCGCGCTCATTTCCTGACCAGGCGCTTTGACAGGGAGGCAGGAAAGAAGATTCACATGCAGTCCTTATGCGGCTTGGCCCATTACGATTTCAATATGGCCGGATCCTATGGCTACGAGCAGGCCTTTGCTGTGATGCGCAAGCTGCGGATCAGCAAGGCAGAGGCCATCCAGCAGTTCCGGCGGATGATCTTCAATGTGCTGGCCCGCAACCAGGATGACCACACCAAAAACATTGCCTTTCTCATGGGCAAGGACGGCAAATGGCACCTCTCCCCGGCCTTTGATGTCACCTGCTCCCATAACCCGGCAGGTAAATGGACCAACCGACACCAGATGACCATCAACGGCAAACAGGACCATTTTCAGCTGGCCGACCTCATCGCCGTGGGTGAAGGCATCAGCCTGCCCAGACCTGAAGAAATTATCAGAGAAATCGGGGATGCTGTCAGGCAATGGCCGTCTTTTGCCGGAAAGGCCGGGCTCAGCAAAGAGCGAATCCCGGAGATTGCCGGCTATCATCGTCTCGACTTGTCGGGCAGTCGCAAGAACTCACTTTTTTAACTGCATCCTGCTCACTTCAACCTGGAAGACCAACGGCGGCAGACACACCAGGGATAAAGAGAATGACTTTGAGCGCAGCGTCTTCCATCTCCTGCAGACGTGAGAATTGTTTTTGATGCCACCCTGTTGCTGCAAACAAGCTCTATCCCTTTTGGGCGTATTGCCCTTCCAGAATAGGCAAAAGGGTATTGCCCCAATGGGCGTCCTGCGCTATATTAAAAACAGGAGGACACAAACCATGCTGATACAAACAGATGCCAGACACCGCATAACCCTACCCCCGTCTCTGGGGATACAGCCAGGGGATGCCATTAACCTGGAAGTCCTGGAGGATGGCCGGATCATCCTGATTCCGGTTGAGGCCGTGCCCAAACACCAGATGTGGGCATGGACGGTGGAAAGTAAAGATGCCATTACGGCCTCCCTTGCTGATCCACGCCCGTCCATTGAAGTCGAAACACCAGAGCAGGTTGCCGAGTTGGCCAAAAGGTGGGCCAATGCGGATTGAGGTTCGTCCCGCCTTCGACGAGGCAGTAATGGCCGCCGATTTGCCCATCCGTAAAACTGCCGCCAAAATGCTCCAGCTTCTTCACTCCCTCGACCTTCCGCAACTCTGGAACCACCCCTGCCTCAACTTCGAAAAACTGCATGGCATGATTGAACCGGCCAGCAGGGAACAGCTCTATTCCCTCCGAGTCGACGGCGCAGCGCGCGCCATTGCCTGTCTGCGTCAAGGGCCGAC
>DCUN01000002.1:20914-23887 GCA_002327225.1 Desulfobulbaceae bacterium UBA2213
GCCAGCGTGCGGTATAAAAAGTCCACAAGAAAGGTGAATGAGTGGCTTGCGAACATGGTATGGGGAGAGGACTTGCTTCCTTCAACTTGTCATCCTGGAAGCCTGACACCGTAGTTGCATAGAGGATCCAGCCTCTCTAATTATACGAAAAGCAGACAAAATCAGAGATCGTTTGGGCTGGGTGCCAGGAGTCGCGAATGGTTCAGGCCAGAAACCCAAGGGAATGCGCTGGCAGACTTATTGGCGGCTTTGCAGTGAGCAAGCAGACTTGGCTGATGTTGCCCTGACCTCTATGATGCAGAAGCTCAGGCTGTCGTTGGATTCGGCTGGAAGATCTGTTTCGCAAAAACGGGGGTAATACACTTTTTGCCGGAAATCTGTTGATGCTGGCTGAGCACCTCTTGATGTCCCCCACCAACCCACACGATAATTATCTAACCCCAATGAACGGGACAAGTGCCTTTCGCAGATTGTTTTCTTGCAAAAAAACAAGAAAAAAATCTGTAAGGCACTAATTTTCTTGTGAAAGAATTCCATTGTT
This sequence comes from Desulfobulbaceae bacterium UBA2213, assembly GCA_002327225.1. Classification (GTDB taxonomy): domain Bacteria; phylum Desulfobacterota; class Desulfobulbia; order Desulfobulbales; family Desulfocapsaceae; genus UBA2270. Next base: position 21,456 of record DCUN01000002.1, read on the forward strand.
GATACATGATAAAGAAAATAAAATTTGAGTTTTAGTTTGGGCCATCTGTATTCAAAGGCTTTCACAAGTCAGAAAATTGCAGATAACCCTGCGCCCCATCAATAAGGTAGTTCATGGCAATCAAGAAATCCGACCTCTACTCCTCCCTCTGGGCCTCCTGCGATGAACTGCGTGGCGGCATGGACGCCAGCCAATACAAGGATTATGTCCTGTTCATGCTGTTCATCAAATATGTCTCCGACAAATACGGCGACTACGAGGGCTTTGAGCCGCCCGTCACTATCCCCAAGGGCGCCAGCTTCCAGGACATGGTCGCGCTCAAGGGCAAGTCCGATATCGGCGACAAGATCAACACCCAGGTCATCCAGCCGCTCATCGACGGCCACCGGCGCGGCGGCATCCCCGAGCGCGACCTCGATGCCCTCGGCAACTACTGGAAGATCATGCCCGGCCTGCGCGCCGCCTTGTTCGGGAAATCCACCCGCCCCGGCTACGCCGCGCTGAACCTCCCCATCGCCGAGGTGAAGCCCGCCATCTTCGGCCACCCCGAGTTCACCGCCTTCACCACCAAAGCGCAACAGCTCTTCACGAAATGGCAGACGGCCTCCGTTCCGCTGCTCAAGGGCCTGGCCCAGGACGGCCATCCTAAGTTGCTTATCGAAACCATCGCCGAGGATCTGCTCGCCACCTTCAAGACCGCGCCGCTATCGATGCCTACGATGTCTATCAGCATCTCATGGACTACTGGGCCGAGACCAGGCAGGACGATTGCTACCTCATCGCCGATGCCGGATGGAAGACGGGCGCCTTGCCCCGCGAAATCCGGCAGGTCAAAAACAAGGAAGGCAAACTCGTCTGGCCAGAGAAGGAAGACTTCAAGAAGGGCAAACGCCGCTTCAAGTCCGACCTCGTCCCTGCCGACCTGCTCATCGCCCGCTATTTTGCCGCCGAGCGCGATGCCATCGCCGCCTGTGAGGCCGAACTCGGCGCCGTGGAGCAGCGGCGGGAGAAGACCCGCGCCCTTAAGCAGGCCATGATGCAGGAACTTCTCACCGGCAGGACGCGGCTGGTTTCACCCGTTGCGGGAACAAAAACGGAGGTGCAACGATGAGCGACGAGCCTTTGCCCCAATCCGAGATCATCCTCTACCAGACAGAGGATGGCCGGACCCGCATCCAATGCCGTTTCGAGGACGAGACGCTGTGGCTGACGCAGGCGCAGATTGCCGAGCTATTCCAGACGAGCCCTCAGAACGTAACCCTCCACTTGAAGGGCATTTTTGCCGAGGGTGAACTGGATGAGACAGCAACTTGTAAGGATTACTTACAAGTTCGATTGGAAGGCGGGCGCGAGGTCTCGCGGAAGCTCAGGCACTACCGTTTGGAGGCGATTGTGGCCGTGGGTTTTCGGGTGCGCAGCCACCGGGGCACGCAGTTCCGCCAGTGGGCCACGGCACGCTTGGGCGAGTATCTGGTGAAGGGCTTCACCATGGACGACGAGCGGCTCAAAAACCCGCCGGGCAAGGGCCAGAAGGATTATTTTGACGAGTTGCTGGAGCGCATTCGCGATATCCGGTCGTCCGAGCGGCGCTTCTACCAGAAGGTGCTCGATATTTACGCCACCAGTGTGGACTATACGCCGGACGCGGAGACTTCCCAGGGGTTCTTTGCCGCCGTGCAGAACAAAATGCACTGGGCCACGCACGGCCACACCGCCGCCGAAGTCATCGCGGAGCGGGCGGATGCGAGCCAGCCGTTCATGGGCCTGCAAACNNGATGAGCTGCAGGTGCTCAACCGGATCGTGAACCTCTACATCGAATACGCGGAACTTCAGGCGCTGGAGCGCAAGCCGATGACGATGCGGGACTGGATCACCAAGCTGGATGAGTTCCTGAAAATATCCGGGCGCAAGCTGCTGGACCATGCGGGGAAGATTTCCGCCGACTCCGCCAAGGCGAAGGCCGAGTTGGAGTATGCCCGGTATCGGTCGCTGCTGGATGCACAACCGCAACGCATTGATGCGGAATTTGAAAAAGCGGCGAAGGAGCTGAAGAAGCTGCCGAAACCGAAGAAACCCAAGCCACCAACGTCATGACGGCTGCGCTCACCACAGCGAAGGAATCCCATGCCTGAAATCCCACGCTCCGAACGCAAGACGCAGAACCGCGTCATCGACTTGTTCACGGACAAGGCCCGGCCCGATTGCCTCGGCTACAATTACCTCGGCGAGTGGCACAAACGGGACAACAACCGCTGCATCGAGGCGGATTTGCTGCGAAGTAATAGGGGACACGAGGTACGAGGTACGAGGTAATAGGGGACAGGTAATAGGGACAGGTAATAATAGGGACAGGTAATAGGGGACAGACCACGTTTTATTCTGACACCTCTTCATCATTTTTCTTCCTCGGTCTCCCGGCTTTGCCTGGTGC
>DCUN01000135.1:0-5240 GCA_002327225.1 Desulfobulbaceae bacterium UBA2213
AAAGGCAATTATCCCGTTCATTGGGGTTAGGTTGTTTAATCTTTGTGTGTTTGCAAGACCTGACCCCGAGTTGATACGGGAAGGCCTTCCTTGAGACTATTGCCACCTATCTGGCCGACAATCCGCAGGCCACTCCGCAGCAGAGGGAGAAGGCTGCCGCTCCAGCCGTTATCCGAAAACCAACGGCTGGTCAGACCCTGGATGAAACCTTACGCCTGGCAGAGACAGGGATGCACGTGGAGGAAATCGCCGCCGCCAGAGGGTTGAAATCCTCAACCATTGCCGCCCATATAGGGGAGCTCCTGCAGCTGGGCCACGATCTGAAGGTCGATCACTTTGTCGAGCAGGAGATACGGAGCGCCATGACCGAACTGTTCAGGATCCATGGGCTATTTCGTTTGAAACCGATCGTCGATGGCATGGAGGGGAGGGCGGGATATGATCAGGCCCATATTGTCCGCGGATTTCTTGTCTCCCGGGGTTGGAAGATGGAGAGCGAGGAAACGCAGGCTTAATCTGCTGGATTCGGCGGGTATTTCTCGGCGTTGAGTGCCATTTTCTTATGGGCTGCCTCAATCGGGTCAATGTCAAATTTCCCGGCGAGCATGGTGAGGTATATCATCACGTCGCCTATCTCCTCTTCAATGTGTTTTCTGGTGGCCATATTCACACTCCTGCTCTGTTCACCTTCCAGCCATTGAAAGATCTCGACCAGTTCCGCAGCCTCGACACTGAGGGCCATAACCAGATTTTTGGGGGAATGAAACTGCTCCCAGTTGCGTTCTTTGACGAATTTTGTGAGCTTTGTCTGTAGTTTTTTCATTGTATCTGTCTTTCTCGTGGTCTTTGTTGGTGGATTCTGGTACATTTTTAAAGTTTATCATACCAGTGTAGCATTGATTCCTGGATGCGTAACCCATTTTCCCTTTTATCGGATGCAATTATATGAAAAATCGTTCATCAGTTTTTTTCTGCTTTTTTCTCTCGTCTTTTCTGTTTTTTTCCTCCCTGGCTGCGGGATTGGCCAATGGGCCGGTCACAGCTGTTGACATTGGAAGAAACAGAATGATTGGCTATATGATCAGCAAACAATTACCGGGCATGCATTTCAGCGATAAACAGGTGAATGATTCCCTGAGTCGCGATGCCTATGATCTGTATCTGAAACAGCTTGATTTTCAGAAGCGATTTCTGCTGCAGCAGGATGTCGATGTCCTGACCACGTATGCCCAGTTGATTGATGATGAGTTGCGGCGTGGCAATGAGGCTTTACCGCAGAAAGGCTTTGACCTTCTCAATATCCGAATTCAGCAGGTTGAAAAGATGGTCGCCGAGATTCTGGTGGCCGAGATTGACGTGAAGCAGGCAGAGTCGTATGAGACGGATCCGGAAAAATTGACCTATGCCACCGATCTGCATGGCTTACGGGACTATTGGCGTAAGATTCTGAAAGAACAGATTATTTCCAGGTATCTTGATGCGCTTGATGATCAGCAGAAGGCAAAGGAAAAGGAAAAGAAAAGCGATGACCTTCTGTGGAAGGAGGCGAGAGAAAGGGTGGCCAAACAGAATAAAGAGCTCTTTCACCGCCTGCATCAGGAGACGGTGCAGGATCATTTCGATCGTTATTTTGATGCGGTAGCAAGGGCCTTTGATCCGCATACCAATTATATGCCACCTGACAATAAGGAGGATTTTGATATCCATATGCGCGGCAGTCTTGAAGGGATTGGTGCGGTGCTGCGGGAGGAGGATGGATATATCAAGGTGATGTCTATTATTCCGGGAAGCGCTTCGGCCAAGGAAGGACATCTTGAGGCGGAAGACATCATTCTTGAGGTGGCCCAGAAAGATGGTGAGCCCGTCGAAGTTACTGATATGCGCCTGCGAGATGCCGTCCGATTGATCAGGGGCCCCAAGGGTACTGAAGTGCATCTGACGGTGAAAAAGCCGGACGGGGTGAAGGTGGTGATCTCTCTGATTCGTGATGTGGTTCAGATTGAAGAGACTTTTGTCAAATCGGCGCTTCTTGATGGGCCGGATGGAAAGAAGGTCGGCTATATCATGATCCCCAGTTTTTATCGTGATTTTGAAGGGACAAAGAATGGAGGGGGCGGCAGAAATTGTACGGATGACACAAGGGCGGCCATCATTGATCTGAAGAAGACTGGGTTTCGTGGTCTGATTCTTGACCTGCGCAACAATGGGGGCGGATCTCTGGTTGATGCAGTTGATATTGCTGGGCTTTTTATCAAGCTTGGGCCCATTGTGCAGGTAAAAAACAGTTCTGGTGTCCAGCGGATTCTCAGCGATGAAGATCCGAAGATTGTGTACGATGGTCCACTGGTGGTTCTGGTGAATCAGTTTTCCGCCTCTGCCTCGGAGATTGTGGCGGCGGCCCTGCAGGACTACGAACGGGCGGTGATCATCGGAGGCAGGCACACCCATGGCAAGGGAACGGTGCAGACCCTGGTGAATATGAATGAAAACATCTCTGCCACCCTTTTGCGCACCTATGATGACTTGGGGGCGCTCAAAGTAACTATTCAGAAATTTTACCGGGTGACTGGCGGGTCAACTCAATATAAGGGCGTGGAGTCGGATATCGTGCTGCCGAGTCTGTTCCAATATCTGAAATCAGGTGAACAGTATAGTGATTACTCTCTCCCCTGGGATCAGGTGGAGCCAATTCCCTTTGTCAGGTATGGCGGCAAAAAGATGGATCTTGATCGATTGATTGCGACCAGCCAGCGAAGGGTTGAGTCCGAGCCTGGCTTGCAGGCCATTGCTGATGAGGCAAAAAAAGCTGAAGAACGCAGCAAGGAAAGTACGGTGTCTCTTCAATTGAGTGATATGAAGAAGAAGCGTGAAGAGGCAGGCCAGGCCAGAAAGAACATAGGCGCCCATTATCGAAAATATCGAGCCGATCAGATGGAAGAGATGGATGAGGAAGCGAAAAAAGGTGCCAAGAAAGGAGATGATCGGCAGAAATGGCTGGAGGAAGTGAAGGATGATCCCTATATCGGTGAGGCTACCCGAGTGCTTGTGGACATGGAAGGTGGAGATATTGGTGAGGCTACCCGAGTGCTTGTGGACACGGAAGGTGGAGATAAGCGGTAGCCTGCTAAAAAGTTGTTGATTAACAGAAAAAAAAGTGATAAAGCTCGTCGCTTATGAATGATTATTCATTTAATGGGTGGTATAAGATCTGCGATTGGTGAATGGCTGGTGATGAATGAAACTTGATGAGGCTTTCAGGAATTATAGGGAAAAGATTGTTGACAGGTGGGTTGATTACACCTTGTCCACCTATAAGTCATCCTCCTTTTTTATAAAAGAAAAGGATAAATTTGCCAATCCAGTCGGCGGCAATACCCGAGAGGCCCTGGATGCCTTATTCGGTCTGCTGGCCAGGAATGCTGACCCCAAAGAGTTTGTCGCCCCCCTGGAGCAGATTATGCGCATTCGCGCCATTCAGGAATTTGCAGCCTCGGTGGCGGTGGGGCCGATCCATGCGGTCAAGCATATCACCCGTGAGATCCTGGCGAATGACAAGGAGAGACGTCATCTCGTTGCTGATCTCTATGATTTTGAGTTTGCGGTGGATCTTGCCGTGCTTGCCGCCTTTGACCTGTACATGCAATGCCGGGAGCGCTTGTACCAGGTACGGATCCAGGAAATAAAGACCGGCACGTATATTCTTACTGACAGCAAATGTCCGAGTAATTCGACTACGTTGCTGAAAACTAATATTCAGCAGTCTCTTACGACTGTTGAGGGCCATTAACTGGGCGCTGGACCGGAAGGGAAGTTCCGGGCAGTTTCCAACACTGTTCAACTTGAAGCGAGGTAAGAAATGAAGTACGCCTTCTCATTCCTGGCAGTCATTGCTCTGGTGTTGATTGCAGGGCTAGGATCCCAGATACCGGGCATGCAATACTTGTTTGGTGTTGCCATACCCTATCTGGCAATAATGCTCTTTATCGGTGGTTTTGTTTACAGGATCACCCAATGGGCAAAGTCCCCTGTCCCTTTTTCCATCCCAACCACCTGTGGGCAGGCGGTGTCCCTGGATTTCATCAAACAGGATAAGCTTGACTGTCCTACCAAGACCTCTGAAGTCGTGGCTCGTATGTTTCTGGAGATTTTTCTCTTCAGATCCCTGTTTCGTAATACTAAGTCAGAGATCCATAACGGGCCTAAGATTACATACGAATCATCCAAATGGCTGTGGCTTTTTGCCCTGCTTTTTCATTACTCCTTCCTGGTGATCGTGATCAGGCATATGCGCCTCTTTGTTGAGCCGATTCCTTTCTGGCTCTCCGCCATTGAAAGAGTCGATTCCATGCTGCAGATTGGGGCGCCTACCCTCTATCTCTCCAGTGTAGCGCTTCTGGGTGGTCTTCTCCTTCTTTTCGGACGGCGCCTTGTCAACTGTCATGTCCGTTATATCTCACTGAATAACGATTACTTCCCGCTGGTGCTGATCTTTGGTATCGGTCTGACCGGTATCCTGATGCGCTATTTTCTGCGCACTGATATCGATATCATCAATATCAAGAACCTGGCCATGGGCCTGGTGACCTTCTCTCCGGTGATCGGCGCCAAGATCGGGACCATCTTTTATATCCATCTCTTTCTGGTCTCAGTTCTGCTTGCCTATTTCCCCTTCAGTAAATTGATGCATATGGGCGGCGTCTTCATGAGTCCCACCAGGAATATGGCCAATAACAGTCGGGCAAAACGGCACATCAACCCCTGGAATGATCCCGAGATCAAGCCCCATTCCTATGCCGGGTATGAAGATGAGTTCAGAGAGTTTATGGTGGATGCGGGTCTTCCGGTTGAGAAAGAGTTGTCAGCCACAAAGGACGAAGCGTGATATTGCCCACGCCCAAAACTAGCGTATAAGGATACATAACGATGGCAGTTCCAAAATTAGAACAATTATCGAAAAGCGTAGTGCAGGGGCCATCCTTGGCAACAGGAGCAGTGCCTACCAAGGAGTGGATGGATGTTCCTGCGATTTTTAAACCGGGTAATTTTGCCTATCCGGCCAAACAGGAAAAGGTTGAATACCTGAACAGCCAGAAAGGGCTGCATTTCCCCAATGCCCGTGAGTGGTCACCGGATGAGGATGACTGGAAACTCCCTGAAGACTGGAAGGAAATCATCCTCAAGGGTCTGAAAGAGCGTCTGGATAAATTCCGCTCGTTGAAAATCTTTATGGATTGCTGCGT
>DCUN01000135.1:5278-6906 GCA_002327225.1 Desulfobulbaceae bacterium UBA2213
AATGACTTTACCCTTGGCGGCAAGCTGCTGGGTAAAATGGCTGGTGCCCGGGAGATGACCGTCGGGGTGCTCAAGGAGTGGTTCATGTACTCCTACCAGTGCACCGAGTGTCGCCGGTGTTCGGTCTTCTGTCCTTACGGGATTGACACCGCCGAGGTCACCATGATGCTCCGCGAACTGCTGCATCTGGTGGGTGTCGGGATCAACTGGATCCTGGAGCCGGCCTCAAACTCCAATCGTACCGGTAATCATATGGGCTTGCAGCCTCACACCTTCAAGGACAATGTTGATTTCCTGGCCGAGGATGTCGAGAATCTTACAGGGGTAAAGATCAATCACTCCTTTAACCGCAAGGGGGCGGAGGTCCTCTTTATCACCCCTTCCGCTGATGTCTTTGCCGAACCCGGTCTTTATACGGCTATGGGCTATCTGCTGCTCTTTGAGCATATCGGACTCGACTATACCTGGTCAACCTATGCCTCTGAGGGCGGAAACTTCGGCCTCTTCACCAANNAACGAGTTGATGAAGAAACTCAACGGCAAGATGTACGCCGAGGCCAAGCGTCTGGGTGTAAAGTATATCATCGGTGGTGAATGTGGTCATATGTGGCGCGTTATCCATCAATATATGGATACCATGAATGGTCCTGCTGATTTCCTGGAGGTGCCGAAATCCTCCATTACCGGGACAACATTCAACAATGCTGCTTCCACCAAGATGGTACATATCAGTGAGTTTACAGCAGATCTTATCAAGAACAACAAGTTGAAACTTGATAAGAGCCGGAATGCCCATGTCAAGGCGACCTTCCATGATTCCTGTAATACGTCGCGAGGCATGGGACTTATGGATGAACCCCGCTATATCCTGGATCATGTCGTTGACAACTGGGTGGAGATGCCGGAGAATACCATTCGTGAGCAGACCTTCTGTTGTGGCTCCGGCACCGGTCTGAACACTGATGAGATCATGGAGCTCAGGATGCGATCCGGACTGCCGCGTGCCAATGCGGTGAAACATGTGATCGACAAACATGATGTCAACACCCTTTCCTGCGTGTGTGCCATTGACCGCGCCACCCTGACCTCGCTCATGAATTACTGGAACCCGGGCTGTGCTGTGTGCGGTGTCTCTGAGCTTGTTGGTAATGCCCTGGTGATGGATGGTGAAAATCGACAAGAACTTGACGAGGGTCTCAGGACCTTAGTTTAAACCGGACCAGTACGGAGGAAACAGTATAATGTATAATAAAGGAACAATCATACCAGGACTGATTATTTTTGTCCTCTTTGTGACTTTCCCTATCTGGTTCAATGGGTTTAAGGCGGCTACCCTGCCAAAACCTGAGATGCCACCAGGTGGAGAAAAAAAATGTGTAGAGTCTGTTGAATATATGCGGGCCAATCATATGCAGCTCTTGAATACGTGGCGGGATAATGTCTTGCGTGACGGAGGTCGCGGGGTTGTCACCGTTGAAGGGAAGGATTACCGCAAAGGCCTGCAGATGGCGTGTATGAAGTGCCATAGCAATAAAGAGAAGTTCTGTGATAATTGCCATACCTATGCCGCTGTAAATCCATACTGTTGGGACTGCCATCTGAGCCCCAAGGAAGCAGCATCGAAGGAG
>DCUN01000184.1 GCA_002327225.1 Desulfobulbaceae bacterium UBA2213
GTACCATTGAGCCCAATGTGGGGATTGTGGCCATGCCTGATTCCCGCCTGGATGCATTGGCGGCTCTTGCTAAAACCAAAAGCAAGATTGCAACCCAGATGGAGTTCGTCGACATTGCCGGACTGGTCAAAGGGGCCAGCCAGGGTGAGGGGCTGGGCAACCAGTTTCTCGGTCATATCAGACAGGTGGATGCCATTATCCATGTGGTGCGCTGTTTTGAGGACGAGAATGTTGTCCACGTTGACGGTTCCATTGATGCGGAGCGTGATCGAGAGATTATCAACATGGAGCTGATCCTGGCCGATCTGGATACCGTCGATAAACGGTTGAAGAAGACTCTCAGTCAGGCCAAGTCAGGGGACAAGGTCTTCAAGGCCCAGGCCGTATTCCTGGAGAAACTGCAGGCGGCACTCGATAGTGGACAACCGGCCCGCAGCGTGGTGGCCGATGGAGATCTGGAGCGCGATCTGCTGCGTGACCTCTGTCTTCTGACCACCAAGCCGGTGCTCTATGTGGCCAATGTGGCCGAAGAAGACGCGCTGCAGGGCAATGCCCTCGTGCGTACGTTGGAAGAGGCTGCCCGCCGTGAGGGGGCGTCCGTGATCATTATATCCGGTAATATCGAGCAGGAACTGAGTCAGTTGTCGCCCGAGGAACAACAGGAATTTCTGGCCGATATGGGGATGAGCGAGCCGGGATTGAACCGCTTGATCAAGGCGGGCTATGAGCTCCTGGGGCTGATCACCTTTTATACGGTGGGTGAGAAAGAGACCAGGGCCTGGACTATTTCCAAGGGCACCAAGGCACCAGGGGCGGCCGGCAAGATCCACTCTGATTTCGAGCGCGGCTTTATCCGGGCCGAGACCATTGCCTATGAGGATTATATTGCCTGCGGGAGCGAGGCTGTGGCCAAGGAAAAAGGCTTGATGCGCTCTGAAGGGAAAGAATATGTGGTGGCAGACGGTGACTGCCTGTTGTTTCGTTTTAATGTTTAGAGGCCGTTTGCTCTACGAGCAACGGCTTTTTGTTGCTTGTAGAGCTTACGGCCTCTTATGCCGCATGCAAGAAACAGCAATCTTTACCGCTGTTTCTTGGTGTGGCGTCTGGCAGCCTACATCAGCCGGTGATTATCTGGCAGCCTACATCAGCCGGTGATCATCTGGCAGCCTACGTCAGCCGGTGATCCTAGCCGCAAAGGTATAAATGTTCTGGCAGATAACGACCAAAATCCCACAATAAAGTTATGAGAGTCTCTCATGCACAAGACACAGTTTGTAGATCAGCTCAAAGAGGGCGACCGGCTGGACGATGTTTTTCTGGTCAAGACGGCGCGTCTGGCCGAGACCAGGGCTGGAAAACCCTATCTGATCCTGGAGATCGCAGACAGGAGTGGGGAGATCGGGGGGCCGATCTGGGATCTGGACGACGCGGTGCAGAGAGTGTGTCAGGTGGGGCAGTTTGTCCAGCTGAGCGGGCAGGTCTCGACCTATCAGAATAAGTTGCAGCTCAAAATCGATGCGGTCCGTGGAGTTGAGCGCAATGAAGTTGACCTCGCAGACTTCCTCCTGGTCTGTGATCAGGATCGGGAGGCGCTGGCCAGGGATCTGCAGGCCCTTGTTGCCTCTGTGAAAAATCCATTCCTGAAAAAACTGCTGGCCTTCTTTTTCAAGAAAGAGCCTTTGTGGCAGCGTTTTCAGGAGGCGCCGGCGGCAAAAGGGATTCATCACGCCTATGTAGGCGGTCTGCTGGAGCATTCTCTCTCTGTGGCCAGGATTGCCGACCAGTTGGCCACCCACTATTCCGGGGTGGATCGCTCTCTGCTCCTGGCCGGGGCCCTGCTCCATGATGTCGGCAAGGTAGAAGAGTTGGTGATGGATCTGGCCGTAATTGACTATACCGCCCAGGGGAGGCTGAAGGGGCATCTGGTCATGGGCAGTGAGATGGTGGCTGCGGCTGCGGCCACCATCAAGGACTTTCCGCCGGAGCTTCTCACCCAGTTGCAACATCTGATCCTCAGTCATCATGGGCGTCAGGAGTTTGGTTCACCCACTGTGCCCATGACCATTGAGGCCTTTCTCCTCAGCTTTGTCGATGACCTGGATGCCAAGATGAACCTGATGGAGCAGTTGCGTAAGAAGATGAAGGATCCGGGTCTGCAGTGGACCGAGTATCAGCGTTCGTTGGAAAGATATCTCTACCTCGGGCCTTTTGAGTTGCAGGAAGAAGAAGCAGTTGAAGAGGCAGAGCGAGCGATAAAAAGGAGTCCTGGGCAGACACCGGTGCGTCAGCAGACGCTTTTTTAGATGCCGTTATGAAACAGGCAAGGGTTTTTTCTTGCTCGTATCATTTACGGCATCTTATGCCGCTTCCAAGAAACAGCCAATCTTTTCCGGCTGTTTCTTGGACTGGCGTCTTGCCGATAACAATATACCTGACCAGTAACACAAAAGGTATCCTTGAACCAGGTCAGGAACACAGGAAATAGATAAAAGAATGGGTATCCAGCATAGACAATTGACTCCTTCTTTTTCCCGTCTTGTAGGTCAGGAGAAGGCCAAAACTCTTCTGGGTCGTGCCTTGGTATCTGAGCAGTTGGCCCATGCCTATCTCTTTCGGGGACCGGACGGGGTGGGCAAACAGCTGTTTGCCAGAAGTCTGGCCACGGCAGTGAACTGTCAGCAACGTCAGAGCCCGGAGTCTTCGCTTCGCTCCGCTTACCTGGATGCCTGCGGCCATTGTTCTTCCTGCCGGAAATACAGCTCGGGAAATCATCCTGATTTTCTGGTCATCAGTCCGGAAAAAGGGACGATCAAGATCGACCGTATCCGGGAGATGATCCAGTCGCTTTCCTATCCGCCCTATGAGTCGAGAGTTCGGGTGGTGCTGCTGGAGGATATCCATACCATGCGGGCGGAGGCGGCAAATAGTCTGCTGAAGATTCTGGAGGAGCCGCCGGAGAATAATCTGCTCATCCTGACGGCGGCAGCGTCTCGGGATGTCTTGACCACGATCAGCTCCAGGTGTCAGGTGATTCCCTTTTTCAACCTCGGGCAGGAAGAGACTATTCAGGTGCTGTTGCGTGAGAAGCCCGAGCTGGAACTTGACACTGCCCGGCTCCTGGCCCGGCTCTCTGAGGGCTGTCCCGGTCAGGCCCTGCTCTTCTACAGAAGCGAGATGGTTGCCCTCTGGCGGGAGCTGGTGGCCCTGCTCTCTGATCCCGGGATAGACGGCAGCAGGGATGTGGGCATGTTGCTGCAGGCGGCTGAGACGATGGCGGCCTTGAAGGAAGAGCTGCTCCCGCTTTTTGGCCTCGTGCGCATCTGGCTGAGAGATATGCTGGTTGCGGGTTCCCTGGGTCATGTGGATCATGAGCAGGTGGCCAGGGATGAGGGCCGGCGAGAAAACAAGCAGAAATCCTGGAGTTCCAGTCAACTTTTTGATAAGCTGGACGCTGTAGGCAGGGCTGAAAAAGAACTTGCTCGTAACTGTAACCGTACCCTGGTGTGTGAGGTGCTTCTTTTTCAGTTGCAGAAATAAACCGTTAACAATTTAAAATCAATTTTATTTATGTCTGAACAGCAGGACAAGAAATCAGTGGAGCAGGTGCAGGCTGAGGAGCAACAGATCTTCTTCTACCGAATCTGTTTTCGGGAGAAAGGGCAGGAGTTTACGGCATCGTCAGAGCTGCCCGACCTGAAGGCCCGAGAGGTGGTGATTGTCAAAACGGATCATGGCGCTGAACCGGCCATCATTGTCAGTAGAGCTCCTGGCTATCATAGCTGCGGACAAAAGCGCCGGGCAACGCATGTCCTGTTGAAACGGGCAAATCAGGAAGAGATCGGCAGGTATAAAAACATCTCATCCTGGGAAGAGGCGGCCTTTATCTCTTGTAAGATACTCATATCTCAGCATAAGTTGTCCATGCACCTCGTGCGGTCCGAGCGTTATTTTAATGGCAGTAAGATTGTCTTTTATTTTACTGCCAATAATCGGATCGATTTCAGGGATCTGGTAAAAGATCTGGTCCTGGAGTTTCATACCAGGGTGGAGATGAGGCAGGTCGGTGTACGTCATGAAACCAAGATGATTGGCGGCCTTGGCACTTGTGGTCGGGAGTTGTGCTGTTCTGTTTTTATGGATACGTTTGATTCAGTGTCGATCAAGATGGCCAAAGAGCAGGATCTGCCCCTGAACCCGGCCAAGATATCCGGAGTTTGTAATCGTCTGCTTTGTTGTTTGACCTATGAATATTCCACCTATCGCCGGGAGAGAAAAGGGATGCCCAAGCCCGGCAAGCGGATCACGGTTGGGGAGGAACAGTTTCAGGTGAAACGGCAGAATCCTTTACAGCAAACGATCCTGGTCAGTGACAGTCAAGGGGAAAATCATCTCTTGAGCAAAGAGCAGTGGCAGGACTTTGAGCCGGTAAAGGTTGAGGAGAGCGGCAAGAAGGAAAAGAAGTAAAAGGCTGATCTCGCGCAGAGATGCGGATACGCGGAGAATGATGTTCTCTATGCCTCCGCGTCTCTGGACGAGGCGATAATTTCTTGTTGTATGCGACGATGTGAGTGATGACAACCTATATTACAACCCCGATTTATTATGTGAATGCCCAGCCGCATCTGGGGCATGCCTATACCACGATTGTGGCCGATGTCTACAGCCGGTTTCGCCGATTATGCGGTGAGGACGTCCGCTTTCAGACGGGCACCGATGAGCATGGTGACAAGATCGCTGAGGCGGCAAAACAAGAGCAGGTGTCGCCCGCTGAGTATGCGGACCGGATCAGCGCCATGTACAGGGAGAGCTGGCCACAGCTTCATATCATCCCTGATACCTTTATCCGCACCACGGACGTGGCGCATATCAAGACAGTCCAGCGCATCCTGCAGCAGGTGTATGACCAGGGGGATATCTATTTCGGAGAATATTCAGGACTCTACTGCAAGGGGTGTGAGCGTTTTCTGACCGAAAAGGAACTGGTAGACGGCAACTGTCCCGACCACCTGCAAGCGCCGGAACAGATTACCGAACAGAATTATTTCTTCCGCATGTCCAGGTATCAACAACAGTTGATCGATCACATCCATGCGAATCCCGACTTTATCACCCCTGAACGCTATAAAAACGAGGTTCTCTCTTTTCTCAGTGAGCCCCTGGAGGATCTCTGCATCTCCCGGCCCACCTCAAGGCTGACCTGGGGAATTCCCCTGCCCTTTGATCAGAGTTTTGTCACCTATGTCTGGTTTGATGCTCTTATCAATTATCTCAGCGGAATTGGTTATCCTGACGGCGAGTCGTTTCATACATATTGGGCGGTAGCCGAGCATGTGATCGCCAAAGATATCCTCAAGCCCCATGCCATCTACTGGCCCACCATGCTGCTTGCCATGGGGCTGCCGCTGTATCAGCACCTCCATGTCCATGGCTACTGGAATGTGGGTGAAACCAAGATGTCAAAGTCTATCGGCAATGTTGTGCGTCCGGCGGAGCTGGTGGCGGAATACGGTGTGGATACGGTGCGCTATTTTCTCCTGCGGGAGATGTCTTTTGGCCTTGATTCCTCGTTTACCAGCGATAAAATTGTGGCTCGTAAGAATTCTGATCTGGCCAATGACCTGGGCAATCTCTTCAGTCGTTCCATGGCTATGCTGGAAAAATATACAGATTCTACGGTGCCGGTCGCCGGTGAGCGGCAGGAGGCCGATGAGTCGCTGCAGCAGACGGCCGTGCAGATGCTGGCCCACTATCATGAGGAGATGGGGCGATTCCAGTTTCATCGCGCCTTGCAGAGTGTCTGGGACCTGATCAGCCATGCCAATAAATATATTGTCGTCAGTGAACCCTGGGTCCTGGCCAAGGATCCGGCCCAGCAAACGCGCCTGCACACAGTGCTTTATACTCTGGCGGAATGTCTGCGTCTGCTGGCCCTTGTGCTGCGTCCGGTGATGCCTCAGACCAGTGAAAAGATGGCGGTAGGTTTGGGAATGAGAGTCGATGATCCACGGATCAGTAATTTTCCTCAAGGGGCACACTGGGGATTGAGCTCTGCCGGTAGCAGATTACAGGTAACAGAGCCGTTGTTTCCGCGCATGGACAAACCCGATAAAAAGGGTGATGCTCCTGGGGGAAGCGGCACCCCGGCCCAAAAAACCAGTCATAAAAAAGAAAAAAAGAAGACGGCGGTTACGGAAATTGGGGTGATTGGATTTGAGCAGTTCCAGCAGATCGATCTGCGAGTGGCAGAGGTGGTGCATGCGGAGCGTATTGAAAAATCAGACAGGCTGCTCAAGCTGACGGTCAAGGCCCCGGACACACGTTCCATTGTTGCCGGAATAGCCGAATATTACGTGCCTGAAGAATTGATCGGGCGTCAGGTGTTGATTGTGGCCAATCTGCAGCCGGTCGAGATAATGGGGGTTCAGTCGCAGGGCATGGTTCTGGCAGCCAAGAGCGTAGTTGATGGCAAAAAACGTCTGGTGTTGACTAGTGTGAGCGATCTGGTGCCGGCGGGGAGTAAGGTGGCTTGATCAGGTTACGGGGAACAGAAAAGAGGGTGAATGACCTTTGAATAGCTCAATCGTTCCATAGAAAGGAGTGCGAAAAATGTTTGTGCTGAAAAATTTTATGATGTCCCTGGCCGGGGTGCTTGATTTTCTGCTTCAGGCGTATATGTGGATTGTGATCGGTCGGGCGGTTATCTCCTGGGTCAATGCCGACCCGTATAATCCTGTCGTCCGTTTTTTGTTTGAGGTCACCGAGCCCTTGCTGAGTCGAATCCGGCGCTGGATTCCAATCAGTATGGGGGGGATTGATTTTTCTCCCATGATTCTCATTATGGGGATAATGTTTTTACAGAGTTTTCTGGTTCCCACCCTGAAACAGATGGCCGGGGCAATGGGTTGAGGTCTGGCACACAACAAAATTAACTGTTAATTCGCACAGGATAGAGAGGAGTCTTATGTCCACAACGCCACAGATTATCAAAGATCAGGAATTTCAAATTAAATTCAGAGGATATGACCCTGTTGAGGTCACGGCCTATCTGGATATACTCGCCGATGAGTTTTTTGAATTGCAGGAACGTTGTCGGCTCCATGTTGATGATCTTCAGGTCTTTCATGAGGAAAGAGAAGATCTTGAACAAGAGAAGATCTCCCTGGAGGCCAGTATCGCTGAGTCTCGAAAAATGGCCGAAGAGCTGAGGCGGGCCGGATTGACCACGGAACAGATGCTTGCTGTATCGATCAAGGAAGCGGATGGGCTGCGGGCCAGGGTCGCCAGCCTTGAGCAGGAAGCACAGGGGCAGGAAGAAGCGCTGAGTCGCGCCGAGTCCAGGGTTCATGAGGCGGAAGAGGCCCTTTTGCAGGAAATGGCAGAAAAAGAGGCCTTGGGGCGCAAGATTGAGCTTATGGAAGAGCAGCAGCGAGATGCAAAAAAGGACGAGGTTGATTTCAGGTCAACGCTGGCCGCAGCGCAACAGTTTTGCGACTCGATGAAGGAGAAGAGCCGCCAGCAGGCGGAGCAGCTTCTTGATGAGGCCAGGGCCGAGGTAGAACAGATGCGTCAGGCAGCATATGACGAACTTTCTCGATTGCCTGGAGAGATTGAGGCACTGCAAAAGAAGCGTGATGAGGTGCGTAAGACTGTACGTGCGATCCTTGAGTCGTATCTGCAGAATCTGGATATCTTTCCTGCCGGAGAGGATGAACACACTTCAGAACAAGGGAATGATGATCTCTTCCAAAAGATTCAAATTCTCGAAGATGGTTCACTTTCTTCCGAAGACCTTGCGGCGCTCAATAGTGATTCTGGCGTCTTGCCACATTCAGACGCGGAGGCAGATCTTCTGTCTGTT
Source organism: Desulfobulbaceae bacterium UBA2213 (assembly GCA_002327225.1). GTDB lineage: Bacteria > Desulfobacterota > Desulfobulbia > Desulfobulbales > Desulfocapsaceae > UBA2270. Next base: position 7,859 of record DCUN01000184.1, read on the forward strand.
TTTGGGGGTGATGAAGCAAAGGAGGACAATGAAAATGACGAGAGAATTTAATTTCAAGGGGCAACTCTCTGCTTGCTGAGACGCATGCCCTTTTTGTCTCGCTTACCGGATGGGAGATTGCTCCTTGCTGTCTATGTCCAGCCCAGGTCTTCCCGTAATGGTTTGGTCTGCATTCATGACAAGGCCCTTAAGCTGGCCCTTGCCGCACCACCCGTTGATGATGCGGCGAACAAGGCGCTCATCGCTTTTTTTTCTTCTTTTTTTAAGGTCGCCCGTCAGGAGATTGTTATCCATAAAGGTCAGCAGTCACGTCGAAAGCAGATCAGTATTGGCGGGCTGAGTGAAGAAGTGATGAGAAAGCTGATTATGGCAGAGATTCATAGCAAGGATGTCGGTTGAAAATAACCCTGATTTTACAAGGGTGATGGCACAGAGGGCCGTAAAGGAAGAAACAGAAAATGCTGTCCTTTACGGCCCTTTGAATTTTTCCAGGGAAGAGGGTGTGATTGTGGAAAAATATGTGATTGGAAACTGGAAGTGTAATAAGGGGGCTGACGAGGCCAGAAACTGGTTTGCTGAATTTGCCAGAGGGTATCGTCCGGTGAAGGGGCTTACGGTCATCATTGCCCCGTCTTTTATCTGCCTGCAGTCTCTGTCTCAGTATGTGAAGGCCTTGGGCCTTGAAAATCTGTCCCTGGCTGCCCAGGATATCTCACCCTTTCCCAAGGGTTCTTATACCGGGGCGGTGGCTGCTGATATGGTCAAGGATTTGGTTGAGTATGTGATTATCGGCCATTCTGAAAGGAGGCATTATTTTCATGAGACAGATCAGGATGTCGCCAGAAAGATGGGCGAGGCGGTGGATGCGGGACTGACTCCTATCATCTGCGTGGATCGGCCCTATGCCAGGTCTCAGCTTCTGGCCTTGAATGGCAGTGACAGCAAGGAGATGATTATTGCCTATGGCCCGGTGGAGGCCACGGTAGTCAGGATTCCGGAGTCACCGAAAATCGCCGCGGAAACCGCAGGTATTATCTCCAGCATCCAGCCGGGCAGGCCGGTGGTTTATGGCGGTTCTCTTGAGCCAGAGAATGTAAAAGAGTATATAGATGTACCGGAACTCGCTGGACTCTTTGTCGGTCAGGCCAGTCTGGAGGTGGGGTCGTTTCTTGCTATCTGTGAGCAGATGGCTGCTTCGATGAAGTAAAAATTACGAATTAAAACATTCGTAATTCGTAATTCGTAATTTATTTATGCTGTTTCTTGGGCCAGAGGAAGGCGGCGACAAAACCTGCGGAATAGATTCCCGCCATCACTAGTCCTATGATGCCAAGGGTGCCTAAGAATCCTGGAGAGCCGGATATGCGATCTGCCAGGATCAGGATGGAGGACCCGACGATCAGCGCCGAGATTATCATTGAGATCCCTGTGAGGCGGCTGGAAGAATCCATTTTCTCCGCCAGATGATCAATACGTTTTATCTCCAGATTCAGGGTAAACTGGCTGTGTCGGAACTGATCAAGGAAGCGTTGAATCTCCTGAGGCATGTTTTCCAGGAGATCGAGATAGCCCGTCATACTTTTTTCCATCCGCTGACGGATGGCCGCAAAACCATAGCGATTGGTGACAACCTCTCGGATCTGTGGCTCAACATGGGCGAGGACATCAAATTCAGGGTCGAACTGTTCAGCCACCGCTTCAATGGTGGTCAGAGCCTTGATCAGAAAGATCAGGTCGCTTGGGCAGTGGACCTGATAACGCTGGAGCATGGCAAAAAAATCTGCCAGTAATCTGGTGATATCCAGGTGCCTCAGGTCGGATTCCTGAAAGTGAGTTACGAATTGTTGCAGGTCGGAACGAAAATCACGCCGGTCGGTGAGTGCCGGATCAATATCAGTCAGTTCGATCGCTACCCGGCACAGTCTGTCGACATCTCCTTTCATCACCCCGGCAACCAGATCGATCAGGTGGTCGGTTGTCTTTTTGTCCAGTTGTCCTGTCATGCCGCAATCAATGAAACAGAGCTTGTTGCCTGGCAGCAGAAAAATATTCCCTGGATGGGGGTCAGCATGAAAAAAACCAAAACGCAGGCACTGTTTAAAAATGGCGTCAGTGCCGGCGGCGACAATAGCCCTGCGTGCGTCAGCGCCTAGGTGCTCAGGGCTGACGGTAGAGAGCAGCCGGCCATGGATCTCTTCCAGGGTCAGGACATTTCTGGTACTTGCCTCCCAATAGACCTTGGGAAAGGAGATGTTGGGATCGTCCTGAAAATAACGGCGCAGCCGTTCCGTAGATTGTCCTTCGTGGATCAGGTTGACTTCTTTGGACAGTTCCCGCGCAAACTCCTTGGCCACGGCTACCGGACTGTAGCCAAGGTTGGAAAAATAGTGTTCGACGAACTGGGCCATGCCTTCCATGAGGGCCATATCTTCTTCGATCAGTTGTCGATTTTCAGGGCGAAGGACCTTGATCACCACCTCGCTGCCATTCACCATCCTGGCTCGATGCACCTGAGCCATGGAGGCCGCGGCCAGCGCTTTTTCTTCGATAGAGGAGAAGAGAAGGGTGAGGCGGCCGGGAAACTCGTCAGCCAGGACCTTTTGAATCTCACTATAGGGTACTTGTGGGCAGTTATCCTGGAGTTGTTTGAACTCTTCAGCCCATTCCGCCGGGACCAGATCAGGTCTGGTGGACAGGAGCTGGCCCAGCTTGATAAAGGTGGGCCCCAGCTCTTCCAAAACCATCCGCATTCGTACCGGCCTGGAGAGTGTTGTCGCCTCCTGATTGGGGCGGTCTGTCTTTTCTTCTTTTTTGATGCCGGGCAGCCAGGTATCAAATCCCAAGTCAACAATAACCTCCCTGAAACCGAACTTGGACAAGACTTTCAGAATCTCAGCCAGTCGCCGGGTGCTGCGGAGTGTTTGTTTAATATGGGGGATTTTCATAGTGGGTTCAGCTGCTTTGTATGCTCAGTCGTTGAAGAGATCGAGAAGGGATCCATCTGCGAGGTCTGTTCGCAGATCGGTCAACCACAATTCGATATCTTCCTCTTGCCAGTGGAAATTGTAACGGCTCCATAAAAGAGTGCTTTCAGGGGTGAGATTGTTGATGAGATCCAGGATTTCCAGGCCATTCATCGCTTTTTTGCTAAGAACAGTGTGGCTGAGAATATCGGCCATTTGGACGATCAGCGGGAAGGCGGCATTGTCGGGAGGAGCTGTTTCGGGGTGATGGTGATACCCGGTGGAGGCACAGAGCTGTTCAGGAAAGAGCCAGCGATTAAGCAGAAGTGCGCCGACATTGCCATGGCTGATTCCAAATAGCTTCTCTTCTTCAGAGGAGAGAGAAGGCTGCGGGTGTTCAGATCCTTCCGGCATAGGGGTGTAGTAAGTGGGAAAACTCATGAGCAAGGTAAGTTTTCCTATATCGTGGATGAGTCCGGCGATGAAGAGTTGGCTTGGTGAATATCCTGTGGAGTATGTCGCGATAATCTTGGCTGCAAGCCCGCAGGTTAAAGAGTGTTGCCACAGGGCGTCAATGTCTTGTTTATTGATCTCTCTGAATTTTCGGAAAGAGTTAAATATTGCCTGGCTCAGGATAATGTTGCGGATCTCCTGGAAGCCGAG
>DCUN01000149.1 GCA_002327225.1 Desulfobulbaceae bacterium UBA2213
TCGCTCTGCGGTTCAGGGGTTACCGGTGTGCGTTGTGTTATCAATGACGGTGCCTTTCATGCGGTTGACTCCTCGGATGTGGCCTTTCAGCTGGCAGCCATCGGCGCCTTCAAGGATGGTTATATGAAGGCCAAGCCTGTGATCATGGAACCGATCATGAAGGTTTCCGTCGAAGGCCCCACCGAGTTCCAGGGCTCGATCATGGGCAGTATCAATCAGCGGCGTGGTATGATCATTGGAACCATGGAAGAGGGTAACTACACCGTGGTTGAGGCCGATGTGCCTTTGTCCGAGATGTTTGGCTATTCAACCACCCTGCGTTCTCTGACCCAGGGAAAGGCCGAGTTCACCATGGAATTTTCCGCCTTTAAACAGGTGCCAAAGCTGGTCAATGACGAGCTGATCAAGAAATATCAGAGCGAAAAGAAGAACGCCTAATTTTTTATTTCCGCATGAAAAGTTGTTTTGTTCCGGGTATGGGTTCCATACCCGGTAGATCGTCCTTTGTGGGCGAAGCACATGAATAGATAAAAGAGGTACACGGCCATGGCGAAAAAAAACCTGGTAATGAAAAATCCCTTGCGTATTCTGGGACTTGAAAAGAAGGTAAAGGAAAAGGGCGCTGGCATGGGGCTGGTTGTGGCCCGTGCCGGTCTTGGTAAGACAGCCATTCTGGTGCAGATTGCTCTTGATTCGATGCTCTGGGGCGATAAAGTGCTGCATGTCTCTATCGGTGAGAGTTTTGACAAGACCCGGGCCTGGTATGATGATATCCTGGCATTGATGGCAGCCGATGAGAAAAGTGACAGCTTTCAGACTACCGTTGCCGAGATCATGCCGAATCGGATGATCATGACCTTCAAGGAGACTAACTTCAATCAGGTCAAGCTTGAAGAAAGACTCGATGATCTGGTGGAGCAGAATATCTATAAGCCTGTGTGTCTGATTATTGATGGATACGATTTCCAGGCAGAGAGTCATGCGGCCCTGCAGGAATTCAAGGAGTTCATGGTAAGAAAGGGCTTGAAGATGATCTGGTTCTCAGCAACCACTCATCGCGCTGATGAACGAAAGAGCCCTTTGGGCGTGCCTGCTCCCTGTCATGAACTTGAGGATCTTTTTGATGTCGCCCTGATGATTGCACCAAAGAACGATGCCATTGATCTGAAGATTCTTAAATGTAACTGTTGCGAGGTTGATCCCGGAACTTCGCTGACGCTTGATCCGTCCACCATGCTGATCAAGAAGGCATAGGCGGGAGAAAGTGAGCAGGGTCCGGGGTGTTGTTGGCTTCCCAAGCTGCTGTAAAAAAAATAACATGGTCTTCTCAATGCCCAGAGCGGCATAAGGAGCCGTAACGAAATAGATATAAATGGCCATGTTATTTCGTAACGGCTCCTCAAGTGAAAAGCGGGTATCTCCAGCAGGAGATACCCGCTTTTTTTTGTGTACTCAAACACTGTGCAGGGAATTATGAAATTTCGACCTTGTATCGATCTGCATGAGGGGAAGGTAAAACAGATTGTCGGTTCAACATTGAACGATGAGCGGCCGGAACAGTTGCTGGTCAATTTTACCGCCAGTCATCCACCTTCCTGGTTTGCCGAACTTTACCGGCGAGACGATCTCAGAGGCGGCCATATTATCAAGCTGGGGCCTGGCAATGATGAGGCAGCGCTGTCGGCGCTCAACGCCTGGCCCGGCGGCATGCAGATTGGCGGCGCTATAACGGCGGAGAATGGTGGCTACTGGCTGGATCACGGGGCTTCCCATGTCATTGTGACCTCCTACGTCTTCAAGGATGGTATGATTGATGAAGAACGGTTGCGGCAGCTGGTGCAGGCGGTAGGAAGGGAGAGGCTGGTGCTCGATCTGAGCTGCAGAAGGCGAGGAGATCATTATTATATTGTTACTGATCGCTGGCAGCGTTTCACGCACGTTGTCATCAGCGAAGAGGTGCTGGCCCATTTCGCTCAGTTCTGTGATGAATTTCTTATCCATGCCGCTGATGTCGAAGGACAGTGTCAGGGGGTGGAGCAGGAGTTGATAGAAAAACTGGCTGTCTGGTCTCCGATTCCTGCCACCTACGCCGGCGGGATTCGTCATGTTGAAGATCTGGAACTGATTCGTCATCTGGGACAGGGGCGGCTGGATGCCACGGTAGGTAGCGCACTTGATATCTTCGGGGGCAGAGAAATGACCTATGCCGAGGCCGTTCGTTTTCATCAGGCAGCCAAGGGGTGACAAGTGAGCCTGGAAGATTATATATTCGAAAAATCAGCTGTTAAAATGGAAAAGCTAGCGGCTCTGGCGGAACTGAAGATTCAGATTCCTCAGGATATGGTTGTCGCGTATCAACGCTGTTCCTGGACTATTATCCATGAAACCGGCAGGAAACCGCTGGAGGTGATGGAGGAGATGGTGCGTGATTTTCTGATCAAACATGGCTGTTGATGCAGGGGGGATGCCCTGCCTTTTTCTTTTTTGGGGCTGATGTCTTCTTGACCTCTTTCCTATCATTAGATAGACTGAAATTGTTTGTTTTTTACAGCTCATCGGTGACTATTAAAGTTTTATTAAAGGGCATGCGGCGTGAACTCTGACAGGGAAGCTCAGCGGGAAAAGATAGAAAAATTCATCCGGAAGATGCCCAGTCTGTCGACCACGGTGGGAAAGGTTCTGGAGGTCTGCAGTCGCACGGATGCCTCGCCTAACGAGCTGAATAAGGTTATTTCCCTTGATCCTGTATTGACCGGCCAGGTCTTGAAGCTGATCAATTCGGCTTATTATTCAATGGTGAGCAAGGTAACGTCTCTTACCCGTGCCATCACCATGCTGGGGATGAATACGGTCAAGAATATGGCCCTCAGCACTGCCATTATCCAGTCCGTTGCCGGTTCCAACAAATCGAAAGCCCTGCCCACGGTCAAGTTCTGGGCCCATTCTATCGGCGTAGGGGTGAGCGCCAAGTTGTTGGCGACGGCCAGTGGTGTCTCGATCCAGGAACGGGAAGAGTTTTTTATAGCCGGGATGTTGCATGATCTCGGCAAGATCCCTTTCGGTGATGAGTATATCCAGGCTCTGGCAATTGCCCGTCAGGAGCAGAGGCCACTGGTTGAGGTGGAACGGGAATTTTTTGGTATCGATCATCAGGAAGTCGGGGCATTGATTGGTGAAAAATGGATGCTGAAAGGGTTCCTGGCCAGTGGCATCTCTTGTCATCATGCTGTTGACCTGGCAGGAGATGACGATCGTGCCAGGGTTGCCATCATCTCCCTGGCCAATATGTATGTTAACATCCAAGATATAGGGTATGCTGGAGATCCTTTTCCTGAACATGAGAATACAGAGCGACTTCTTGAACTCACAGGGTTGGATTGGTCGGATCTCGCTGCCATCAGCGAGACGGTAGAGAACGAGATCGACAAGGCCCAAATCTTTTTGCAGGTATAAGAGAGACCATGAATGTTCGATTTTGGGGAGTGAGGGGATCTATCCCCTGTCCCGGACCCTTGACCCAGAAATACGGGGGGAACGGAGCCTGCATAGAATTGCGGATGGGCGATGAGAACAGGCTTGTGATCATTGATGCCGGTTCCGGCATCCGGCAGCTTGGTAATCACCTGATGCAGCACGATCTGCCCCGGGGACCGATCCGGGCCGAGATCTTTCTTACTCACACCCATTGGGATCATATCATGGGCTTTCCTTTTTTCGTTCCTATTTATGTCCCAGGTACGCAGTTGAAGGTCTATGGCCCTGTTTCCTTTGAGGATGATCCCCTGGAGGATGTCGTCGGCGGGCAGATGAAGTATCGTTATTTCCCGGTCAATATGGGTGAGCTTCGATCAGAAATTGCGTATGTCCGCTTACAGGAAGAGTCCGGAAAAGAGTATGGGGATGGACTGGTTGTGACCACCAAGATTCTCAACCATCCCATTACAGCCCTTGGCTATCGTTTCGACTATCAGGGTAAGTCGTTCTGCACCTGTTATGACTTTGAACCCTTCCGTAACCTCTTTATTACCGATCCGGATCACCCTGATTATGATGAGGCTATGTCCGTTGAGGGCGAGGAGGTGGCCAGAGAACAGAATCTGGCAGTGGAGTCCTTTTTCGCCGGCGCCGACCTGCTGGTCCATGATTCCCAATATACCGATGCTGAGTTCAAGAGCCGGGTCGGGTGGGGTCATTCCACGTGTGAGTACGCCATTGCTGCCGCAAACCGGGCAGGCGTGAAAAGGCTGGCCCTGTTTCACCACGATCCCGATCGGACCGATCAGCAGATAGATGAGATGGCCGCCACCTATTGCCAACCCGGACGCTATGGCGATACTGAGGTCTTTTTTGCCAGAGAAGGACAGTTGCTGGAGTTGTGATTCGCTTGCTATGAAGTTTGCCCTGATTCAGATAAATCCGCTGATTGGTGATTTCGCAGCCAATTGCCGGGCCATTGTCCTTGGCGCGGAACAGGCTTACGCTCGGGGCTGTGAACTGGCAATTTTCCCGGAGATGGTTGTTTCCGGCTACCCGCCTCAGGACTTTCTGGAGAGGCAGTCTTTTCTTGACGACCATGACCGCGCCCTGGCCCGACTGATTGGCGTCCTTCCTCCCCTGGCGGTGATGTTCGGCTGCCTGGAACAGAGGCAGGAGAGGAGGCAGGGTAAACCGCTGTATAATTCGGTGCTGGTGGTTCAAGGCGGCGAGATCATTCATCGGGTACGCAAGCAGCTGCTGCCATCGTACGATGTCTTTGATGAACGCCGTTACTTTGAGCCGGGGCCGCCGGCGTCATTATTCTCCTTTGGGGGGATGACCTTTGCTATAACCGTCTGTGAGGATATCTGGTATCAGGCTGCTGGCTGTTATCGCAGTGACCCGGTGGCCGACCTCTTTGCCGGTGCCAAGCAGCAGGGGCGCAGAATCGATTGTCTGATCAATGTCTCAGCCTCTCCTTTTCAGCGTGACAAGGACCTTGCCCGTCATGCCATCTTCCGTTCCCTCTGTTCCCGCTATCAGGTTCCATTTCTCTATGTGAATCAGGTGGGCGGGCAGGACTCCCTGCTTTTTGACGGGGGGAGTCTGGCCATGAATGCCAACTCAGAGATTGTGGCCAGATGTGCCTCTTTCGTCCCTGATATGGTGGTGGTGGAGAGCGAGACCTGGCGAGGCGAGATGCATGGACTGGAGCTGGAGGAGCCGGTGGCTGCCGTCTATGCGGCACTCGTCATGGGGGTGGCTGATTATGTGCGCAAATGCGGCTTCCGTTCCGTAGTCCTTGGCCTCTCCGGTGGTATCGATTCTGCCGTGACCGCCGCCATCGCCGCTGATGCCCTCGGCGCCGAAAATGTCCTCGGGGTTGCCCTGCCCTCTCCCTACAGCTCAGCGGATTCGCTGGAAGATGCGCAGGCACTGGCGACAAATCTTGGCTGCGGATTCAAGGTTATTCCCATTACTCCCCTCTTTTCCGCCTTTCAGGAGTCCCTGCAGCCTCTTTTTGCAGGCATGGAGGAAGATCTCACCGAACAGAATCTTCAGGCCCGGATCCGGGGCAATCTGCTTATGGCCCTCTCCAACAAGTTTGGCCACCTGCTCTTGTCAACCGGCAATAAAAGTGAGATGGCGGTCGGGTACTGCACCCTCTATGGCGATATGAGCGGCGGCCTGGCCGTGATCTCCGATGTGCCCAAACAGATGGTCTATGAGCTGGCTCGCTACGTGAACCGCGAGCAGGAGAGGATCCCGGAGCGGAGCCTGAGCAAGGCGCCGACAGCTGAGCTCAAGGCCGATCAGTGCGATCAGGATGACCTGCCCCCCTATGCGATCCTCGACCAGATCCTCGAGCTGCATCTGGAGCAGGGAGCCGGGATTGCGACCCTGGTTGCGGCAGGTTTTGAAGAGGTGGTGGTGCGTGACGTCCTGCGCCGGATCCGTCTCAATGAGTATAAACGCAAGCAGGCGCCCATGGGTCTGAAGGTGACCAGCAAGGCCTTCGGCTATGGCCGGCGTTATCCTAATGTCCAGAATTATCAGGAATAAAAAATAATTTCTCGCCCAGAGGCGCAGAGATCGTACAGCATAAAGGATACGTTCAAGGATGGTTCTGGTGGAAGAAAAAGGTGCACGGCGCAAGCTTTCCCGCTTGTCGCAACAGTTTGGCCTGCTTCTGGTACTCGTGGTGGTACTGCTGCTTGTCATCCGTGAGATCAGGACCAAACGCGCTGATCAGGTCTATATTACCACCAGTGGCCGCATCGATATGTGCCTCACCTGCCACAAGGAGGAAAAGTTGGACGCAGCCCATGATCCACGGGTTATCGGCTGCGCCTCCTGTCATCTCGGTGATGCCATGGCCATCGACAAGAAGAAGGCCCATGCCGGAATGGTGATCAATCCCGGCGATCTGCGGGTGGTCGAGAAGACCTGCGGCGTTGAGGGCTGTCATCCCACCGATGTCAAGAAGGTCAAGAATTCCCTGATGGCCACCAACCGCGGCATTATCGGCACTCTGCTCTTTTATTGGGGAGAGTCGGACAGCCAGGATACCGATCTTACCGTTGAAAAATTACTGGCCGGCAACGAGAACTCGCTCGCCCTTGACTATTATCGCAAGCTCTGCGCCACCTGTCATCTCTGGAAGCAAAAAAATGATCTGCCCGGGGCCCCTGATTTCTTTAATGAGAAGGGCGGTGGCTGTTCGGCCTGTCATTTTGTCATGCCGGAAGGCGTCGTGCGCAAAGGGGTGACCGAGTTTGATGATACCGCCAGGAGTGAAAAATCCAAGGTTCACCCGCTGGTGATCAAAAAGGTCCAGGATGTCAATTGTATCCGCTGTCACAATCGTTCCGGGCGCATTGGTATCTCCTACACCGGGGTCTTTGAGTCGGAAGGCTACGGCACGCCGTATGAGAAGGGGGGCTTAAGCTCAAAGCAGCTGCCGGGCGCCCGTTTTTATCTGGAGATTGCCCCTGATGTCCATCATACAAAAGGACTGGCCTGTGTCGATTGCCATACCCGCAACGAGATCATGGGTGATGGCGTCAGCTATGCCCATTATGAGGATCAACTGGAGATCTCCTGCGAGATGTGTCATTCCGCCGAACCTGGCATGACCCGCAAGGGCAAGCCGGTGGAGACGATTGTGGGCAAGGATGGAAAGTGGCAGATGAAAGCCAAACTGAGCGATGCGGTCCATCCCCTGCAGCCGCCAAAACCAGGGGTGTGCGATTTCAGCGGCCATAAACGGGTCAGCTGCGAGGCCTGCCATTCCACTTGGGTGCCGCAGTGTTATGGCTGTCACGCCAAACGGGATGCGGCCCAGACCCACCTCGACAAGTTGACCCTCAAGGAGACCCCCGGCATGTGGGAGGAGGGACGCTCCTATATCCGCTACGAGAAGCCGATGCTGGCTGTGTGGAAGGATGAGGTGGTCATCGTCACCCCCGGCTGCCAGGATATAGTTACCCTGGTGGACGAAAAAGGGGAGGTCGAGGGTGGATTCAACCGCTTTACCATGGCCGCGATCAATCCGCATACCACCCAGAGCAAGGGCCGAAGCTGCGCCGATTGCCACACCTCCAGCAAGGTGGTGGGACTCGGCGAGGGGACTGTGACGGAGAAGGAGGGGCAGTGGTCGTTTACCCCGCTGGATCAGGGAATCGATACCTTTGCCGGCAAGACAGTGGGCTTTGATGCCTTTGTCACCATCGACGGCAAACAGCTCCAGCATGGATCTCGCCCGGATCTGCGGCCCTTTAACGGGGAGGAGCTACGCAGGATCCTGCGGGTGGGGCTCTGTATTGAGTGCCACAGTGATTACAGTGATCCGGCCTGGAAGAACTACACGACAACAACCCGATGCCCGGTGCAGAGGGCAGAGGACAGATGACAGAGGACAGAGGACAGAGGACAGAGGACAGAGGACAGAGGGCAGAGGGCAGAGGGCAGAGGGATTGAACACCGTGGCAAACAACTCTGCAATAAAATAAAACATGTCACATAAAATTATCTGATTTTTTTGATTCTCATGCGCCGCATGGGAGAAAAGAAAATGAAAACAAGAAATCTGTCCTCTGTCATATGTCCTCTGTCCTCTGTCTGTGCAGCAGTGAGCTTGTCACCGGCCCATGCCATACAGGTGCCAGCCAGTACTCTTCTGGTCTCTGCTGGATGGTGGCGCGGAGGGTCTCGCTCAGCCAGTGGCTGTCTTCTATCAGGTTGTAAAAAACCGAATCGGCGCCGATAAAACCATCGAGCATATGGGTGAGGATGTGCAGCAGTTTGCTGGGGTATCCTGGTTGCAGGGTGAGCAGATCTTCAACCTCTCTCAGGCCAGTTTCCTGCAGCTCCTGGAGCAGGGTGGAGCAGAAGGCGCGGTTGGCAGCAATGGCTGTTTCAATTTTCAGCCAGAAGGCCTCGCTGGTGGCAGGGAGGATCTCTTCCTCCTTGATGATAATTGACTGATAAACGACGAGCTGGGTGCTTGCCATGAAATGGCTGGCCTGCCCTCGGGCCTGAACGGGATTCTTGCCGCCGGCCAGAAAAATGTGCTGTTGCTTGAATTGAGAGCAGGGCGTGGTGGGAGTCATGGGGCGTCAGCTAGTATTTCTCGCGCCTGGACGCGAGATCAGTTTTTTAAATTGTACCATAAAAAAATCCCCTGTCGAATGAACGACAGGGGATCGATACTGCTTGTTCTCTTACGTCAGGTGACGTCTTAGAAGCTCATGGTCAGATGATGGCTGGCCAGCATGATATTGTTCAGCTCTGTTGCAGCAATTCCTTTTTTGAAGAAATCACCGGTATCAAGATAGCCAAGGTGGACGGCATAGATCAGGTTGTCCTGCAGTCTGTAGGCAGCGCCTACGTTGTACTCAAAACCATACTCATCATCCCAGCTGGTTTTCTCTTTGTCGGCCTGGGCATAGCCGATGGCGGCACGGAGGCTCAGATCCTGGGTGGCGGCATAGTCAGCACTCACGACGACGGCATGGACACCGGCGGTTTGAGCATCAGAGCCACCCTGGTCCGAGTTCAGAATTCTGCCGAAGGCGCCGGTCAGGATGTAGAGGGGCTCGAAATCAGCACCGGTGCCGCCGTAATCTTCAATATCGGTAGTAATGGCGTTATCATCATCACCACTGGTGTGGAAGTACATGGCGTGGCCGGTAAGGGCATCGACGGTGGCCCAGAAGTCAGCGATGAAGGCAAACTTGCTGATGTCCTGATCTGTTTTGCCGGTCTGGTTGTAGTCCTTCTCGCCCCAGTTGTAGTCAAACTCGGTGTCCAGGCCCATGTTGCTACCAATCTTGAACTGACCAACACCCTTGATACGGTGTTGATTGGTCTCAAAGCCGGCTTCTGTTGTTCCTGGGATATCGCCACTGTTGTTCAGCGTTAAACCATAGGCCAGGGTGGCTGATCCCCAGCCGCCTTTGGCAGCACCGGCGACTTCATAGTAGTCAGTGTCCTGATCGTCGGTAGTAGCGATATAGGCCTCGGCTTCTGTGTTTTTTTGAAAGTAGGCGTGGGCAGAGAAGGTGTCACCGAAGAGTTTGCCGGAGCGCCACATGATACGATCGAAGTTGCCGACGGAATCAATAAAGGAGAGTCCAAAGGCAGCGCCTGGACGGCGGCCTACGTCCCACAGGCCGATATCTGACTTGTAGACCATCCACAGACGCTCGATGGACATATTGCGACCATTATTGACATTGGTATCATCCTGTGATCCCCAGACAGTGCCCCAGTCTATCAGGCGAACCCGGCTCATCATGCTGATCTTGTCATTGACAACCATCTCAGCCTCAATGTTGAACATGTGCTGCAGCCAGGCATCAGACTTGGCTTTAGTGCCGGTCAGAGCGACACCGCCGCCGCCGGCTTCGGTGCCGGGAAGGGCGGGAGCGCCATTGCTGTCATCAATATAAAAACCGTCAACGGTGTAGTCACCTTTGACCTTCAGTTCCAGCGCTGCGGCGCTGGTGGCAAGGCCTGCTACCAGGCCGAGGACGGCAACGGTAGAAAGTACTTTTTTCATCTCTTTCTCTCCTTGATGTTCAGGGGATGATTTTTTTCAGGCGACCCGCTGTCGCCTTTTGATTTTTTTGTGACCCGGTACAAAAATACCTCCAAGGTACAAAATTTTATACATGTTTTTTATATATAATGGGCAATGATGAAAGTCAAGCCCTAGATTTCCTCTTTATACGTTTTTTATTGGAAAAAGGGTAAGATATGGAAAATGAGAGACTTTGGCAATATAATTTACATCTTTTCCTTGTTCAAGAGTAAGGACTAACCCCAATGAACGGGATAAGTGCCTTTCGCAGCTCATTTTCTTGTGAAAAAAACAAGAAAATGAGCTGTAAGGCACTAATCTTTACCTTTTTACCTCACACTTCAACCCTCAACCCTTGACCCTTTGACCGTGAGTCTTCATCCTTCACCCCGACCCTGGCTTTTTTTCCTTCTGGTGGCCATCGGTGTCTTTCTGGCTACCATGGACAGCAGCATGGTCAATGTGGCGCTGCCTACTCTTATGCGCAGCTTTGACGCTACCCTGGCCCAGACTGGATGGGTGGCGCTGATCTACCTGTTGACCATAACCCTTACCCTGCTGATCTGGGGCAGGCTGGCGGATCGCCTGGGAACGCCAAGGATCTATCTCCTGGGGATGCTGCTCTTTACTGCAGGGTCAGCCGCCTGCTCATTGGCTACGACCTTGTCCATGCTTATTTTCTGTCGTTTTGTTCAGGCCCTGGGAGCTTCGATGATGATGTCAGCCGGGCCTGCCATTATCAAGATGGTCTTTCCGATCCATCAGTTGGGCAGGGCGCTCGGGATGATTGGTATTGCCACTTCCATTGGTCTGATGAGCGGGCCGGTTATTGGTGGCCTTCTGCTCCAGTTCTTTTCCTGGCGGGTGCTTTTTCTGGTAACCGTGCCCCTCAGCCTGAGCTGTTTTGTCATTGGTTGGTTCCGGCTGCTGCCGGATATCCCCGCCCTTTCTACTCCCAGTTCAAAAAAAGCAGGTTTTGACTGGGCAGGACTTCTGATCTGGACCCTGCTTATCAGCCTGATTGTTCTGCTTTCGACTCATCATCGTCTTCTCCCCGGGTGGATCCTGCCGGCAGGGATTGTCTTGGTCGGGGTGCTGCTCTTTCTCTTCAGAAAGATTGAGCAGAAGGCCGCCGCCCCCCTGCTGCCCTTTGTCTTATTCAAAGAACGTCCTTATGGTATTGCCATGCTCTGTGCCGCTCTCTCTTTTACCGCCCTCTTTGTGGTCCTGTTTCTTCTTCCTTTTTATCTTGATCATCTGCTGCGACTCCCTGTGCGCAGGATCGGCCTGGTGATGATGGCGGCGCCGATAGCGGTTTTTATGGTGTCCCCACTCTCCGGCTGGTTATATGATCGAGCAGGGGCGAAGCAGGGGGCCAGGCTGCTGAGCACCTCAGGTTGTGTTCTCTGTTGTCTGGCCCTGATCTTTCTCTGCTTTCTGGGTGAGCAGTCAACGATGTTCGACGTTGCCTGGCGGTTGGCCCTGCTGGGTGCAGGTCAGGCCCTGTTTCTTTCGCCGAATACGGCCTCCGTGCTCAGCGCCGTGGAGCCGCATGATATCGCTATCACCTCGGGCATGCTGGCCACGGCGCGCAATCTGGGGATGCTGGCCGGAGTGACCCTGGCAGGGCTTGTTTTCGGGGCAGTTTTTTCTTTTTTGAGCGGCGGGCTGGATCTGAAGGATTTCAGCTTAGGTCATTCAGGTCATACGGCAGCGTTTGTCCTGTCTTTGAGGATAAGCTTTGGTCTGACGGCGCTTCTGTCCATGGCAGGGGCCCTGCTGTCGGCGAGACGGTGAAGAGCAGGTCGGATAAACATAAGAAAGAGGTAAGCCACTGTTACAAAATAACATGACCAACTTATTGACATGAGCGGCATAAGGAGCCGTAACAAAATGGATATAAATGACCAAGTTATTTTGTAACGGCTCCTAACTATTCATCTTGAGTACAGATGAACAACTGATCTCGCGAAACAGGGACGTGCTGATCACCACCAATCCTCTCGTTTGAAATGTTTTTACGCCTCAGGGTGAGCTTCATTGCCCATCGGCAGGGTCACGGTGGCTACGGTTCCACCGCTGGCTCCTGGTTGCAGTGAAAAGGTGCCCTGGTGTTCGGCCACGATTTTCTTGACCAGGGCCAGTCCCATACCCGTGCCATAAATCTTGGTGGTGAAAAAAGGGTCTGTTGCTTTGGCGAGCGTGCTCTTGAGTATCCCTATGCCGCTGTCAGCAATGATAATAGAGATCTTTTCTTCGTCCTGCCGGGTGTTGACCTGAAGGAGGCCGCCATCCGGCATGGCCTCAATACTGTTACGGAGCAGATGCAGGATCATTTGCCTGATCTGCTGGGAATCGATACAGAGAGAGGGACCCGGATCGCTCAGGTTGAGCTGGTAGTCGATCCCCTGTTTTTTCATGGCCCCATAGAGCAGCATGACACTCTTGCGGATCAGCGGATAGAGGGGCTGCATGGTTTTCTGGGCGTCACCTTCAGAGACAAAGCTGAAAAGATCTTCAAGGGTGGCTTCGATCTTGCTGGCATCGAGGGCCATGACATTGAGAAACTTCAGGATGTCGGGATCGGTGACCTTTCTGGTGAGCAGTCTGGCCGTGCCGCCGATGGAGGTAATGGGGTTGCGGATGGCATGGACCAGTTGGGCCGACATGTGGCCAATAGTCGCATAGCGTTCGGCATCAACCAGCAGGTCCTTATTTTTTTCCAGCTCCTGGCTGACGGCTTCCAGCTCATGCATTTTGAAGAGCATTTTGGTGTAGAGGTAACTATGCTCGATGGCCAGGCTTGCCTGGCTGGCAAAGATCTCCAGATCTGAGATGTCTCCCCTGCTGATCGGGTGGTGGGTGATAAAGTTGTCGGCGATGAGAACACCCAGGGATTGATTGGGAGAAAAGAGGGGGACGATGATAAAGGTATCCTCCTGCAACAGCTCAAGGAGTTGCGGGGTGACGGGGTGATCTTTGGCCTGACCGTTGTCGACGAGGATGGTTTTTCGTTCAGAGCAGGCGCGGATGAGGATATGGTCTG
>DCUN01000207.1 GCA_002327225.1 Desulfobulbaceae bacterium UBA2213
CATGGGTGCCGGGGGTAAAGGCGGCGGCGATCTCCTTTCTGGTCACCATGGCCCCGACAGGCAGACCATTGCCCAGGGCCTTGGCCAAGGTCATGATATCGGGAACCACCTCCAATTGTTCATAGGCAAAGAGGGTGCCGGTGCGCCCCATACCCGTCTGAATCTCGTCAAAGATGAGCAGCAGGTCATGCTTATCACAGAGACGCCGCAACCCCTGCAGATATTCGCGATTAAGGGGGCGCACCCCGCCCTCTCCCTGCAGAGGTTCACAGAGGATGGCGCAGGTCTGATCGGTGATCATGGCATCAAGCATGGTCAGATCGCCAAAAGGGGCATGGGAAAAGCCCTCGGGCATGGGCTCAAAGCCTTTGTGGAATTTTGGCTGACCGGTGGCGGCAACCGTGGCCAGGGTCCGGCCGTGAAAGGAGCCTGACAGGGAGATAATTCCGTAGCGACCTTCTTTCGCCCAGATCCGGGCCAGCTTGATGGCCGCCTCGTTGGCCTCGGCACCGCTGTTGACAAGAAAGACCCGATCTGCAAAGGAATTCGCAGTCAGCAGCTCGGCAAGCTCCGTCTGTGGTTCGGTATAATAGAGATTAGAGACGTGTACCAGAGCGCCTGCCTGGTGGCAGATGGCCGCCGTCACAGCCGGATGGCAATGGCCGAGTCCACAGACGGCAATGCCGGCCAGAAAGTCCAGGTATTCTTTGCCGTCCGCATCGGTCAATCGACAGCCGGCCCCCTTGACCATGGCCGCCGGATAGCGGCTATAGGTTCCGATGAACACCTGATCGCTTCGTGCAGCCATGTCCTTGTTTGCCTCTCCCATCACACAATCTCCGTTCCGACACCCTCATGGGTAAACATCTCCAGCAGGATGGCATGCTCAACGCGGCCATCAATGATATGGGCCTTGGTCACTCCACGCGCCAGGGCCTCTTCGCAACAACGCACCTTGGGGATCATGCCGCCGACGATGGTCTCGTTATCGATCAGGGACTCGATTTCTGCCCTGACCAGGGAATGAATCAACGCCCCCTGCCGATCCTTGACCCCGGCCACATCGGTGAGCAGGATCAGCTTGGCCGCTTTCAGCTCGGCAGCAATAGCCCCGGCCACCAGATCGGCGTTGATATTGAAGGCCTGGCCGTCGGCACCCACACCCACCGGGGCAATCACCGGAATAAAGTCGTCACGCTCCAGGCTCTTGAGGATCTCGGCATTGATACGGGTCACCCGGCCCACCCGGCCCAGATCAATGAGTTCAGGTGGCGCGTTTTCCATGGCGGCAGCATCAGCTTTTTTACTGACCTTGAGTTTTTCGGCGCACACCAGATCGCCATCCCGGCCGGAAAGACCAACGGCCCTGCCCCCGCAATGGTTGATATTGCCGACAATTTCCTTATTGACCTTGCCCACCAGCACCATCTCCACCACATCCATGGTCTCACCGTCCGTCACCCGCATCCCCTGAACATAGCTGGGCTTGATCTGCAGACGATCGAGGAGGAGATTGATCTGCGGCCCGCCGCCATGCACAATGACCGGATTGATGCCGATATGTTTCATCAGGATCACATCGAGGGCAAACTGTTTTTTGAGATTTTCATCCACCATGGCATGACCGCCATACTTGATCACCACCGTTTTATGGCGAAAGGTCTGCATATAGGGTAACGATTCAATGAGCACCTTGGCCCGTTCAATGCTTTCTTCTTTCATTATTGTCATCCTCTATCTGGTATGGCACTTGTAAAATTGCATGAATACGTTTTGAAAATAAGCTGATATTCCCTCATATTGTACTGATTTGCAGGCGCTAAGTAAAGCACTCTTTCTTCACTTTCAACACGCTTTTACCACGCCGCTCCTTTACAATTTATCTGGTGCCGAGTATCATAGGCTCAATAATTGCATTACGCTTGCAATGTGTTTTTCAAGCTTTCAATCAGAACAGGAATTTCCAATGCGTATGCCCCTTTGTACCACGCCACCTTTTTTCAGCCGCGCCCTGTTCCTCTGCCTGTTTTTACTGGCCGGGCCCGCCTGGTCTGCCGACAAATCGCCGATTCATATTGAGGCAGACCGGATGGTCTCACTCGAACAGAAAAACAGTGTCCTCTTCTCCGGCAACGTGCTCGCCACTCAGGCGGACGTGCGGATCCGCGCCGGTGAAATGACCGTTTATTACAGTCAGGCAGACAAGGGCAAGGGGCAGGAGGTAAAAAAAATTCACTGTGCAGGCAATGTGGAGGTTACCCGAGGCGACTGGCTGGGCACCGGGGATAAGATGGATTATCTGGCAGGGGAAAGAAAGGTCATCCTCTCTGGAGGCGCCAAGGCCTGGCAGGGAAAAAATCAGGTGACCGGCGAGACGATTACCTATTACCTCGATGAAGGCCGCTCTGAGGTTGTCCCTGCCACGACCGATACCGCTTCCGGAAAACAAGGTGGCCGGGTCAGAGCCACTATCATCCCTGAATAGCATCCACTCATGGCCCAGCTTGAAACCAAAAACATTGTCAAACGCTATCGCAGCCGCACCGTGGTCGATGGCGCCAGCCTGCAGGTGAATACCGGCATTGTCGTTGGCCTGCTCGGGCCAAACGGCGCCGGTAAGACCACCTCCTTCTACACCATTGCCGGCTTTATCCGCCCCGACAGCGGTCAGGTGCTGCTGAATGGCGAGGATATCACCACCCTGCCTATCCATAAACGGGCCCTGAAGGGCATCTCCTATCTTGCCCAGGAACCCTCGGTCTTTAAAAAACTGACTGTTGAAGAAAACGTGCGCATCATCCTCGAACCGCTGGGCCTGCCGAGGAACGAGATCAACAACCGGATCGATGAACTCATGGCGGATCTTAAAATCGAATATCTGCGCCACAACAAGGGCCATGCCCTCTCAGGCGGTGAACGGCGGCGGGTGGAGATCATGCGCGCCCTTGCCACCCGACCCAACTTTATCCTCCTCGACGAACCCTTTGCCGGCATTGATCCGCTGGCGGTCGCCGATCTGCAGAAGATTATCATCGGACTCAAAGACAAAGGACTCGGCGTCCTCAT
>DCUN01000157.1 GCA_002327225.1 Desulfobulbaceae bacterium UBA2213
TCAGCGAGCAGGGGCAGAAGCTGCTCCAGGGTCTTTTCCCCTTCCTGCAGGGTGATGCCGTCGACATAATCTAAAATCCGGCCCACCACCTCCGGCCGGCCATGACGGACCATCAGATCAACACAAGGCCCGCCCAGCATCAGAAAACAATGAGGAAAGGCCTCTCTGATCAATCGACAGAGATAAAAAACCTCCGGGATCTGGGAGATAAAGGTCAGAGAGATCCCGACAAATCTCGGGGCTGCCAGCTCAGCCAGCTGACTCCGGTAAAAACCATCAAGCGGACTCTGGCGATTTTCAATATAGGAATCCAGAAGGTTGAAATCCCATGGTGCCACCAGGTGATCCGCCCGATTGCAGCTGAAACGAAAAGGGAAACAGACCGCCTCCATGATCCGGAAAAGATCTTCAATCCCGTCACGAGCACCACCATAGGCGGCCCGGTCATAAAAGCTTCCCTCATCCCGCATCACCGCCAGAAGCGCACAAAAATCCTGCTGTAACAGCGGCAGGGCCTCGGCCACCCGCCGGTATTCCATCTGCTCTTCCAGGGTCAAGCTGTCTCGACCATTGAGCTCAGCATAGCGGGCCGCCAGCCGCTGCCGCCAGCCGCCAATGGTGGACGCAGCTGTCAGGAAGGAAAAGGCCTCGACGTTCCAATCCCGAACCGTCACCTCAATCCCGCGTCCCCTCAGATAGCCCTTCAGGGTGGGCAGACTGACATAGGGCCAGGTGGGATCGGCAAAAGGCGGGTAGATCAGCAGGGAGCCCCCGGCCGGGAATGCGTCATGATTGCTCATAGTCTTCAAGAAAATCCTTTTTGTTGAATCACGTTCATCAGGCAAACAACTCCGACACCACAGAACTGTCCGCCACCCCCACCTATCCACAAAAGAACACAACACTTCCGTAGAAATAGTGCCACACTCTTTTTTTCTAAAGCAACGCTTATGCCGTTATCATCAGCTCAGGCCTCACTTCTGTAGCAAGAGCCAACGCAGCACAACCAAAGAACTATCAGCACTTTAAGCTGTATAATCAGTAAGTTAACAGAAAAGATTCAACTTTGCAACGAACAACAATAAACTGGCATCATTCATGCTTTATAGAAGACAAAGAACAATGAAAAAGAGACAAAAAGCAACCGCCATTCAACCAGATAAAGGAGAATACCATGAAAACAACAACACTCACCAGCACAGAGACAAGGATCAATCGCGGATACGAAACCTCAAAATTTGCCCTGGCTACCGGTTTCACCATGGCAGCTCTGGTTGGAATCTGGGCTTGTGCCACCATGATCAGCGCCTTGGTCAACAGCGGGCTAGGCGGCGTTGTCAAAGGGTTCATAACGGCTGTTACCGGCACATAACTCGTGTCCAGAGAAGCATGAACGACTTTCTCTAATCCCAATGAACGGGATAAGTCCAGACAAGGAGAACATCATGAAAACAACGACACTCACCAGCAAAGAGACAAGGATCAATCGCGGATACGAAACCTCAAAATTTGCCTTGGCAACCGGTTTCACCATGGCAGCTCTGGTTGGAATCTGGGCCTGCGCCTCAATGATCAGCGCCTTGATCAACGGCGGGCTCGGTGGAGTTGTCAAAGGATTTATAACAGCAGTCACCGGCATTTGAGCCGCGACAGGATCAAGGGGCCGTCACCAAAAAGAAACAGGTGTGCAGAACGGCTCCTCAATCTGCCCTCGTACCACTTGAACGACACGATAAATACCACTACACAAGGAGAATATCATGGAAAAGACAAGTTCCAAAACAATAAGCAGAGTTATCCTGGGAATCGGCTCAATCATGTGCCTGTGGGTCGGTGCGGCCTTGACAGGGGCTCTCTCTCAGGCCAACTGGTCGATCAGTCAACTGGCAGGTCAGTATATGGTTGCCAGTGGCATGATTAAACCTTTACACACACTCGTTGACTTTTACACCCACATCAAGGGTATTGAATACCTGATCTGCGTGGCCTTTTTTGTCGCCTTTCCAGCTTTTTACAGGTACATCAGCAAAGAGAAGAAAAAGGTTCCCGTTACCAAATAAAAAAATCAACCAATCCCGACAGGGCAGGCAGATCCATAGAAATGGATCTGCCTGCCCTGTTCTCACTCCCCCATCCTTGCACATCCCCACTCTGATAATCCGGCACGATAGATGCAGAACTTCTAGATATCGCAAAAACTCCTGCATTCTGCTACAGAAATGTAGTAGAATTCTTCATGACACTACA
This sequence comes from Desulfobulbaceae bacterium UBA2213, assembly GCA_002327225.1. Taxonomy (GTDB): domain Bacteria; phylum Desulfobacterota; class Desulfobulbia; order Desulfobulbales; family Desulfocapsaceae; genus UBA2270. The sequence continues at coordinate 2,248 of DCUN01000157.1, forward strand.
CTTCTCACCACATAAGTGTAGTGAGAAGTGTAGTAATCAACATGCCGACGGATCAACGGAGTGTTCCATGACAGCCAGCCTCTCTAAAAAAGAACTTAAATTGTTGCAGCAGCATGAACGGCGCAACAAACTGCTCACGGCCATAAGTAAACTCAGCGCTAAAGAAGAGACGCTTGATGAACCCAATGCTCTTCTGAAGGAATGCTGCCAGATCATCCTCGACAAAGAAGAATTCTGTCTGGTGTGGGCCGGCAGAAGAGATACGGATGGCAGCGGAATCACTCCCCTTGCAGCCTTGACATCTGGAAAACTTCCGGAAAAAGATTGCATGACCCTGGTCGAACAGGTCATCACAGAGATGAATGACAGCAACCCCGCTGCCCGTGCGCTCCTGACAGGGAATCATGTCACCATTCAGGACATCAGCAGAAGCCAGCATGCGCCGGCCCTCCATGAGATGGCTGTAAAGACCGGCGTCCGTTCCTGCTCATCCTGGCCCCTGCTCCACAAAGGGTATGAATATGGGGTCATCAACATCCACTCTGACCAGGCTGGCACCTTTACAGAATCCGAGGTGGACTTCCTGGCGCTCGTCATTGCCGACATCTCACTTGCCCTCTACTCACAGGAGACGAGAAAACGACTGGAAATTGAGCGCGACTTCAACCGTGAGATCATCAATACCGTCCAGGCCCTGATGGTGTCGATTTCACCCTGCGGGACGATACTCTCCCTTAACTCCAAAGCAGAAGAGGTTACTGGATATTCACAGGAAGAGGTCTATAAAAAGTACTGGGTTGACGTGCTGATGGCCCCGGAGAATCGGGCCCAATGTCAAAATCTGCTTTCAGAAATCCTCAAAGGCAGCAATAACGACATGAATTTTCAGGCAATGCTTTTAACCAAAGACAACGAAAGAAAAACCATCAAATGGCACGCCTCCATCCGTCCCAACATCCATGAGAGCAAGGTCGGCCTGGTTCTTTTCGGCATCGATATCACCCAGCAGTTGCAGGCCGATCTGGCGCTGAATCGAGCACTGTCAAAATGGGAAAACCTCTTTG
>DCUN01000179.1:0-2538 GCA_002327225.1 Desulfobulbaceae bacterium UBA2213
CAGGAGAATCGAGTTTGTGACAGTGGCTACTGTTCTTGGTTTGAAAACAGCATGTCTTCGCGGTTCGTTTGAACTTATTGTTGAGCGGTTGTTGTAATTTTATGCATGTCATCATCCTGCCCTTGAACATGCAGCTTGAATCCGAGCGCGTGAGTGACCTTCAAAATCGTCGCAAAGCTCGGATTTCCATCGCCGGAAAGTGCTTTGTACAGGCTCTCACGGCCCAATCCGGTGTCCTTGGCAAGTTGGCTCATACCACGGGCGCGGGCAATGGTGCCAAGCGCTTTAGCGATGAAGGCCGCATCGTCACCAGCCTCTTCAATGCAGGCTTCAAGATACATGGCCATGTCCTCATCGGTTTTGAGATGTTCGACACTATCCCATTTGCGCAATTTTAATGTCATTTCATCCTCCTACAATTTGCCTGCCAGTTGTAGCGCGGTCATGATATCCTTGTTCTGTGTGGATTTGTCGCCCCCAGCCAGTAGGATCACCAGTTCGATGTCACGCTGTATGAAATACACTCGATAGCCAGGACCATAGTGAATTCGCATTTCCGATACACCCTCACCCACCGGTGAGCAATCACCGAAATTACCATCTTCGGCCCGGTCGATGCGTGCTTGAATACGAGTTGCTGCCCGCTTGTCTTTCAGTCTGGTAAACCAAGCATCGAAGGTGTCCGTAGTTTGGATACTAATCATAATTCAGTACTGTAATATTTGGGATACAAAAAGACAAGAATTATTTGATAAGGTTCGGATTGACAAGCCCAATAGGTGAATAATTACAGTTTTTCAGGATTTTTGAGGCGCCATTTTTTTTAAGCCGCTCCCCTCGATTTAACAACCGCTGGAATCGTCTTGAACAGGATTTGGAGATCAAGCCAGAATGACCAGTTTTCTATATACTCAAGATCCAGCTCAAGCCATTTTTCGAATGGCAGATTGCTCCGTCCGGAAATCTGCCAGATACATGTCAGACCGGGTTGTACACTGAAGCGTTTACGCTGGATTCCCCGTTCAAAAAGATCAACATCGCGCAAAGACATCGGTCGGGGGCCGACCAGGCTCATCTCGCCNNAGATGTTCAATGTCTTTGAGTTGTTCTTCCGCATCGATGTGCATTGAGCGGAACTTGAACATTGGGAAGACATGTTTTCTCATTCCTACACGCGGTTGAATGAAAAAAACCGGCCCAGGCGAATCAAGTTTAATGATAATGGCAACAATGAAAAAAACAGGGATAAGCAGTGGCAGAGCAAATAGGATGCACGTTAAATCAAATATCCGTTTGGCTAAAAGTTGCTGAGGATCCTGCGCGACGGGTTCCATGGTCAGCAGGGGAATGCCGTTGATCGACGATAAACTTATCTTGGCTACCTGGACGTTGAAGATATCTGCCATAAACCGAAGTTTGATTCCTTCTTCCTCACAGGCGATGACGATTGGTTCTGCGTCGTTGAGAAGTGACCGGGGAATGGCGACAATGACTTCATCGATGACATTATTTTTCAGGCAGTCATGAATGTTCTCTATTGTACCGATTACCGGTATGTCCAGCACTTTGGCTCCTACTCTGGATGCATCTGGATCTACAAAGCCGACAACCTTAATTCCCCATACCATTTTTTTCTGGAGTGCAATGACCAGGTCCTGGGCTCGACCCCTTGAGCCAACGATTAATACGCGAAGTGTTTTTTCACCACTTTTGACCTGCTTTTTGAAATAAGCGATAGTTATTGCGCGAATAACCAGCAGAATACAAGGTTCAAGGAAGGCAAAAATAAGAATAACAAATCTGCTTATATATTGAATATTAAGAAAAAATAAAATCGCCAGAAGCACGGAGACGGTTAAGATAGTTGTACGTAAAATCGACCAGGAATAAGCAGTCAGATTGGCCTTCTCAGGGCTCTTGTACCCTCCAAAATAGGAAAGGAAACTTGTGATGAGAAGGAGGACAAGAGGGATTAGGGAAATATGCGAAAAAAAACTGAGAGGCTCTTCTGACGTTATAAAGGTATCTCTTGCCCAAAACGAGACGAGGAATATTATAATAGTAAAGAGTATATCAAATAAAAATACTGAATTGCTTAATTCAACTGTTGTATTGTCTTGCATGGTAGATAATGAGAAAGGAGGTTGCTGGTAAAGTTCCAACGATAAGCGAAGCAGGTACAGCGGCCATCGGGCATACTATGAAAGTCTGAACGTTCCCGCCCATCACCTTAAGCGGCTTGTCTGGTCAGTAGATGCTTGAGCTATTTTGATTAATGATAATAAAGCTTCATTACCTGCATCTTGAAATGACACGCCATGTTTTTTCAGATTCTTAGCGGCTTTCCTGTTATCCCAGTCAAATTCCACATGTCACCTTAGCCTTATATTTTTTGGGACCATCTGGTTTCCATGCGGCGATGGGAACCAGATGGTCCCTTCAGCCTTCAGTCTTTTATAAACTCAGTGGGTGCTATTTACATACCTTAGAAAGACGGGGTAGAATGCTGTGATAAAGTCACTGCCGATCTTTCTGGCC
>DCUN01000179.1:2603-14824 GCA_002327225.1 Desulfobulbaceae bacterium UBA2213
TGAAGCAGGTGTTCGCTTGGCTGGTTAATATCCCAACCCTGTCCGGGAAAGCAGGCGAGCGGTGAGTGCGCCGCTGAAATTTTATCCAGAGTGAAATAATATCCAATGTATAAATCGACTGCCTGTCCATCTTTTTCATAGCTGGTCTGGGTGTAATCATCCAATTCGAGGAAGGAAAAGATTTTATCGTCTAAGGGGCTGGCTCGCAAGATCTTGTAACCTGCCACCGGCCCGAGAACTGCCTGGAGACCAGACGGTTTTGTCACCTCGACCGAATCCGTGGGCCAGTAAACCAGGAAGCTTGTCAGCGTCAGCAGGAGTAACAGGCTTATTAATTGTTTTTCTTTTTTGTTTCCCACGATTCCAGAACTCTTTGAAAGGCGAACAGTAAAATCAGCCCGAGAATAAAAAGGACTAATCCCATAATGGTATGTGATGTTCCAACAGAGAGATCAATCTGGAGATAATGAAATGTCAGAACGAGCGTTATAACTCTGATAATATTGATGACGATTGCCGCAGGAATGCTGAACAGGAACAGAAGGGAGATAGACCACATCCTTGTGAGGGTAAAATACCCAATGAGAATACTCAGGGTTGTCATCGAGATCAGTGAGCGGATACCACTGCAGGCCTCAACGACCTGAAAAGACATGTCCTGGATATGCAGCACATTGCCTTCTCTGAAGATTGGTACTGAAAACTGTCGAACGAAGATTTCACTCACTGCAGAAATGTTGAGTTGCAGTGATCCTGTAAGCATCGAGAAAAGTTGATTCGGAATCGGTATAATCATAAAAAGAAGCAGGATCGGAATTACCAATTCTTTCAGAACGCGAAAGCCTCCAATATAGATGAGTGCACTGATGATAGAAACAACGGTTGCAAGGAAAATAAGAGTCGGAACCTGAAGCTGAAGCGAGACGAGATAGAGAAGAATGGAAAGGATGACGAGCATGAAGCCGACCCGTGAGCTCCCTGTATGAGTAACGAGGGCCTCACGTTTCAGCCAGATCATGTAAACAATGATCGGGACTATAAAAAAAGAATGCGTATAATCATCAGATCCCGACCATTTAGTAACGAAATTTGCAAGTGCTGGGTAGTAACTCACCGCAAAAAATACAAGAACCAGGGTCGGTAGAAAGTATGATTTGAATTTTGACAGATTCATGTTTTTACAGCCTTACCATTTGAGCCATTCCTGTTTCCAGGAAAGGCTCAACAATAAACGATGGTCGTCGTAATCGTCGCCAATTCGGTCGGATTCTTGCTTGATGAAGGTATAATTGAGTCCTGCGCTATAGTATTGCAGGAAAGAATAGTGCAGGCCGAGTCCGCTGGTAATCAGGTCCTTGTGATATGTTGCCGGCAGGGCAGGGGATTCTCGATCTTCATACCGATAGGATATCCGGGCATTCGTGGTCAGATGATCAGTCAGCTGGTAGTTAAAGAGAAAGCGCGTATCCCAGTAATCGATAAAGCCGCGTTCATCGGTGCCTGAAAAGTTGTCCACATCATAGCGCTTCTCTACCGCAAACGTAAAAGTGCCGTGTTGAATCAGGTAGTTGATTTCAGCTATGCCGTTCGCTCCCCAGTTGGCATCACGGCCTTCGGATTTTTCGTAGGAAGGCCCGGCGCCGACTGTTGTATTGAGACGCTGTGAGAAGTCTCGTCGCCAGGTTAATCGTGATTGATGGATGTCACCATTATCTCTCTCGATTTCATCGTATCTGGAGGCGATATAATTATAATTCAGCGATAATTTATTATACCGGAAATAATCGTTTTCCACTGTCGCAAGCAGATGATATTCCTTGAGATCACTTGATGTCTCATAGTCACCACGAATGAGATTCAGGCCGGCAATGGTCTTCCAGATAGTGTTGAAACGGTGTTCATTTTTCACATGGAAAGCATTGCGGTCATAATCTTCGTAACTGTCGATTTCCTCCGACGCATCATTTCGCAACAGAATGAAGTCAGCCCCGAGATCTACCAGGCTTTCTTNNTCAGCGGAAAGCCTCGGGGTAGAGTCTTGACTGTCCTGGATCCCGGGATCAACTACTCCCTCGATTTGAGAGTCATGATAATCGCTCTGGAGAAAAGCGTTTGAAGCACGCAACTGCCAAACCTTGCTGAGAGAGCGCTCGGCAGAGAGAAAGAGATCATTGTCCCAGTCGGTTTGATGGCCGAGCAGGTCATATTTGAGGGAAGGAGCCGCACGAAATTCGAAATGATCCTCCTGGCTGTCTGAGACAAGGATGAAAAGGGGTTGAATGGCCAGGCGGTTGTAATCGTCTTCACTCGTATTCGTAGGAATAGCAGTCACTGGCTCGGATTGCCGATCACTATAATCATAGGACGTGGAGATCCCTGTTGTCACTTTGTTGGTACGGGCCAACGGTGTCGTCGGAAGCAAGAGGAGCAGCAGTGCGCTGGTACAGGCGCCAGCAATGCAGGATGTTTGTCGAGAGATCATAGCGCGTCCTTAATGATCCAGAGGGTATTGATCAGTTGACAATAACGATATCGCCTGAGCGGATAAATACATTACTGTCAAGAGCTCCGCCCGAGACGAATTTGTCATAATCAAACTTCAGTGTGTTCCCTTGGAAGTGTGCTTTGTCTTCCTCTCTGACTTTTGCACGCACAACGGTAATTTTCTTGCTGGCCCACTCGGTAAAACCACCAGACCTGGCTATAACCTGGACAAGAGTCAGTGGATAGTCAAGAAAAAATATTCCAGGTTGAGCAATATTCCCCATCACTGTATAGCGAAGGCTGTTGCTCTGCACCAAGGTGGTGGTTACTGTCGGGTTTTCGTAAATTGCTGTATAAAGTTTCTTCAGGTAATCAGCCAGCTCAGTCAAGGTGAGCCCAACGACTTCAACGTCGCCGATTTCCCGCAATGAGACTCTGCCGTCCATCATTACAGTGGTGCCAGAGTCAGCAATACGGGGAGCATCACCCACTTGATTCTGCCGACCTTTACCTGGTAACGAAGACGCGGACATATCGCCTTCTTCGTAAAGACTTATGGTGAGGATATCACCATGACCGATAACGTACTCTTTCTCGCGTGGAATCTGCTCCACTCTTGATCCGAGTATCTCTTCCAGTGCAGAATTTTTCATCTTAGCCGATGCGGAGACATCTGCTGTCGATTGCGCAGCAAAACTTACTGCTGCGCAAGTGAGAAATGACAAAAATCCAAGAAGTGCTAACAATCGAGCCACAATGAATCCTCCCTCTGAAAGGTAAATTTTGAATACATGATATGTCCGAGGCCCTTGAAAATGACCACTATGTCATCCTCTGTGCTTTTGTCGGGAATCCATTGTTGTCAGTCCAGCCTGTCATGGATTCCCGCCAGCGCGGGATGACGATTTCTGCATTTAATTCTCCATAGGTGCAAAAGGCTCATCAATATATTTAAAGCATATTTATATCTAACTTACAACACAACTACACCATAACTTTTAATTGGCGAGATGATTTATCTCGAATTCCGTCGCAGATAGAATTTTTTAATGGTAAAAAAATTTTTTCGCAACTATTCTTCATGATATACAATATATGTAATCCCCGAGTGTTTGTATCGGGAGCACTCTCTTTCAAGGAAATAACAGTATGGATTACGGCTTAAAGCCTGCCGGATTGACATTCGTACCGAATTTACACCTGTTGTAGTGAAATAAGAATGTTACATTTAGACATAACGGCTGTCATCCCGGCGTAGGCGGGGATCCATGCCACACTGACACTTGCAGCCATGTCTTCCCGACAAAAGCATACGGGAAGACATGGTGATCATTTTGCAAGCGTCTCACTCTTTTTGAATAGTGATACAATCATGAATATACACACACGAATGGTTACGTTGCTGCTCTTCCTTTTCTGTGTAGGATTGATTCCCGCCTGCTCCTCCAAGGAAGAAAAAAAAGAAGTGTACTATCAAAATGCACTGAACTACATAAAAGAGAATAAACGGGACGCAGCCATACTGGAGCTACGCAGCGCCATCCAGATTGATGCGAAGTACGGAGATGCTCGTTACCAGTTAGGTTTGCTTTACCTCGAAGGCGGAGAATCCCAAAAAGCCTTTGCTGAACTGCTCAGGGCCGCTGATCTCAGTCCCGACAATCTTGATGCCAATCTCAAGGTTGCCCAATTTTATTTATTATCCCGTAAGCAAGATGAGAGCCGAAAACGGATCGATCATATTCTGGTAAAAGACCCGAATTATCACGAAGCACTTGTCCTTCTGGCAAACCTTGAACTCACTGAAAAAAAGTTTGATGAGGCCTTGGAGGTACTTGGGAAAATAGGTGGGAAAGTAGATGAGTCGGATGCTCTGCTAAACCTCAAAGGCCGTATTTATGCGGCTCAGCAGCAATGGGATGCGGCAGAAGAGGCTTTTCAAAGAGCTATTTCTGTAAATGGAGCCAACTTTGTAAATTATCAGGCGCTCCTGTTTCTTTATGAGAGTAAGAAAGAAAAAGAGAAAGCCAAAAACCTGCTTGATGAGATAATCAAGAAGTTCCCGGATGAAGTGCAGGCCCATTTGCTGCTTGCCGGTTACTATCGCAGCGAAGGTAACATGGAGCAAGCTGGGGAAGAACTTAAGAAGGTGATAGCCATTGATCCTGAAAATCCACAGTTCAGAATGCAGTTAGCTGATTTTTATCGGAAAAATGGCAATAGCGCCGGTGCTGAGGAAGTGCTTGTCAAGGCACGTTCTGATATAAAGCAGAACCCGGATATAACTTCATCGCTTGCTACGCTTTACTTTGACCAGGCACAGTTCGTTAAGGCCCAGATGATCCTTGATGAGTTGGAGGCAGAAAATCCTGGACATGGGGGAGCAAAATTGCTCAAGGCTCGTTTTTTACAGAAAGACGGCAAGGTTCGGGACGGCCTGGTAATTCTGCAAAGTCTTAATAGGGATTTTCCCTCGTGGGCAGATCCTTTTTTCTACCTTGGTATAGCCCATTATAGTCTTGGTGAAATCGAACTTGCCAAGAGTGCTGTTGCGGAAGCAATTCAGAAAAATAAGTCTGATTCGCGATATCACACCTTGATGGCCCAGATTTTTGATGCACAGGGTGCTTTTGAAGATGCCAAAAAAGAAGCTGTAATTGCGCTGCGTTTAGATTCAAAAAATCTACGGGCGGCCATTATCCTGAGCCATGCTTTGATCGGTGCAAAAGAATATGATAAAGCTGTCACCATACTTGCTGACATGAAAAAACAGATTCCCGACAATGTAGAGATTCTTGGAAATTTCGCATTAGCGTCTTTCGGAGCCGGAGAACGTGTACAAGGAGAAGAGGCCTTGACCAGGCTTCTTGAAATCGATCCAGGTCACGTTCAGGCAATTGTGTTGTCTCTAGGCTTGAGATATAAAGATGATCTTGCCGGGGCTGAGACCTTTGTCCAGCAACAGATCAAGAAGGTGGCAACAGATTACAGGCTTTATTTAATACTTGGCGAACTCCTTGAAAGACAGAAAAAAGATCAGGAATCGCTTGCTGCATATGAAAAGGCACAGGAGCTCAGCCCGGATAATACCCAGTCATACCTTGCGTCTGCAAGGTTACTGACCCGCCTTGGGAAGAGGCAGGAAGCAATGGCAAAGTATAATGCAATGATCGGACAAGACCCAAAATCGATCCCTGGTCATATGGGCATTGCTGCCTTGTTTGAAGCAGAGGGTGAAACTGTCCAGGCAATGGATCATTACAGAAAAATACTTGAAATTAAGGAGGATTACGCTCCGGCGGCCAACAACCTTGCCTGGCTGACCGTCTCGGATCCGAATGGGGACCTTGGCAAGGCCCTGTTGCTGGCGATGACTGCAAAGCAAGCCTTTCCTGATTCTCCTGATGTTGCAGATACTCTCGGGTGGGTGCATTATCACAGAAAATCGTATGCGTTGGCCATTGTCCAGTTTGAGCTTGCCCTGCAAGGCCGGCCTGACTCTCCTGTCATAGCATATCACCTCGCCTTGGCTCTGAGTGACAACAACCAGAAAGAGGAAGCGGTGAAAACCCTTAAAAAGCTCCTTGCGAGCAAAGAAGACTTTTCTGATCGTAAAAAAGCTGAAGAATTGCTTGCCACTTTAACAAAAGGGTAGGAGTCTCAGGGATGGGCTAGCGACAGCGTAACCCAACCTGCTTTTTTCCCGGTTGAGAGCTATTCATGCGGACAGGCCCTTAGTGCCTTACAGCTCATTTTCTTGTTTTTTTCACAAGAAAATGAGCTGCGAAAGGCACTTATCCCGTTCATTGGGGTTAGTAGTAATTGCCGGCAAGGGATTTCTCAAAATACGTTAGAGTACGATCGTTAAAAACAATACCGATTATCCGCTCAGATCCAATAATATCGACAACTTTTTGAATGTCCATTGTACTCGCACCGCCCTGGCGAACGACAAGAATGACAGCATCGACCTGGCCGGCGAGTACACTTGACTCTGCTGCAACCAGTATCGGCGGACTGTCGAATATGATAAAACGGTCCTCGTATCTGTTGGACAACTCTTCGACAAGAGCATGCATTCGGGATGAACTGAGTAATTCAGCAGGATTAACAGCGGGTTTGCCGCTTGTCAGAATAGACAACTTTTTCATTGAAGTTTTGCTGATCAACTCTGACAAATTTACGTGATCCCTGAGGTGATCAACCAGCCCTACGCTCTTATCCAATCCAAAAATTTTTGCCAGGGAAGGTTTACGTAAATCACAATCAACAAGGAGAGAGTGTTGATCCATCCCGTGTGCAAGTGATATGCCGAGATTTGCCGTGACAAAACTTTTTCCTTCCTTGGGAATGGCCGAAGTGACCATAATTGTTTGTGGTGGTTTTCCTCCTTTTTTAGGATGCAGAATTCGGGAACGCAATACCTTGAAAACCTCAGGTAGGTAGACATCGTCGTTGACCGCATTGAACAATCGTTCATCCCAGCGTCCGCATAGAACTTTTGATGACTCAGCCGTTTCGGCTGTTTTTTTGTCCGATGTTGAAGCAGAGGTTTGTTTTATTTCTGGTACTTCTTGAGTACACCTCTCCATGTTTTGTTGAATTCCTTCCTGATACCCTGCTTTTTCAAGCGCTTCAGCAATCTTTCCCATGTTTGTCCTTCTTCTTCTTCAGTGTGAACGTCTCAGATCTTAAGTGATCAATTTAGTGCCTTTCGCAGATTATTTTCTTGTTTTTTCTCAAGAAAATAATATGCGAAAGGCCGGCATTGTCCGGTTTAAAAATTGCATCCGGTAAAAATATTGTTTCCGTGTACAGCAAATCCCCCTCTATCCCCCTTTTTCAAAGGGGGAAGCATTAAGTCCCCCCTTTGAAAAAGGGGGGTTAGGGGGGATTTGATCGTTCTGAAGGCTATTGCAATTTCCAAACCGGACACTCCTGGGGAACTTGTGCAAAAACTAAAACAGACAAAGTTGAAAACCAAGTCAAATNNTTATCCCGTTTATTGGGGTTAGATATGGCCGGCAGTTATTTATGTAAAACCAGAAAGTAGAAAAGACCTGCGGATGCCACCAGGGTAAGTATCGCCAAAGTGGTGATAGTTGCCTTCAGATATCGTTTTTTTCCCCTCAGGGCGTCGCTTATGCCTTCAGATTGCTTTTGTGGCTCTGAGACCTGCAGCCTCTCTTCACCGTGCAGCCTGATATCCTTCAAGCAGTCCAAAATAACATCTCGGTCAATCTGGGGCATGTCTTGCGTGAAGCCACTTAGCATGGCATGGTCACAGATGACATTTATCAAGCGGGGATTTCCCTGACTTGCTTCATGGATGCAGTCAATTGCCTGCTTGGTGAAGATTGCCGGATTGTCCGCACCGGCTCTGTTGAGTCGATACAAAATGTATTGTGCTGTATCATCTCGAGTCAGAGGTTCGAGATGATACCTGATGCCAATTCTCTGCCTGAGTGGCAGCAGTTGCTGATGTGCCAGCTTTTCTTGAAGTTCAGGTTGGCCAATTAGAAATATGCTGAAAACATTTCTGTTTTCAGCATGATTGGAGAGCAGTCGTATTTCCTCAAGTAAATTTATCGGAAAGACCTGGGCCTCGTCGATGATTAACAGAACTTTTTCTCTCGACTTCTCACATTTGTCCAGGAGACGTGAAAACTGCAGAATAAATTGACCTTTGTTGCCATTAGAATTGAAACCCAATTTCCCCTCTAAATAATGGAAAAATTCATGTTGGGTCAGGGTCGGATTATTCAGGACGCAGACTCGTACTTTGTTTTTCAGCATGCCAAGCAAACTGTTGAGGATTGTTGTCTTACCGGCTCCAACCCCACCGGTAAGCAAGAGAAATCCCTTATCTGAGATAACACCATAGCGTAATGTCGCTATCGCTTCCTGATGTGCCTCGCTCAGATAGACTAAGTTCCCGTCCGGGGCAAGATCAAACGGTCTTTTCTTTAACCCGTAAAATTGTAGATACATTTATTGAAGAGCAAGTTGCTGGTATGAATTGATTTATTGTAATCAAAAGATGATCTTTCCCTGTTTCCAGAAAAAAACGATCGCGATGACAATTGCGGATCCGAAGGCAAGAAAAAAAACTGTTTGCACTATGGTCCATATACGTTGTCTGGCAGTTTCCTTATCTAATGATAAGTGCGGGATCGAGCAGATGACTTCCAGTTTAAAGGCCTCTTCGAGTTTTGAGGGATCTCTGAAGGAGCTGTCAAGTGATTCGAGTGCAAAAGCCAATCCTCCCCCAAGGCCGCAGCCGATCAGCAGGGCGACGCCTATAAATTTCAGAAAATCAGGTTTGACTGGTTTTTCTGAAATTCGGGCAGGATCCTCAATCTTAAACTGACTCCCTTGTTGTTTGCGCTCAAGGTTCAGCGCTGATTCTGCCTGCAGGTTCTGGCCAACAAGAAAATCATAACGGTGTTTTAATTGACCATACTCGCGTGTTAATGCAGACCATTCTGCTTCTCTTACCGGTGCTGCGGCAATCCATTGTTCATATTGTTCTATAAGAGTATGAATTTCTTGCCTTTCCTTATTCATCTTTTCAATGGTCTGACCCACATCCTTTATCTGAATCTGAAGTTCATACAGTGCTTTATTGAAGCGCTCACCCTGTTCTGTTACCACCTCATTTTCTGTCGTGCTCAGATCAGTCTGATCGAAATTGGAAATTTTCTTCTTAAGGCTCTTGATCTTCGGATGTTGCTCTGTGTAACGCTGCTGCAGGGCTTTAAGTTCATCCTGAAGTTGCCCCAGTGTCTGACGATCGTTTTGCCCTTGTGGGATTTTGTTTCCCAGATTCTCTCTGCTCATACTAATCTGATCTCGCATGAGTACACGAGTCCGTTCCAGATCCTGGATGGAATCCTGTCTGCTCTGATACTGGCTTTGTAATGCAATCAATCTTTCCGTATTGGTCGATCGTTGATCCGCCATTTCATTATAGTATTTTAATTTGTAATCACGCATGATCGCTTCCTTGCTATCAAGCATTTCTTTGACCATGCCAAGTTCGTCTTGTGTATAGGCCGATGTCTCAGATGCTCGCTCTTCGCGATACTTCATATTCTCTTCTATAAATCGTGAGGACAAGGAGTTTGCAACACGAACAACCTTGGTGGGATCGCTGCCCATAAATGTAATTCGGAAGGTGTCACCCTCCTTGGAAGGGATGATGCTGATGTCGCGGCGCATTTGTTCCACGACATCCTCCATGGGTAATTTCTCTATTGCATTCTTATATAATCCCTCATCCTTAATAATCTTTTCAAGACTGGTCCTGCTCGATATAATCTGAGTCAAGGTGCTGACGATATCTATGATTTTCGTGTTTGCTTCCGGTGACATCTTGGCGGGATTGACATTCTGCTGCTGATAGCTCAGTAAGCAGGTACTCATATAGACTTTCGGCTGTAACAGATAATAACCGAGTCCTGAGGCGATGCTGATCAGGATACAGCTAATAAGTAGCCCTTTCCTGCGAGTTGCAATATCAATCAATTGTTTTAAATTTTGTATTTGCTGGGCTTCCATTTGTGACGTTTACTCTCCGGGTATCGTTTGCAACGCATTATTTACTGAGAAATCAGTAAGAAAAATCATAGAAGAATTTGCGATTTTAATCAAATGTTATATAGGTAGTATCAAACTTTGATTGATGGTCTCGTAAAAAGTCCCACAATAGGCAGTTTGTCAAAATTCGATATGGTAATTCCAGTAAGTTACAATGTTGTTTTCTTCAGAGTTGTTGACTTGTACAAACGGCTCACCTCTTAAACCAAGAATGCAGGGAGAATATTATTATGGCAACCGTTGAAGCAATCTGTATCAGCGCCAAAAAAGGTATTGTAAAAAAGGCGGTTTCCCAGGCCGTCTTTGAAAAAGACTTTGGTATTATTGACGATGCCCATGCTGGTAAATGGCACAGGCAGGTGTCGCTGCTGGCCGCCGAGAGCATAGATATCGTCAAAGAAAAGCTGCCGACTTTAAAAGACGGCGCCTTTGCCGAAAATATCATTACCAAGGGGCTTGATATCACCACCATCAAGGTAGGAAACCAGTTACGGATTGGTGATGGCATTATCCTTGAAATTACCCAGATCGGTAAAGAATGCCATAACGACGGTTGTGCCATTAAAAAGGCCACAGGCGACTGCATTATGCCAAAAGAAGGCCTCTTTGCCAAGGTTATCGAGGGTGGTACGGCCAAGGCCGGAGATGCCATATCTCCGATCAACTAGTTTTTCGCGGTCATTATGGCAAAGGTGTTTCACTATAAGCGATATTGGCCTCTTCTGAGGTATAGGCCGCCATCGTCTTGCCTGTACGCACATCCTCGAACCAGTCGGGGTTGAGCAGGGTCGATTTTCCCGACAAGACGATGTCGGCGTCTCGTAAGGCCTCTTCGGCGCTTGCCCGATCATGTATTTTGCCGCAGATGAGAATCGGCAGATGGCTTACCTCCCGCGTCAGTTGCGCCATGTTTTTGTCCGTACCAAACGCCTTCAGGCTGTAATCGTAGGTGGAAACGGAAATGGCATCAATAGCCTCCCCGGACAGCAGGCGGATAATAGCCTGATATTCATCCCTGGTGCCAAACAGTGACACGTCCATATCGGCCACACCCCAGTCTGAAATTCTAAATGTCAACAGTTTGTTCTGCGGCACAACCAGGCGTACCGCCTCGATTACTTCATGGGCGAAACGGTAGCGTTTTTCTGGTGTCCCCCCATATTCATCGTTGCGCTGATTCGAATATGCGGATAAAAACTGGCTGATCAGATAGCCATGGGCGCCGTGGATTTCGATCCCGTCAAAGCCTGCTTCTACCGCTCCTTTAGCGGTTTCCACAAAACCGTTGATGACATGGTGGATATCGAAGGTGCTCATTTCGTCCGGTAGCGGATAAGGCTGGCCGGTCATAGGATTGAGCTGTTTTATAGAAATCGGACTGGGAGCCAGGCTGCGACCGGCAGGATTGACCTCCGGCCAGGCCATGCGTCCACAGTGGAACATCTGCATGATGGAGAGAGAACCAGCGGCGCGGATGGCCTCGTTCACCGCACGCCAGGTGTCAATCTGACGCTGTGTGGTCATTCGCGCCTGGCCGGGATAGCCTTGGGCGCTTTCATAATCAGTGACGATGGCCTCTGTGTAGATGATCGCAGCGCCTTTCTTTGCCCGGGCTACCAGGAAATCCAGTACGTCCTGACGTGGCACGCTGTCATGGCGCGATGATATGCGCGTCATGGGCGCCACGCCTAGGCGGTTGCGCAAATGGAAGTTCTTGAGTTGAAAAGGGGTGAAGGCCTTGTCATTGTTCATTAGAGTCTCCTCTTGTCAGGATTGACTATCTCTTTGAGATCACAGCGCTTCATGCCTGTGGCACATGGGTGATTTCAGATATTTTGAGTGGTTGTGGGAGGGGCAGACTGCTAACGGAAAAAATCATACATACAACAGCGCATTCTCCTCTTCTATAAATCAATAGCCTAATTTCTCTTATAAATCAAATTCTTCACGATTCCTTTGGTTGGAATAAAAAAAGATGGGTAATTATTCACCTTGGAGTCTCTTACAAATGACCAAGCTGTCATCCCCGAGCAATGTCATTCCGGCAGGCTTTAAGCCGGAATCCATGCTGTTATTTTCTTGAAAGAGGTGGCTCCCCGATAAAAGCGCTCGGGGAGGACATGCTTTTAACCATGGAG
>DCUN01000179.1:14853-16426 GCA_002327225.1 Desulfobulbaceae bacterium UBA2213
CTTTTTCTATAAAAGAACTATGATTCTATAGTCTTTTTCTATGTATTTTTTTCTTCCAATTCTTTTTTAGAGGAGGGCAGTATGACAAACAAGGATCTTAAGAAGGTACTGGCCGGTCTTGGTGTGGCTGGTTTGATTACCGCTGGCGGTGTCTCTATGCCAGGCGGGCATGCTTTCGGCAGCGGCTGAGGCGCAAGTAAAGACAGCGCAGGTAGCGCTGAAAAAATGATAAAACCTGCAGCAGGCAGTGGCTGAGGTGGTAGTAAGGAAAGCGCCGTGAGCGCTGCGACGGAACAAGTTGAAGAAAAGGCAGTAGAAGGAACCGAGGCAGTTGAAAAAACTGTTGATGAAGCAAAAGCAGCGAGTGATGCAGCTGTTGAAGAACCAGTAATGAAAAAACCAAGAAAAGCGGCTATTGAAGGTTGTTAACAGACCTTGTTGGAGACGTTGCCTTTGAGTAAAAAAAACTGAGGTAATAACAAATATTTATGCGGAACGCATAGAGAATGTTTTTAATAAAGCCGGTATCCATGTGGGATGCCGGCTTTATTTTTTTATCAGAACTCTGCAGGAAATCGATGCCGGTGAACTCTTCAAACACTCAACTTCTGAAAATAATACACCCTGTCAGCAGCCGTTTTCTCTCCGCTGAGCTAGATCTTGAAAATATTCATGGTCTCTCAGCGTATATTCGGGATAAACCGGAACTCTGTCTTGAGCATCCTTACCTTGCAGACGTTGCGGCCATAGAAGCCGCCCGCCATATACTTCTGGCGAGTTCAGCAGTTGAGGTCGAGGTGGAAGAACGGATGGTCAATCCGGAACTCGAGCTTGTGCCGGTAGGTTGGCATAAGCTGCCGGAGTTTCTTGATGACCAGACCTGTCACCCTGAGCCTGGTGATGAGTGGGTGCTTGTTTTTAAAAAAAAGGGGATGGAGAAGGTGCAGACGATCACTGCCTCCGGACATGATCTTCTGGCCTTGAAAATCGTAACTGAAGGGACCAGTTCCCGGGAGGCTGCCAGCTTGGCTGGTGTCACTGTCGGTATTATTGATGATATTCTTGCTGTCGCAGCCCGGAAAGGTCTGCTGCTTGTCCCTGGATCCCTGCTGGTTCGCCCTGATTCTTTTCCCCGAGGGAAGATTGTCGATCCACACAGCTTCTCAACACCTACCTTTACCTTGCAGTGGCATGTAACCCAGAACTGTGACTTGCACTGCCGTCACTGTTATGATCGCAGTGACCGTCAGGCTATGGATTTACTGCAAGGGATCAAAGTGCTTGATGACCTGTATGATTTCAGTCAGACCCATCATGTCTTTACGCAGGTGACCTTTACGGGTGGCAATCCGTTGCTTTATCCCCATTTTAATACCTTGTACAAGGAGGCAGCGGATCGTGGTTTTATGACCGCGATTCTCGGTAATCCCATGCCGCAGAAGCGGATTGAGGAAATTACCGCTCTCCAGATGCCTGAATTTTATCAGGTGAGTCTCGAGGGGTTACGAGTGCATAATGATTATATCCGAGGCGCTGGACATTTTGACCGGACGCTTGATTTTCTTGACCTTTT
>DCUN01000179.1:16531-18100 GCA_002327225.1 Desulfobulbaceae bacterium UBA2213
CTTTCCCGCTTTTTTGCAGGAGTATATGCAGGCTGCGGCAAAAAATTCCTGCATGGGCTTGAAGGATAATCTCTTTAATCTGCTGCGTTATGAGCAGAACGGTCAGTATAGTGGCGGTTGTGCCGGCTATGGCTGTGGTGCAGGGTTTAACTTTGTTTCTCTTCTGCCGGACGGTGAGGTCCATGCCTGCCGCAAACTGCCCTCATTGATCGGCAATATGTATCAGCAATCCCTCGGTGAAATCTATCATGGGCCACTGGCTGGACGGTATCGTCAAGGGGCTGCGGCCTGCCAGGATTGTGAGATCAGGCCTGTCTGCGGTGGATGTCTGGCAGTGGCGTATGGCTATGGCTTAGATATCTTTCGAGACGTGGATCCTTATTGCTGGAAAAAGAACAAGACAAAAAATAGTTGAAGAAATCTGAAAAAGGGGTGGAGTGAAATGCGTCATAGAGATCCGGAATTGAAGTATTGTCCCGTGTGTGATGATGAATACAGGGCTGATATGAAGATGTGTGCTGCATGCGCGGTTGAATTGATTATGGGCCGGGAGAAGATAGCCGCTGAAGAAATTATCAAGCAGAAGAGGGTGGCTCGGTCTATGGAGTTATCAGTTGATGATGAGCTGGTGAATATCCGCAAAGGCGCATTGCTTGAGATGAAAAATCTGCAGAATATCCTGGCCAGGGAGCAGGTTCCATCCTTGATTGCCGGCGAAAAAAAGAGCAATTGCGGCAAAGGATGCTGCGGTACAGAGATGTATCTGCAGATCAAAAGAGAAGATGGTGAACTGGCCATGGAGGTGCTGGCCAGGGAGTTTAAGCGAACTACCGCTCTTGACCATCATGATTTGAGTCATGCGCAATCGGTGTATGATCAGGGAGCCGGACAGACGGTATGTCCAGCCTGTGGTTTCAGTTTCTCCACCAGTAACAACACCTGCCCGGATTGCGGGCTCTGTTTTTCATGAGGGAGCATCGTTTATTCCGCTGTTCTCTCTTCCCGCCATACAACCTTGGTCAATTCTATCAGGGTTTGCTGCTGTTTGCTGGTGAGTGGACAGAAGGGAGAATTGTCGAAAGTCGTATCCCGGTTCTCGATAATCAACACCATCGCATCCTCGCTGAGGGTGTGGGAATGCCAGGCACCTCTTTTGACGTTATAGAGAGTGTGTGGAATCATTTCCTGTCCATGAATAGCGGTGACGCTCTCTTCGCCCTCACCTAAGAACAGCAGGCAACGGCCGCGCAGCAGGACAAAAACCTCATCGGTTTCGTTATGACGCTGCAGGGCTGTGATCTTTTCAGGACGCAGATCGTCACTGAAATTGAGGATGGCCACCCTCCAGTTGGCATAATCAATGACCGGTTTATAGCCGGCTAGACTATGGCTGGCTACTTCCAGTAATGCCTCGCTGATCTTCATTGTTTTTCTGTTGTATCTCTATACATCAAACTGTTGAACGTATTATAAGATGACGAATTAAGTCCAGCAACTGTCATTCCGCGCAGGCGAGAATGCATACCATGCTGAATTTACGAAATTGGATTCCCGATAAAAGAACTCGGG
>DCUN01000138.1:0-613 GCA_002327225.1 Desulfobulbaceae bacterium UBA2213
ATTCCCGGAGTAAAGCCATGATCAGCCTTGCAGGCCGGGACATCATGCATGCCTGGGGCAAATTCGTCTTTACCGGCGTGGGCCTTGGCCTGCTGATCGGCATAACCCTGTCCATGGCCGGCATCTACCGCGGCATGGTGGACGACGCCAAGGTCTTGCTCGACAACAGCGGCGCCGATCTCTGGGTGGTGCAAAAGGACACCCTCGGGCCCTATGCCGAATCGTCCAGCATCTACGACGATACCTGGCGTTCCATCCGCACCATGCCCGGTGTCGCGCGGGCTGCCAACGTCACATACCTCACCATGCAGGTGCGCCAAGGCGAGCGCGACGTGCGCGCCATGGTCACCGGCATCATGGCCGGCGAGCCCGGCGCCCCCGGCTGGCCTCCGTACCTCGTCGCCGGCCGGCAGATCACCCGGGGCCATTACGAGGCCGTAGCCGACCTTGCTTCCGGGTTCAAACTCGGAGACCGCCTCCAGATCCGCCGCAACCATTACACCGTGGTCGGCCTGACCCGGCGGATGGTCTCTTCCGGCGGCGACCCGATGGTATTCATCCCCCTCAAGGATGCCCAGGAGGCCCAGTTTCTAAAGGACAACGACGCCATCCG
>DCUN01000138.1:658-1478 GCA_002327225.1 Desulfobulbaceae bacterium UBA2213
TCCATTGTCAGCGCGGCCATTGTCGCGTTCATCATCTACACCCTGACGCTTGGCAAGATCCGCGAGATTGCCGTGCTCAAGCTGATCGGCACCAAAAACCGAACCATTGTCGGCCTGATCATGCAGCAATCCATTGCTCTGGGCCTGATCGGCTTTGTGGTGGGCAAGATCACGGCCACCTTGCTGATGGCGCCGATCTTCCCTAAATATGTGCTGCTGGAGCCCCTCGACTCCGTTATTGGCTTTGCTGCCGTGGTGGTGATCTGCATACTGGCGAGCCTCATTGCCATTCGCGCCGCCCTCAAGGTCGATCCGGCCGAAGCCATTGGAGGTTGAGATGAGCGGCAAAGGCATACGCATCGAAGGTTTGAGAAAACGTTATGGTGAGGGCGATACCGCGGTCGATGCCTTGAAAGACGTGGACATGCAGGTGGCACCCGGCGAGGTGGTGGGCCTAATCGGCCCTTCCGGGTCCGGCAAGAGCACGCTGCNNCTGCTCAAGTGCCTGGGGGCGGTGATCGAGCCCACTGCCGGGCGGATGATTCTCGGCGACACGACGATTTATGACAACGGCTGGAAGGTGAATGACCTGCGCGCCCTGCGCCGCGACAAGATCGGTTTTATCTTCCAGGCGCCCTATCTCATCCCCTTCCTCGACGTAACCGACAACGTCGCCCTGCTGCCCATGCTGGCTGGCGTGGCAAACGGTGAGGCGCGCCAGCGGGCAAGAGAGCTGTTCAAAGCGCTCGACGTTGAACATCGCGCCAAGGCAATGCCCTCGCAGCTCTCCGGAGGCGAACAGCAGCGGGTGGCCATTGCC
>DCUN01000138.1:1489-11967 GCA_002327225.1 Desulfobulbaceae bacterium UBA2213
CACGACGAAAAAATCATCCCGACCTTCAAGCGCATCTATCACATCCGTGATGGCGTGACCTATGAAGAGGCCGGGGAAGGACGGGCCTTCGAGCCGTTCATTCCCGCGTAGGCGGCAATCCCTACCATGCTGAATTTACGAAAATGGATCCCCGACAAAAGAACTCGGGGATGACATCCTGATCATTTTGCAAGGGCCTCGACCAGGTCAGTACCAGCACCTTGCGGCCTTCCCGGTAAGCGGCCAACACATCATCGGCGATTCGTCGATTGCGTTCTGCATCATTGGTCAGGATGCGGAACACTTCCTGAATGGGGGAATCAGGCGGAATCCTAGGCGCAGGCCAAAGCGAACGTGCAGGAAGGCCTGGTTATCCTTGCTGGCCACATAGAGATCCTGAACCAGCCCGAGCAGCGCATTGCGGTCCAGGTCGGCAAGGTTGTGTTTGAGGTCATTCCAGGTAGGCTTCTTTTTGGTGGTTTTGGTCATTATTGATTATCCGTGTGAAATGTCGCAAGCTGAGTCGTGGACGGGGTCACAAGTTTTGTCGCCCAGCGCATATAACTAGAATTTTTCATAAAAATCACGTAGTCCCCCGTAGGAGCGACCCTGGTCGCGATTGATGCCGGTTTTGATGAAGTGATTTTTTCGCGACCAAGGTCGCTCCTACGGGCAGATTTATCATTTTCATGAAATATCCGGGTTGGGTCAGCAGTGTCCGGTTAGAAAATTGCATACAAATACTTACCAAAATTTAAAAAAAACACATACAATTTTACCGGACACTACTGGTTTCGCTCCTGTTTTTTCCTGTCCATGATCCCTTCTAATTCGGCGCCATCGACGATCTCCTGCCGGATCAGAATATCAGCAAGGGTCTCTATCTGCGGCCAGTTGGCCTCCACCAGCTCGCCCGCCTTTTTCGTGGCCTTGTCGATCCAGGAACGGACCTGACGCTCCACCACCTCTCGAAAAAACTGCGGATTGACGTTATGACTCAGGGTGTCGGCATGGACAAAGCCCAGCTCCTCGTCCATGCCGAGGATGGCGATGGCGGTGTAGGCCTGATGCGTCGCCACCTCAAGATCGCTGGCCGCCCCGGTGTCCATGCCCTTGAAACCGAATTTTTTCATGCTGGCCATTCTTCCGGCCATGAGTACGCAGATATTGTTGAACACCTCATCTTTCGTGAGGTTGCTGGGAAAATCCTCGAAACTGTAGGAGATGAACCCCAGAACCCCCAGGCGCGGGGCAATAGTGACCTGCTCGATTTTGACATCCGGGAGCAACAGGTAGGAGAGCACCGCATGGCCGGCCTCGTGGAAGGCGGTTTGGCGCAGCTCTTCCTCCAGATTACGGATATGCCTCTTTTCAAGCTTTGAACCGTATTTGATGATATTGATCTGCTCGATGAGTATCTCTTCGCTGATGCAGTCAATTCCGTGACGAATGGCATGGAGGGAGGCCTCCTTGCCGATGCGTTGCAGCTCATACCCGTTCATACCGGAGATGTAGCGTACCACCTTGTCCACATCAATCTTGCCATCGTTGGGTTTTTTAAGGATCTGCTCGATGAAAAATCGCCGCGCCTCCCGGTCAAGCTCCGGCACCTCGACAAAGGTGTCGATGCGTTCCGGCTCGATGAGCAGCTCCGGCACCTCCTCCAGGCTCACCGCAGTGACCACGGTAAAGACCGACTCCTCCGGATCATCCGACAGGGCGTCGATCTCAAGGGCAAGCTGCTCGACAGGCACGCCGGTCAGCACCCCTTCCATCAGTCCCTTGACGTCAATGCCATCAAGAAAAACGATGCTGGGCGCGTATTCACGCGCCTTAAGATAAACCAGGCGAATATACTCGGGATCAAACAGCTCACTGCGGGAAACATAGATGTAGGGCCGGCCGGCTTCCCGGGCAAAGGCCTTCCCCAGCAAGGTTTTGCCGACTCCTGGTGGCCCGTAGAGCAACATGCCCCTGGGCATACTGATGGAAAATTTCTTCACCAGCTCAGGATTCTTCAGGGTAGTGATGATCTGTTTGAGGACGGTTTTAGTCTGACGGTTGCCGGCAATATCGGCAAAGCCAGTCCCGGAAAATTCGATGGCCGGTCGCTCGCTACGCTGCAGCCCCTTGCCCATAGGCAAAGCGTGGATTGCCGCTCCAGCCACGCTGAAGATGAGTTCCCCATCCCTCTGGTACTCTTTCCAGGTCAGCTCCACAGTCTGGTTGTTTTTGTAGAGCTGGAGCAGAAGTTGGTCTCCGACCTCAGAAAGCCTGTGCAGCGTGACTTCAGCCTTTTTGGTTAATTTGAAGATAATCCGGGCAGGAGTACTGGGCAATTGCCGCAAGCTGCCGGTGATCTTGAAGAGCACAGCATCGGGCAGCTTCCGTTTCACCTTTTTCGCTGATATCGCTGGTCCAAGAGAGAGAACCAGAAGGGCAACCAGACCCTTAAGATCGGGGAACTCCAGGACAATACCCTTACCCCGGAAATGTTCGGCCAGCTGCACCAGAGAATCGGTGCCGATGCGGGCCATGGCGTTTATGCCCAGTCGTTTGAAAAGAATGATATAGTTCTGGGCCAGCGTGGCCAGGAGCTTCGGGATGATAGCCGCTTCGACCATCTCGCCAACCACTTTTTTTTCCTTGGCGATTACATCCATGATCAGATCCTGGGCCCTGGCCTTGCTGCGCCGGAAGGTGGCCTGGATATCCTTGCCCTGGTAAAGAGCGCTGCCGAGGGTAGAGGTGAAGATAAAAATCACCTCGCGGCAGTTGATTCCATTCTCCGGTTCCTCTTTGGTGATCAGGTCGAGCAGCGCCATCTGCAGCTGGCTGCTCGCCTCTTCAATGCCCTCAAAGAGGATGATGGCGCTCGGAGTGGTGCGAAGGAAGCGGATCAACTCGCCTTCCTGGATCTCCTCGCCAATCACCTGAGGGACAAGGAGCTGGTCGTAGCTTTCCGGATCGCTGTAGCGTTCCAGATCAATATGTTTAAAGCCCTTAACCTCCTTGAGCATGGAGCAGAGAACTCGGGCCAGGTAGATCTTGCCCACACCCGGGGGCCCCAGAAAGGTGAAGATCGCCTTGGGCTCCGCCTCTTTGGGTGGGCGAAAGGCCATGTGGATGAAGGCGTCCACCACCTCGTCGATGGCATCATCCTGGTCGAGAACAATCGTTTTCAGTTCCCGACGAAGAGTTTCAAAGTGCTTAAGTTGATTTTTTCTGGATGCCGACGATGACAAGTCCATTCTCCCTCAAGGGTTACCAGCAACGGGTGACAGGAATCTACTGTTTCAGCGCCTCCCGGCATTGAGAAGAGAGCTGGCAGCTCCCCCCTGACGAACAAATGGCAAGAGAATGAAAAAAAACCTTATTGCACGTTTGTCTTAATTGGTTCTCGGGGCAATCATGATCACCACCCTGCGATTCATCTGACGACCAGCCTCGGTGGCATTGGTAGCAACCGGGTTTGATTCGCCAAAGGCAGCAACTTCCATCCTGGAACCGTCAATTCCGCGCTGCATGAGCAGATTCTTTACAGCTTCTGCCCGGCGACGGGAGAGATCCAGGTTGAAGTCCTCCGCACCAACACTGTCCGTATGCCCCTCTACCCTGACCACGGTCTGAGGATACTGGCTCAGCGACGAGGCTATCCGGTCCAGCTCGCTGTAGACCCCAGGCAGCACCACAGAGGAATTGGAGGCAAAACTCACATCCCCTTTGAGGGTTACAGCCAGCAGATCTCCACTCCGCTGCACTGCTACCGCTTCGGAATTCGCCAGGGACTGGCTCATCTGCTGCTCCTGCTTGTCCATCATATGCCCGACTCCGGCCCCGGTAAGTCCGCCGACCGCAGCCCCGATCGCGGCCCCGATCAAGGTGGATTTGGTATCATGCCCAATCACCTGACCGAGCAAGGCCCCGGCTGCAGCCCCCCCTGCGGTGCCGTAAACACCCCCGGTCTGGCTCTTGTTCATAGGGGTGGCACAACCAGCAAGACAAAGCGCTCCAGCCATACTCAACACAAGTAAGCGTTTCATAGAGATCTCCTTTAAGTTATAAATGGTAATGGTTATGGGGCTAAAATGCCCCTGCGAGAAAAATCAGAAAAAGCAGCAAGTTATCCATTATCTCGTCCCTTGCAGCGACTCTTTGACAGGTACGCGAGTTTGCGTAACTCCGAAGTACAAGGCTATTTTTTTTTCAGAAAAGGTTGTCAGCGCCGACTGGGAATAATCACGAAGACACATCTGATGGATTTTTCGGGAGAATCCTTCAGTTATTATCACTGCCAACAGGTCACTATTATTAACGTCGGTTATCGTGGTACCGATCTCCGTCCCGCTGGTCATAGTCTTGGTTCCTGTCATGCCTCCTGTCATGCCTCCTGTCATTTCTCTTGAACCGAACCTCTCTGGGGTAGCGGTCTCTTGGCAATTCAGCCCAAGGCCCACTCCTTGATTTCGAATAATACCAACTGTTGTTTGTGTAATGATAGTGAAAGTCACTATAAAAATAATACGGTTCTACGTCAAATACCACGACCGGCGGAAGAAGAGGTGCGATCATCACTCCCTCTGAATGGTAGCCGCTCCGCCCTCCTGGCGCCACTACACAGGCCGTCAACAATGACCCTGCAATAAGCGTTGCAATCAAAATCCTTTTCATATCGACTCCTTAATTGAGAAGAAAGTTATTCTTTTGCCTTTACCATCCTCTAATTGCTGAAATTCTGCCTGCGCGGGAATGAACATTGTTAAAAAAATAGGCCATTACTCATCAACAAAAAAAAAATTGAAGCCAGTGAGCTTTTAAGCGAGAAGTAGCGTGTTATTCTTTACTGCTTTAAACTGAAGCAATGTTTGTGCCAGAACTTCGGTCTCTAATATCGTATCACACATTATCCTTATTTTTATGAATAATTTGACAAGAAAGCATTTTCCGGGTGATTATGAAAAGTCATACAAGAAGGGTTATATTTGACCGGTGGTCATATGTAACCTGGAGTTTCCCATTTTTTTATACAGTTTTCATGAATCCGGCGGCGTTGGAATCAATTCACCTCAACCAGTTCATTAAAAATATATATCAATATCAATATTTTAGACCACAGAAATGCTTTCTTGTAACTAGATGAAATCATCTATATATTTTTCGATCAAACATTCACCGAAAAATTATTTTCTACATGTAATAACAAGAAGTTAACAGTGAAGATGAGCCTCGCAAGCACACATTACAATCATTGTTCAGCAATCTCAAAGAAGAATTCGCCAGTTCCAGAAAAGGAGAAGAGCGGGAAGCATGGTTTGTTTACACCTTGCTGGCTATTATTCTTCCGTTCACTTCGTCCAAAACATCAGGCTTGGTGCGAGCGTTTGAATCTATCTTTGATTTTGCTGGTATCAATAAAAAATTATATTACACATTTATGGCTTCTGCAAGATCCCTTGGGATCCCTTGAGATTCTCTTCACAGAAAACCTTGGCCTCTGATTCAGTATGGCCTATCGGTGAAAGTCCTGTCTTAAGGGGGGCTTATCAATTGGTTCTTTTCCATACCCCTTTGCCGGTGAATGATCCGAATGATGGCATTTTGAAACTTCTTGCCCATCTTTTTTCACCTAACCCTCTTTTTTTCAATGCTTCCACAAGACCGCTTCAGTATAATAAAAGGGCACTCACCTTTAAACAGGAGCCTAGCCATGATTCACGTCGGCATTCTTTCAGACACCCATCTGAACAGTTGTCCAGATTCCTTCCGCAAGCAGATTGACTCGATCTTTGCGGAATGTACCATCATCCTCCACGCCGGAGACCTCACTGATATCTCCGTCCTCGAGGCCTTCAGCGGCAAAGAGGTCCACGCGGTACATGGGAATATGTGCAATTTGGGGAGCCAAAAACTCCTGCCGGAAAGTAAACTGATCTCAATCGGCGGATATCGCATCGGACTGTGCCATGGCGCCTGGGGCCCGCGGCACACCATTGAAGAACGGGTATGGGCCATCTTCCCCGAAGCCGACTGTATCGTCTATGGCCACAGCCATCAGGCAGTCTGTCATCGGGTAGGCGCCGTCCTTTTCATCAATCCTGGGACTTTCCAAAGCACCGGACCCCACGGTTCTCCCGGCAGCTACGCCATTTTACAGATCGACGTACACGCCAATAAAGATAAGGCTCTGCAGGCCACCATCCACCAAGCGCCGCGTTAAGCGAAACGACCATGACCCAGATTGTCAAGATCACCCCCATGCTCCAGCAGTACCTTGAGATAAAACAGGAACACCCGGACGCCATTCTCTTCTACCGGATGGGGGATTTTTATGAAATGTTCTTTGAGGATGCCATTATCGCCTCCAAAATCCTCGGTATCGCCCTCACCACCCGCAACAATAAGGATGAGGTCAACAAGGTGCCCCTGTGCGGTTTCCCTTACCACGCGGCTCCGACCTATCTGGCCAAGCTGATCAAGGCGGGCCGGAGGGTGGCCATCTGTGAACAGACAGAAGACCCGGCGCTGGCCAAGGGAATTGTCAAACGGGAGGTGATCCAGGTGGTCTCTCCCGGAGTAGTCACCGATGCCCAGCTTCTCGACGACAAAAGTAATCTTTACGTGGCCGCCATCAGCCGCCAGGAGCAGGCCAAGGCCGTAACCTATGGACTCAGCTTTCTTGATCTTTCGACCGGCGAATTTCTGGTGGGAGAATTTCGGGACGACTCGGCGACAGGTGATCTGATTCTGGATCAACTGACGCGGATGGCACCGGCGGAACTGCTGGTCAGCCACGACCAGGCCAAGACCCTGGCCCCGCTGCTCCAGACCGCCCAGACCCTGCTGCCGGGGCTCTGCCTTACCGTACGAGCAGAGGCCCTGTTCCACTTGCCAAGCTGTGAAGAACTGCTGACCGATCATTTTCAGGTACTGAATCTGGCCGGTTTCGGTTGCGGAGGGATGACTCAAGGGGTCGTCTGTGCCGGCGTGCTGCTCGATTACATCCGTGAGACCCAGAAGACCGAGCTGGATCATATTGAAATTTTGCGCCCCATAGATCTCGCAGCCATCCTCCAGATTGACGAGTCCTCACGCCGCAACCTGGAACTGACCCAGACCATCATCGGCTCCCGGCGGGAAGGGTCCCTGCTGGCCGTGCTCGATCAAACCAGCACCCCCATGGGCGCCCGTCTCCTGCGGCATCATCTCCTCTTTCCGCTCCAGGATGTAGAGCGGATTACAGCCAGACTCGACGCAGTCGGCGCGCTACTCACGAACGGAGTCCTGCGCCAGGAGTTCCGGGCGCAGCTCGCCACCATCTATGATCTTGAACGACTGAACAGCCGGATGGTACTCAGCAACGCCAATGGTCGGGACATGCTGGCCATGCGCCAGTCACTGGCCATCTTGCCCGCCATCAAAGAGTTGCTGGCGCAATGCAGCGCCACACGACTCCTGGGCCTCGGCGCCGAACTTGACCCACTGGAGGATCTGCATCAACTGTTGGCAGACGCCATCCACGAGGATGCCCCCATTACCCTGCGCGATGGCAATCTGATCCGCGCAGGCTTTAACGAGGAACTCGACGAGCTG
Source organism: Desulfobulbaceae bacterium UBA2213 (assembly GCA_002327225.1). Lineage (GTDB taxonomy): Bacteria > Desulfobacterota > Desulfobulbia > Desulfobulbales > Desulfocapsaceae > UBA2270. The sequence goes on from DCUN01000138.1 coordinate 9,080, forward strand.
GTGCGCCTGCTCCGCGACGGCAAACAGATGATCCTGGAGCTGGAGAACAAGGAACGGGCGGCAACGGGTATTGCCAAGCTCAAGGTCGGTTATAACCGGGTCTTTGGTTATTTTATAGAGGTGAGCCGCCTGCAGGCCGAAAAGGTGCCCGAACATTACATCCGCAAACAGACCCTGGTCAATGCTGAGCGCTTCATCACCCCGGAGCTCAAAGAGTTTGAGGACAAGGTCATGGGCGCCCAGGAGAAACGGTTGGAGCTGGAATACCAGCTCTTCACCCAGATCCGTAAACAACTGGCCGCAGAGAGCCCACGCCTGATCAAGACCGCCCACTTACTGGCCCAGGTTGACTTTTTTGTGGCGCTGGCCGAATGTGCCCACCGCTATCACTACCGGCGGCCCGAGGTGAACAGCGGCGAGGCCATTGTCATCAGCGAGGGCAGGCACCCGGTAATTGAGCGCTCACTGCCCAGCGGAAAATTTGTGCCCAATGATATCGCCCTCGATCAAGAGAACCAGGAGGTGCTGATCATCACCGGCCCCAACATGGCCGGAAAGTCTACGGTGCTGCGACAGACGGCGCTGATAGTGCTCATGGCCCAGATGGGCTCCTTTGTCCCGGCAGACAGCGCCACGATCGGAGTGGTAGACCGTATCTTCACCCGGGTGGGCGCCATGGACGATCTGCGGCGCGGCCAGTCCACCTTCATGGTGGAGATGAACGAAACAGCCAACATCCTTAACAACGCTACCGAGCGCAGCCTGGTGATCCTCGATGAGATCGGCCGCGGCACCTCCACCTTTGACGGTCTGGCGATCGCCTGGGCCGTGGCTGAGGACCTGGTGCTGAAAAACAACAAGGGAGTGAAGACGCTCTTTGCCACTCACTATCACGAACTCACCGACCTGGCCCGCACTCAAGGCAGGGTGTGCAACTATTCCATCGCCGTCCGCGAATGGAACGACACTATCATCTTTCTCCACAAGCTGGTAGAGGGTGGCACAAACCGCAGTTACGGCATCCAGGTGGCAGCGCTTGCAGGCGTTCCAGCCAGGGTCGTGACCCGGGCCGGTGAGATTTTGGCCAATATCGAGAGCGGGGAACTGGACCGGGATGGCTCCCCCTGCATCGCCAGAGATCGCGGCGAGAAAAAGAGCAAGAAGAAACAACACCCCAGCCAGCTCTCTCTGTTTGCCCCGCCGGCAGACCCCTTGCGTGACTATCTGCGGAAGATCAAGACCGATACCCTCTCACCAAGGCAGGCCCTTGATGTCTTGTATGAGCTGGAGGCCCTGTTGAAAGAGTGACACGGTGTGCAGTACCAGCGAGCGAGCGAAGTCATCCTCACAAACAGAGCAACTCGAACAGCCGCACATCTTTTCACACATATTTTCTTTTGCCATAGAGGCAGCTTTTATGTATAGTTTGCGCCAGCCAATGATAAACCTCATGACAAATCAATGACAAATTTCGCAGTTCCCGCAGGAGCAACCTTGATCGCAGAAAAGTCTCCCCATGGAAACCGGTATCAATCGCGGCCGAAGCCGCTCCTGCAGAGACCCAGTCATGCTCATGAACTCTCCGGAATAAGACTTTTTTTTTTCAATACTTACTCCTTCTTCCTCACATTCCATAAACCCTGCCCCATGCGCCGTGTTATCATCCTTTCTCTTCTTCTCATCCTGACTGTTCTGCAAGTATCCGCAGATCCCCTCTTCTGCGCTGAACCAGCACAAGGAACAAAGCCCTCTGACAAGAGCATGGCAGTAAAGAAAGCTCCTGTTCAGAAGCCGGTTCTGGCCAAAAAATTCGAGCAGGCTACATCCTATTTCACCGAGCTGCAGAACGACGAGGCGCGTGTCAGCTCCAGGGAAGACTGGGCCACTGCCGTCGACAATTTTCAGAAAATTCATGACCTGCAACCCAAATCAGGATATGCCGCCGCCAGCCTCTTCATGCTGGGGAGAGTCACATACAGTAGATACCAACGGTTCAACGACACCCCCGATCTGGACCGATCTCTGGAATATTATCAGCAGGTCACCACCCTGTTCCCCTGGCATCAACTGGCCGATGATTCTCTCTATACCCTGGGCCGTATCCAGCTTGAAGACAAAAAAAATCCCCAAGAAGCTGCCAGAATATACACCCGAATCACCTCCGAATATTATAGCGACGACCTGGCAGACAAGGCCATGGAGAAGCTTAAACTCCTGGCCCGGGAGTTTAACACCCCTCTGCCCTCACCAATAGCAACAACGCCTGCCGATGCTTCTCAACCTTCTCCAGTCGACTCGCCACAACCAGACCTGACGGAACTACCGAATGTGAAACACCGTTCCTATGTCCTGCCGGTAACATACTGGTCTTCCGACAATTACACCCGTGTCGTGATCAATGCCTCGCGCCCTGTCTCCTTTAAAGAAGAATTACTGGAAAAGGTCGGCGAACAACCCCGTCGTCTCTTCATCGACTTTGACAAGAGTTACATTGAACCCAAATATCGTGCCCCTATCCCCATAAAAGACGGCTTGCTCCAGCAGATCCGCACTGCCCAGTTCTCTCCAGATACAGTTCGGGTTGTTTTTGATATCGAGTCCATCCGAAGTTACCGGATTTACAGCCTTCCCGATCCTTTCAGGGTAATTGTTGACGTCCATGGACAAAGCAAACCCACAGTTGCGGCCACCGGTGACAAAGCCCCGTTGCCAGAGACGCAAGTCAAGGAGAGCCAGGCACGCAAGCCTGTAGCGCCCCCCCGTGTATCATCCACTCCGCAGATCGCCGTGGATGAAAAGCAACCCGAAATCGACGTGTCTGCGACCGATGCGACTGATGCGCCGATGCTTATCCTCCAGGATTATAAAAAAATCAAACTCTCGAAAAC
>DCUN01000034.1:0-232 GCA_002327225.1 Desulfobulbaceae bacterium UBA2213
CTGTAAGGCACTTATCCCGTTCACTGGGATTAGCTGAAAGCAGAAACAGGGAAGAGGACGAGCAACTCAATAAAGTCATTTTCTCATCTCTTCCCCGCTCCTGTTTCCGGGATTAATTCAGTTTTGCCAATTCCTTTTCAACAATCTGGGCCGGCAGAGGCATGTACCCGTCTTTGACCACAATCTCCTGTCCTTCTTTGGACAGAACAAACCTTAAAAATTCAGCAGTCAC
>DCUN01000034.1:268-34128 GCA_002327225.1 Desulfobulbaceae bacterium UBA2213
CCGATTCCTGAGTAACCGATACCGGCAATATCCTCGGTTATCCCCATCACTACCGAGGCAGAGCCCGGCTGTTCTTTAACGGTATCCTTATAGTCTCCCTTGGCAAGCGCCATTTCCTTGAAAAATCCGTAGGTGCCTGAGGCCGAGTTCCGCCCAAAGATGGAGAGCGGCTTGTTCTGCCAGTCACCTGTCAGGCCAAGCTGGTCCCAGGTGACAATATTCTCCGTTGCTCCGCCCTTGAGCGTCTTTGAAAAAACAGCATCAACCTGAGACATGGACATGGACTGAATCGGATTGTCCTTGTTGACAAATACGGCCAGGGAGTCGAGGGCCACCCCAATCTGGGTCGGTTTGTAGCCGTATTTACTGACAAAGGCATCGATTTCATCATTCTTCATCGGCCTGGACATGGGTCCTATCTGGGCGGTTCCGGCAATCAAGGCTGGCGGCGCTGTGCTTGAGCCCTTGCCTTCGATCTGGATACGAACATTGGGATACTCCTTGCGGAAGGATTCCGCCCAGAAGGTCATCAGGTTGTTCAGGGTATCGGAACCGATACTGTCGATAGTACCAGACACCCCACTGACTTTCTTGTAGGGGGCAATACCGGGATCAACCTCGATAACTGCAGCCATGGCGCCGGTGGTGGCTACTGCCACCATGCAACCTGCCAGCATAACTTTCTTGACGGCCTTTCCGATCAAACTTTTCTGCATCTTCATTTTGCATCTCCTTAACAAGAGGTTAGGAACCGTTACAAAACAACTTTATCGTTTTGCTTACGGCTGCTTATGCCGTTTTTGCCATCCCGATGATGACATTATTTTATAACAACGGCTTGGTGGCTTATACCCGGAGGGTCCTTGCCGGTAAGTGATGCACCTACAATGCCCCCCTCTTGTTAGGATATGATTAGGATAGCATTAGGAGATGAACAAGGTTTCAGGCCCCCTCTACTCTAAAATTTTCAGCCGCCCCACCCCAAGCAACAATTAATGTTTTTCTAACATAACGCTAACATTTTCCTAAAATTGGGCAGCTAATGTCAGTTCACCATACATGATCAAAAATGAATGTGTAGTACGTTATTAAAAATGCCCAATAGATCCGCCTGGTAAGTGATGAAGATTAAAGAAGAAAATAACCAAGCCGTTAAAATTTTTTTTGCCGTCATCGGGATGGCAAAAACGGAATCTTTATTTCGTAACGGCAACTACATCTTTTTGGAGAAGGGAGAACAAAACATGAAAAAGGTATTATCCACAACAGCCGCCCTCGGCCTCTGCCTCTATCTGCCAGCGGCGGCTTTAGCCGGCGGAGTCACAACCAATGATGCTATTTTACGGGAACTTCAGGAATTGCGGGCACAGGTCAGCAGCCAGCAAGCAGAGATAGACATGCTCAAGGAGCAGAAAAGCGGGGCGCCTGCCGAAGACATGGAATATCTGAAGTCCAAGCTTGCCGTCCATGGGGAACATATTGATGCTATTGAGGCGAAAAAGGGTTTTGCCGTCTCTGACAATGAGTTCATCGACGGAATTAAACTCAAAGGCGATCTCCGCGTTCGTTACGAGATGCGGGACAAGGATAATAAGACATCAGAAGATATTACCCGCGAGCGCCTCCGTACCCGTTTTCGCCTGGGCGGNNGACGATCCCACCAGTACCAATGATACCTGGAGTGAGAATAAACCCTTTGAAACCGGCGATATCCGCCTTGATTATGCCTATGCCAAACATACATGGGAAGATGTCAGCTTGATGCTGGGCCAGTCCGAAAATCCCTATAAGTCCTCCTGGGTTCTCTGGGATGGCGATGTGCGTCTTTCCGGTCTGACCATGGCCTATGGCCAGAAAGAAGGCGTATTTGCCACGGCGGGTGCCTATGGGGCCAAGCAGGTGGCCGCTGATAATATTTCCATGCTCTATATGGGACAGGTGGGCTACAATGGCAAGTTCAGTGAAAAAGGCAAGTTCACCCTTGCCACCGGCTATCACGCCTACAGCAATGAAATCATCAACGAAGGACTTGCTGACTTCAATCTCAACAAGGTTGATCCCAACGTCTATGAACTGAGTATCGGTGATCTCTATGGCGATGTCAGCTTTCCAGCCGGTCCTGTCAAAATGAAGCTCTATGGTCAGACCTGGATGAACTTCGGCGCCGATGGCAAGATTGGCCAGAGCCAGGCCGGCAGCAGTTTTACGCAGACACCTGGAGATAATGACCTGGGCTGGGTTCTGGGTGCAGAGGGCAAAATCAATGACTTCAAAGTGGGCTATGCCTACTCCGTGGTCGAGGCCGACTCTCTTTTCGGCTACCTCTCAGACTCTGATTTTGGCGACGGCCTCTCCAAAACCAATAAACAGGGACACAGGGTTCAGCTCGGCTATGCGCTGAGCAAAAACTGGTCCACTGATTTTACCTATCTCAACTACGAGCGCGTTGAAGACTACGCATCAGCTAAGGAAGATCAGGTCAGCATCGCTATGTTTGACGTCAGCTATAAGTTTTAATCAGCGCGGCTTCTCCTGATACAGACATATCGGGCAGGGTGAATTCAAGTCTCACCTCACCCTGCCCGATACCCTTACCTACATGCCTCGCAAGCGATTCCCGACTCTCTTCCTTTAAAAGAAAACAGAAATTCCCGTTGTAATTGCGCCAAGGTCAAAGAGAGCAAACTGCCTTGCCTGTACCTTCAGCGTTCATGTCCCTTCTGTTCCAGTTATTGAAAAATAACTCCTTTCTAATCACACTCTAATAGAGATCTGCTACTTTTCATTTTCATAAACGTCTAATGACGCTGTTGTCCAAAAGAATTGCCAACACTGGAGCAAGGTAACGGCTGCTAAAAGCAGCCATATGGAGGAAAAATATGCACTGTCAATATCTCTCTTGTTACACCCCTGTCAACAACAGCTGGTCTGTAGCCAGCTGCTTGTTCCATGGAACACCGTTCGTCCCAAGCGGGCAGGACCTTGAAAACTACTGCAAGGCTGGCAGACATGCGCAGTGTCCTGCATTTTCTCAATCTCTTCCCCCTTTGCATAATAACTCCTTATGGCCGGAGTCAGAATTTATAGCTGTGCCACAGTGTCGTTAGGCAAGTGTTGCGGATACAATTGTATTCTCTGTTCCCTGAGCTATGTTTCTTTTTTTCGGGCTAATTTTAGAGTGAATATTCTGGAGGCATAAAACGATGTTTCTGGAATCAACCATGATGGAAAAAAATGTGCCGACAAGGATGTTGCGGGATCTGTTGTTCCATCATCAGAATACCAATAGCCTTAGCTAAACTGCCCTGACTACCAGATCCCCCCCTGCAAACCGCAACATAAGGGGCGCACAACAAAATCAAGATAATGGATGTTTAGGGCCTTACAGATTATTTTGCTTGTTTTTTTTCAAGAAAATAATCTGCGAAAGGCACTTATCCCGTTCATCTGGGTTTGCAACGGCCCCCAAGCCGCCAGAATCAAACCTCCCTCGATTACCAATCCCCCACACATACCGACATAATCAAAATAACCGGCAATAGCCCGAATTGCATGACCTTCCATCCGGTCTACGATGTTTGACGTTTGATTGAAAAATAATTCTTTGCTCATCTTGTCCTAATATAACGCTGCTATTTTTATTTTTCATACAACACTGTAAGTACTCGTAAGTACGCGTTGCCCAAGAGCCCCACGGTCACCGCTGAAACAACAGGAACTGGACAAGAGATCGGAATGAGATAACCGGGAGCAGGAAACGGTTTCTTCGTGACGACTCGTAAAAAGCAAATTATGGAGGAAGAGCATGGACTGTCAGCATCTCTCGTGTTACACCCCGGCCTACAATACCTGGACAGTGGTCAGTTGTTCAATAAATGGCACACCCTACGTCCCCAGTGTGCAGGAGCTTAAAAACTACTGCACCACCGGCAGACATCGACAGTGCCCTGCTTTACATCAATCCCCTCCCCCTCTGCATGACAAATATTTATGGCCGAACTCAGCATTGTCCGGTTTTAAAATTGCACTCTGATAACATGTTATTTTTGTGTTCATCCTTTCTGTCGCAGGGTAAGCCGTCGTAACCAAATAAGTATAATGACCTTATATCGTAAACGTCATAAGAAGTTGTAATTAAGGGATAAGAACACAATAATTCTATCTCGATGGGCCCCGAATTTGTTCTCCACTTCATTATCTTTTTTTCTTAGCGGAGAGCCAAAGACCGGTCTTCATCCCAGCCCGGGGCGTTGCCCCGGGCTGGGATACAATGCGCCCTAGGCACGCAATGCCGAGGGATTTGGCCCTTCTGAAAAACAAGATTAAAGCAATTTCCATACCGGACATTACTGAATCAAAAGACAATTAACTCTTAATTTATTGTTAACCGGTTCTAAATTTTCAACTGCTATAAATTGTAAAGTAGGCATAACGGGCAATAAGAACTCTCTTTGCCGGGATACTCACTCAATACTCCGGATGCCATTATACATATTGCAAAGTTCACTCAAATCAAAGGAGGTGCCTATCGAAACACTGGTTAGTCTTTTTATTTTCGTATCAGATCACCAAGTTTAATTTAATGAGGAGAAAACAGTTATGTCTACAAAAAGTTATTTGAAGATGAAGAATACAGCTCTGCTCATAGCCGGCGCCGCCGCCTTGGCAACCTCCGCCCCGGCCCTTGCCGGGGAGTACCTCCCCGGTGATTTCCACCAGCACACCTTGTACACCGACGGCAGCCACAAATTCTTCGACAGCATGGCTGCAAGCAACAGTTTTGGTCTCCACTGGTGGGCCAACAGCGAGCACGGCGGCGAACGCAACCGCGATGGGAACGGCAATTTCTGGGACGACCCCACGGTCTACCCCGTGAACCCGATCCTCGGCGACGTGGAGTTCAGCGGCGGCCACCAGGAGATGTGGCGGTGGCAGAGCCTCCGGGACTACGTGTTCCCCGACATCTTGAAAGCTCGCGCGCTCTACCCCGACAAGGTCATCATCAACGGCCTTGAGTGGAATCCGCCGGGCCACGAGCACACCTCCACTTCTATCCACCAGTACGACGGTACGGCCACCGCCATCAGCGAGTTCGAATTCCGCTTTGACGGCAGCGACGACGACAACAGTCGTAACGGTGAGTCCAGCGTGCTCGCGAATTACGGCTGGGGGCCCCTCAAAAAGACCAACGGCATCATTTACCCTTGCGGCATGAACAACTGTAAGGAGAGCAAAGATCGTGAGTCTGCCAAGCTGGATGCCATCGAAGGCGTCCGGTTCATGCAGGCCCTGGTGGACAACGGCATCGCCGACGCCTGGGTGGTCCCGGCCCACGTGGAGCGCGCCCACGCCTACTTCATCGAAGACTTCCGCAACTGGATGGACGCCGGTCCAGACGTGGCTATCGGCTTCGAAGGCGCCCCGGGGCACCAGACCGAGGGTGACCGAGGTTTCAGCCGGAACTCCCTGGGCGGCGGCACCTACGGCGGGACAGGTTTCTATGCCGCGACAATCGGCGGCCTGTGGGATGGCCTCCTGGCCGAAGGGCGACAGTTCTACAACTTCGCCAGCTCGGATGACCACCAAAACTGGCGCCAGGGCGGCAGCGACTTCTCGCCCGGCGAGTACCAGAGGAACTACACCTACATTGACACCGATGCCGCAGACCCGATCCTGGCGGTGTTCGACGGCGTCCAGTCCGGGAACTCCTGGAACGTCCAGGGCGACCTGATTGACGAGCTCGAGTTTACGGCCCACGGCCAGGGCAAGACCAAGGCCATGATGGGCGAGACCCTCGAGGTCGAGAAGGGCAAAATGATCACCCTCAAGATCAAGGTCCGCGACCCCAACACCCCGAACAACAGCCCCCTGGACATGGACAACCCCTCCCTGGCCCAGATCGGCATCTATCAGCCCCTGAACATGCCGGCGTTGGACCACATCGACCTGATCGCCGGCACCATCACCGGCAACGTTCCGATGACCGACCTCTCGGACGTGGCAAATCGTAGCTACGTGAATACCGACTACAGCACCGACACCGCGGTGGTGACCACCTTCGAGCGCCGCGGCGGTGCCGACAAGAACGGGTACATGACCTACGTGTACAAGTTCAAGGCCGACAAGGACATGTTCTTCCGTCTGCGCGGCACCAATTTGCCGGCCAACGTGCCCTTCGAGACCGACGCGGCCGGCAACCCTCTGGCCGACTCCCTGGCGAACGACAACATCTACGCCAGTATGAACCCGGCAGTCCTGGAAGCCAGTCTGTTTGAAGGCGTAGAGATCGACACCAACAGCAAGCTGGACGAGGTGGCCGAGGCCTACGCAGACCTGTGGTTCTACTCAAACCCGATTTTCATCAATGTTGTTGAAGATGACAACTCCAAACATTGAAAGAAATAAGGACATGACAGGCATGATGATTAATTTGTTCTGATTTCATACCTTGATCTGAGTCAACGGGAGATTGCCTCCCGTTGACTTTTTACTTTCTGACCAATTGAAATTCAACCGAATGAGAATATGAATCAATACAGATCTCACCCAGTAGTGTCCGGTGTGGAAATTCCAATAGCCATTCAGAACGGCCAAATCCCCCCTCCCCCCCCTTTTTCAAAGGGGGGATTTTCAGCTTCCCCCTTTGAAAAAGGGGGATTGAGGGGGATTTGCTTTACACGAAAACAACATTTTACCGGATGCAATTTTTAAACCGGACACTACTGGATCTCACCATTTTTTTCTCTTCTTTCTTTTTTTCTTTCCGGTGCTGCCAGACTCGGTTATGAAATTCTCTGGACCAGGATGCTCGCCGTAAGCCTTGGTCACGAAATAATCAGCATGCTGGCTGTGATCAGCGCCTTTTTCAGCGTTTCATGCGCAATATTGATTTTGATCGACAGCTGGTTGTTCTTCTGCCAGGCATCTCTTTTTTCTGCCTGCTCGTGATTCTCCTGCCCCTCTGCAGCCAGACCGGCGGCAAATCACCGAGAACAAGGTCAAGCCCCACCTTCTCACCGCTCACCCTGCTCCACGCAACATACCACAAAATTCCAGCGACCATTACGCCAAGACCCAAGTGACCAAACTGCTGTGGCCCGCTGTGGCCCGTATTCAGATATTGAGTCCCTCCTGGACATTTGAATTGAAAAATAACTCTTTACTCATCTTTTCCTAATATGAAACTGCTACTTTTCTTTTTTCACAACCATGTAAGCATGTATTGTCCAAGCCTCACGGCCACTGGTAAAACAAGGTAAATTACATAAGAGCGCGGATTGAAAGGGCCGGGAGCAGGTAACGGTTCCTTCGTGACGACTCGTTAAAAGCAACTTATGGAGGAAGAGCATGCATTGTCACTATCTCTCTTGTTATACCACGGCCTACAATATCTGGTCTGTGGCCAGCTGTTTATTGAAGGGAAATCTCTACGTCCCCAGTGTACAGGAGCTTAAAAGCCACTGCACCACCGGTAGACACGGGCAGTGCCCCTGTTTTTTTTCAAACTCCCCCTTTGCATGATAAATATTTATGGCCTGAATTAGAAGCTATAACGTCGGCTCAGTGTCGTTAGGGCGGACTTGGGGATCATGCCGTTTTTAATATTCAGGCGGCGTGATCCTTCACCCCTGACTTTGAAGGTAATCGTTCGTCAATACTCAAGAGGTTATAAAACGATGTTTTTACAATCAGCCCTGCTACCAACCAACATGCCGACAACGGTGTCGCGGGAATTATTACTCCATCTTCTGGATACGAATAGCCTGACCTCCTGGTTCCAGCCGATATTCTCCCGGCAGAACGGTGAGATATACGGTTATGAGGCCTTGACCCGAGTCCGGGAAGGCATTGTTCCCCCTTTTGATATCTCCAAACTTTTCAGCAAGGCCCAGGCTGAAGGCATTATCGCTTCACTCGACATGCAGTGCCGGGAAAATGCCTTTTGTCGGGCCGCGGAATTGGGTTTTCTGAAAAAAAATGCCTACCTCTATGTGAATATCTGTCCCGGCACCCTCATCCATCAGGATCACCGGGGAGGGATCACTGATCAACTGGCAGAAGACTGCGGCATTCCCAAGGAACGGATTGTTCTGGAGATCACCGAACAGGAGGCCATCAAGAACTATGACCTTTTTCAACGGTCAATCGAACATTATCGCAAACGTGGCTACAAGATTGCCATTGATGATTTCGGCGTCGGCTATGGCGGACTGAAGATGCTCTCCATTGTTGAGCCTGATTATGTCAAGATTGACCGCCATTTTATTGATGAACTCGATCGCTTTCCCTTTAAATATAATCTGGTGGATGCCATGGCCACGGTCTGCCATAAGCTCGGCATCACCGTGATCGCCGAGGGCATTGAACGCCAGGAAGAGCTGGACATCGTCTCCCAGTTTGGCATTGACCTGTTGCAGGGCTATTATCTTGAACGCCCATCGCCACAATTATCGGATCAGTGCATACCTATACCCGGCCAACGGAGCGAAGTCTATGACTGCCCTGACACCCTGACATCCTCCTGCGTGATCGGCAGTATCTGCAAGCAGGTGGAACCACTTGCCCCTGCGGAGCCGCTGATGGTGGCATTCCAGCGTTTTCACAGCAGCAACAGCCTTCAGGGGGTGCCGGTGGTCGCGGGAGACCGAGTAATGGGCATGATCCCCCGTATGCGGTTTCTGGAACAGCACATGATCGGCCCCCATGGCTATGGGTATGCGCTCTCCAGGTATCGAACAGTCAAAGACGTGCTGGAACCCGATTTCCTGGTAGTGGAGGCCACAACCCCGGTGGAGAAGGTCGTCGCCCAGATCCAGGGACGGCGGGGGATATCGCTGTATGATGATCTCTGCGTGACGAAAAACGGCAAATATCTGGGTACGGTGGCCATCTCTTCCCTGCTCGATGCCATCACCCAGAAAAGCATCCAGCTGGCCAAAGGGGCCAGTCCACTGACGGGCCTGCCAGGCAATGAATTTATCCAGCGCATGGTAGTCAGTCTGATCGAACAAAAAGTGAGTTTTGACGTCTGTTATCTCGACATCGATGATTTCAAACCCTACAACGATTACTACGGCTTTGAAAAAGGCGACATGGTCATCAAAGGGATTGCCAAACTTATTATGGACGTCGTGCAGCCGGACGGGAATAACGACCGGTTCCGTTTTGTCGGCCACATCGGCGGCGATGATTTCATTGTCATCAGCCGGCCGCACTCTTCGCAGCAGCTCTGCCAAAAGATTATTGACGGACTGCATCACCTCCTCCCTGCATTTCATGGGGAACGCGAATTTATAAAAGGATGTTACCAGGCCACGGACCGGCAGGGACAGCTTCGTTCTATTCCCCTGCTTTCCCTGTCCATAGGGATCGTCAGCACCGAAGATTGCCCAGTGACTTCATACGGCGAATTGGCGTTTCTGGCCTCGGGGGTCAAACGGGCGGCCAAATTAAAAAAAGGATCGGCCATCGTCTGCAACAGAAGAGGTGTCATCCAGGAAAACAGTTCCTGCCTGGCAGCCGCCTGACCGGAAGCCGAATAAAAGGGTTTACAATTCTTGATTGCCACGATTGGCTGAGGCTCGGGGAAAGGCTCCAAAACTTTTTTTTATTATCAGGAGAAGAGCATGCGCAGAGGTATTGGAAGTAAATTGATTCTGTCTTTTCTGGGAATCTCCCTGATCGGCCTGATCAGCGGCGCCTTTGGTTATCACGGGGTCTCGGTCGGTGAACAAGCCATTCATGAAGTCGGCAGTGTCCGTCTGCCCGGCGTGGAGAATCTCCTGGTCATTGCGATGGAGGCTGAAAACATTCGGGCCAATCTGCTCACCCTCAGTATTTCCGGCCTTGATGAGGCCACCCGCCTGCATCAATATGCGAAGATAGAAGAGGCCCGTGCACGCTATCAGACCGCCTGGAATAATTATACGGCCTTGCCGCAAAACGCGGCAGAGGCCGATCTCTGGCAACAGTTTTCCCCGGCATGGACTGCCTGGCATCAGGCCAATGAGCAATACCTTGAGTTGAATAAACGTATCGACGAGCTCGGCATTGCTGATCCCGAGGCGCTGGGCCGCCTGATTGAACAATTCTTTAAAGATCATTATGTGTTGGCGCACCGTGTTGCGGAAATGATTCTTCTCAATGCCCCTGCTTTCGAAGGGGGTGATGATGCCGTCGCCTGTAATCTTGGACAGTGGCTGCCTACTTTTTCCACCAAAAATCCCGACCTGCTCAAGTCCATGGCAAGAATCAAGGCACATCATGTCAGATTTCATGAGCTTGTCCATATGATCAAAGACCTGATGAATGACGGCAAGCATGAAGAGGCCCAGGCGCTTTATCATAAAGATATGATGCATCTTATGCAGGAAAATATTTTTTTGAACCTCAAGACCATGCTCTATATCGCCAAAAATTCTATAGCCCTGGTTGATGAGGGCAAAGAGCTGCTGAATGTCTCAAGAGAACGCCAGGATGTCGCGCTTGCCCTGCTGGAGAAGATTGTTTCTCTCAACCGGGAGGTTGCAGTCCATGTCTCCCAGCAGGCGGGTGAGCGGATAACGTTGTTTAAAATGCTGACCCTTGTGGCCGTTGTTTCGGGAATGGCTTTATCCATCGTCTTTGGTGTCTTCAGCAGTCGCAATATTGCCGGGCCTTTGCGGAGGATCGCTTCCCATCTCCAAATGATGGCTCAGGGTGATTTTTCAATGGAGGTACATGCAAAAGATTGCCGGCGTCGAGATGAGATCGGCGCTCTTTCGCAAGCTGCCGAGGACCTGACTGCCAGCATGTGTACCATTATAGGTAATATCAATAACGGCATCAGTACGCTGACTGTTTCCTCCTCTGATCTGGCCTTTGTTTCTGATGAGTTGAAATTAAGTGTGTCCGATATCACCAATCGAACGATAAGCGTGGCTGCGGCGGCGGAAGAGTCCAGTGTGAATTCCAGCTCCGTAGCCGCCGGCATGGAGCTGGCATCGGCCAATCTCGTCACGGTGGCCTCGGCCACGGAACAGATGAGCGCCACGATTCTTGAGATTGCGGGGAACGCGGAGCAGGTACGGGTCATCAGCGATGAGGCTGCACGACAGGCAGATGGAGTGACCGCCATAATGAAACAACTTGGCCTGGCTGCCCAGCAGATAGGCAAGGTTACCGAAACGATAACGACTATCTCCGAGCAGACGAACCTGCTGGCCTTGAATGCCACCATTGAGGCGGCCCGTGCCGGAGAGGCCGGCAGGGGCTTTGCGGTGGTGGCGAATGAAATAAAAGAGCTGGCCCGTCAGACATCAGCCGCAACCAGGGACATTCGTGGTCGGATTGACGCCATCCAATCTTCTACCACGACGGCCATGGCTGATATTGACCGGATTGCCGGGGTGATCAAGACCGTCAATGAAATCGTACCGCGAATGGCCGCGGCAATCGAAGAGCAATCAGTGGTCACGCGGGATGTGGCCCATAATATTGCCCACGCAACCACAGGAGTTGCTGACAGCAATGAGCAGGTCATGCAGACGGCGCTTGTCTCCGCTGATATTGCCGGTGACATTGCCACGATCAGCGAAACCGTAACCGGCATTCAGACCGAGAGTGATCAGGTTCAGCAAAGCGCCATGGGACTGTTGACCCTTGCCGAACAACTGAAGGCATCGGTCGCAGACTTTCAGATGTGCAAAGGACAATCAGCAGCCCTGGAAGATCCTGCGCCCGACACCGATTCGTTTATACTTAGAAATGACTCAGAGAAGATGGTTCGTTTTGTTGATTTGGTGCCGATTACCGCATGATCCACGATCCAGAATCTGTATAAAATGTAACAACAAGGTATCTTCTCTTTATTTGGCCACAGGATATGGCATATATTAGCTTCATGGTGGTCGCTATTGCCAACTGTTCCCTGCCATGATGTCCTCACTGTCCACCGTTAACCGGAGTTTTCTGCTGGAACAGGAAGAGTGTGGCTACCGGCATGGAGAAAAAAGTTGAAGGTGGTTTTTTGATTGATCATGAGCTTGACATGGAAATGAAACTAACCCCGATGAACGGGACAAGTGACTTTCGCAGATTATTTCCTTGTAAAAAAACAAGAAAACAATCTGTAAGTCACTAAATAAATTCGAGATTGTTTTCATGTATTGAGAATACATGAGGTTGTATCCAACGATGATATTGAGAATGACACTAATTTCAATAGTTATATTTGATCAACTTGGGAGCCTATGAAAAGAAGAAATAGTCATTTACCAACAGCGTGGAGGAGACGCGATAAAGCCGCACGCTCCAGTCATGGTTTGAGGTCGCTGGACGAAATATTAGCGACAACTGAAGCTAGAAGTGACAGTCCATGTCCGGGTATCGAAGATATTCAGCACGTTATCGGGGAACTCCTGACCATTCGCGCGATTATGGTTGCAGAGAGGGTCAGGCACCAGCTACATCTTGGAGAGGTTCACATCAACCATCAAAAGAGCGCCCGGAATCTCCTGCATTACCTTGCCCTCCGGTGTCACGACCTTCGGCCTTTGCAGCAGCGATTGACCGAGTTAGGGCTATCCTCCCTCGGGCGCGCCGAGTCGCATGTTCTGGTTACAGTCGACGAGGTATTAGGAGTACTGCACCGTCTGATGCACCGTTTCTGGCAACCACCTGCGGAAGAAGCTGACGTTGTTGATTTTGCCAATGGGGACCGACTCCTTACCGAACACACCGAATGTCTTTTTGGCCCTACCAGCCTAGGGCGCAGGGTGCGGATCATGGTTACCATGCCAAGTGAAGCAGCGGACAATTTTTCACTCATTTACGACCTGCTCCAGCAAGGTATGGATTGTATGCGCATTAATTGCGCTCATGATGATGCGGCAGCGTGGTTGCGAATGATCGAGCACTTGAGGCGGGCCGAGCAATTACTGGGCCGGTCCTGCCGGGTCTTTATGGATCTGGCAGGACCAAAACTACGCACCGGGCCGCTTGAACCGGGTCCAGCAGTGGTCCGAATTCGTCCCTGCCGTGATATTTATGGTCGAGTCACTGCCCCAGCCCGGATATGGCTGACCCCGGAGGATTCTCCGCAGTTGCCTCCCTTACCAGCTGTTCCCTCTCTCTCCGTACCGGCGTCGTGGCTGGCTCGCCTGCATCCCGGTGAACGATTAAAACTTACCGACGCCCGGGATGCCAAGCGGACATTCACGGTCGTTGAGGTAATGGACAGCGGGTGCTGGGTTGAGGCGAACAAGACAACCTATATCGTCCCCGGCACCGTCCTGCAAAAAACGATCGGGACCAAGGGGGATGACCGTAAGGCCCAAGTTGGCGAGTTGCCGCCCGGTAAAAATGCCATTTCCCTGAATAAAGGCGACCTGCTGATTCTGACGCTCGACCTTACACCGGGGTGCCCAGCGGCTTGCGACAGTGGTGGGCAATTATTGACTCCCGCTACCATCGGATGCACGATTCCAAAAGTTTTTGATGATGTCCGGCCAGGAGAGTCCATCTGGTTCGATGACGGTATGATCGGGGGCATGATCGAAAAAGTTGAGAGAAGTCGAGTTCTTGTCCGGATCACCCAAACACACGTAAACGGCGGGAAGTTATTTGCCGATAAAGGGATTAATCTTCCCGAGAGTGATCTTCGCCTTGCAGCCACGACTACCAAGGACCTCGATGACCTATCATTTGTGGCTGAGCACGCTGATGTCGTCGAGCTGTCCTTTGCCAACTCCGCCCGGGATGTAGAGCTCCTCCAGCAACACCTGGCACGGCTGGGTGTTCGACAGCCTTCCATTGTATTGAAGATCGAGACGCGGCGTGGATTTGACAACCTGCCTGAAATGTTATTGATGGCCATGCGGGCGCCTTGTTGCGGGGTCATGATTGCCCGCGGAGATCTGGCTGTCGAATGCGGATTCGAGCGCCTGGCGGAAGTTCAGGAAGAGATTCTTTGGATCTGTGAGGCCGCCCATGTGCCGGTAATCTGGGCCACGCAGGTATTGGAAACCTTGACCAAGGAGGGGATGGCATCACGCGCCGAGATCACGGACGCGGCGATGGGTGACCGTGCTGAGTGTGTCATGCTCAACAAGGGGCCTTATGTGGTCCACGCAGTGCGGGTTCTGGACGATATCCTGCGGCGTATGCAGGGACACCAAGCCAAGAAGCGGGCCATGCTCCGGAAATTACGGTTGGCCCACATGCTGCCGACCAAACGATACACTGTACCAGAAGAAAAATAGGAGAACCTGTTTGAAGGCAAGTTACAATCAATTAAAATGGAAGTGTAGATTCTTTTTGAAGGGAGCACGTAGATGACAAAACATGTAGGCATTCTCACGGCAGGCGGTGACTGCCCAGGTCTCAATGCGGCCATCCGCGCCATCGGCAAGGGCGCCATGAATACCGATATGCGGGTCATCGGCTTTCGCGATGGCTTTCGTGGCTTGATGGAAAACCGGACTGTGCCGCTGGAAGGTGAGTCAATGATAGGTCTACTGACTCTGGGCGGCACCATTCTTGGCACCAGTCGTGACAAGCCGCACAAGATGCCGGTAGACGGAACCCTGGTGGACATGACTGATGTGATCGTCGACAACTACCACCGGCAGCACCTTGACGCCCTGGTCTGCATCGGCGGCGGCGGAACCCAGAAAAACGCCTATCGTCTGGCGCAGAAGGGGCTCAACATCATCACCCTGCCCAAGACCATTGATAATGACGTGGCCATGACCGATATCACCTTCGGTTATGACACGGCGCTGTCCATTGCCACCGAGGCCATCGACCGCCTCCACTCCACTGCCCACAGCCATCATCGCATCATTGTCGTCGAGATCATGGGCCATAAGGCCGGCTGGCTGGGACTTGGCGCCGGCCTTGCCAGCGGTGCCGACGTTATCCTTATCCCAGAGATTCCTTACGATATTCAACTGGTGGCTAATGCCATCTATAAACGTGTGCAACGGGGGCGCAACTTCAGCATTGTGGCCGTCTCTGAAGGAGCACTCTCACTTGAAGAGCACAAAATATTGTCTGCTCTTCTCAATAAAAAAGAAAAAGCCAAGGCAGAGGATGATAAAAAATTGATGCGCCAAGTAACCACTGAGCTAGCCGAGTTTGAGGAAAAACGAACCAATCATACCCTGAATCTGGCACGGACGTTGGAAAAATTAACCGGTCTTGAGGCACGACTGACCATCCTTGGCCATCTCCAACGTGGCGGCACACCGTCAGCTGCCGACCGAGTGCTGTCCACCAAACTTGGTACCGCCTGTATCCGTCTGATCGAGGAAGGGATTTTCGGGGTAATGATAGCGGTGCAGGGAAGAAAAGTTGTGACTGTGCCGCTGGAAGAAGTGGTCAACAAACGGAAGGTGGTACCGTTGAATCATGACTGGATAGAATCAGCCCGTAGTGTGGGCACCTGCCTGGGTGATTGTAAGTGAAGGCAAGCATAAATATCTCTCCAACATTCCTGTTCAACTGAGAGGGACACCGAATTCTTTTTCCTGTTTCAGCATAATTCGCAATTCCATTTCACCGGGAATAACAATTTCCGGATTTGGAGTAAAGTCCAAGGTCCGACTGCGCCCCCTGTATCTTACTGAACGGAGGATTAATTTCATGGTCTCCATACGGGCAAGATGTTTATTATCCGAACGGATGATCCACCAGCTTGAGTTTTTGGTATGGGTCTTCTGCAGAAGGATCTTTTTCTTTTCCGTGAATTCATTCCACAATTCCTGCGCCTGGAGATCAACCTCGCTCAGTTTCCATTGACGCAGAGGATCATTTCTGCGTCGTTCAAACCTTCTGGCCTGCTCCTCCTTGGTCACTGAAAAATAGAGTTTCAGGAGGATCGTCCTGCCGGCGTCCAGAATAAAATTCTGCTCGTAGGTGGTAACCTTATGCAGAAAGCGATGATACTGTTCATTGGAACAAAAGCCCATCACCGGCTCAACCATGGCCCGATTATACCAGCTGCGATCAAAGAGCACTATTTCACCGGCGTGGGGGAAGCGCTCGATATAGCGCTTCATATGCAGCTCTGTTCTCTGCTCATCGGTTGGCTTGCCCAGGGCCTCGATCCGATATCGTTTTTCATTCATATATCGGGTAACGGCCCGGATCGTCCCCCCTTTCCCCGAGGCATCGCGACCATCACAAAGGATGATCATCTTTTTACCGGTTCGTTCAAGGTGGGCATGCATCTTGATCAGTTCAGCCTGAAAAGGCTTCAACTCTTCAGCATTACAATAGTTGAGCAGCGCGGATGCAACGATCTCTTCCTTGTGTCGTGCATTCAAGACTTCAAGAATCCTGCTGTTTATCTCTTCCGATGCATGTTCCTTCAGTTCATTATCAAGATTTTTGACAAGCTGACGGATAATGGCTGTGGTCCCTTTTAGTTCCTGAGTGGACAGTTGTTTCTTTTTAGCAGGCATGTTGATGTCTTAGCGAGAAAATGATAGCATAATAATAAAAAAAACCAGAAAATTATTGAATAATTGCACAATAATAATGAAAAAACATAAATTGTAAACAGTAATTGAAACAGAAGAGGCAATCTAACCTAATCCTAACGCAGTCCTAACACTAGTATTGCTCCAAGCTTTTAATATTCAACATCAAATCATACATTAGTCGTGACGAAAAATGAAAACAAACAGCATTGCCTATATTCTGCCGGAGCAGATTGATATTGCAACCCTGTTATCCGGACTTCCTGCAAATTATAATATTCAGGAAGGAGGGATGACGAATGACACTCTCTGTTATCTGGATACCTTTGACTGGCGCTTATATGAGAAGGGACTCATCTGTCTGCGGCAGGGAAAGGGTGTTCATCTCTTGACCGACTTTAGCGGTGGAATCACAATTCAGGATGATAGCCCTGTCCACAAAGATTTCTTGCCACCGGATTGTGCCGGTGGTGTTCTGGGCGAAAAGCTTCGTTCAGTGGCAGGAATCCGGACCCTTCTGCCCCAGGTAGAGATTACCCGGCAGACTCAATCCTTTCAGATTATCAACCGGGATCAGAAAACCGTTCTTTCCGGTATCCTTGAACTGAATCAACTGTTGGGAGCCGATGGTCAATCAACTCCCCTTGGCGGATCTCTCCGGGTTCAGGGGCTTCGTGGCTATGGCAAGATCCTGGCAAGGGTTACAGATCTCCTGCAGAGCAGAGGACTTGAAACGGGATATTCTGAAGAAAGGGCCTTATGTATTGCCCTTGCAGCCATGGGGAGAAAGCCCCTGGACTACAGTTCACAATTCTCCATTACCCTGGATCCAGCAGAAACCGTTGTTCAGGCCGCACAGAAAATCTTTCTCCGGTTGTTTGAAGGGATGGAACGCAATGTTCCTGGTATTATTGAGGATCTTGACACTGAGTTTCTTCATGATTTTCGGGTTGCCCTGCGTCGGACTCGCTCCTTGCTGGGGAGCATGAAAAAGAGAGTGCCTCCTGCTGATGGTGATCATTTCCAGCAAGGATTTAAGGAGATCGGAATTGCTACCGGGCCTGTACGTGATCTGGATGTGTATCTCCTTGGGAAAAACGGGTATCAATCCATGTTGCCGGAAGGGCTGCAAGAAGGCTTGGATGTTTTTTTTAAAGAACTTGGGCGGCAGCGCGTACAAGAGTTGCGACGGATGAAAAAGGCCTTGCAGTCCAAGCATTGTAAAAATTTTCTGATGGGGTGGCGAGGATATGTGCAAGATTCCTTGCTCTCATCTGCTTTGGCAGCAGGTCATGAACCATGTAAAGAAGTGGCAGCTAAGGCTATCAAAAAGCGTTTGCAGCATATTCTCAAGGATGGTGCCGCGATTGGTCCAAAGAGTCCGGATGACGCCCTGCACCGGTTACGGATTCAGGCCAAAAAGCTTCGCTATCTGCTGGAGTTTTACTGCTCTCTCTTCCCAGAATCGAAAATAAATCCTTTGGTGAAAGCCCTTAAAAGGCTGCAGGATAATCTGGGAAGCTTCAATGACCTTTCCGTGCAGCAGCTCATGTTGGGACGGTATGAGGAGGGCTTGGTCGGCGGGGAGCAGAAGAAGGCGATTAAGGTGGCAGCTGCGCTGGGCGGTCTGATTACCCATCTGCACGAAGAACAGAAAAGTGTTCGTCAGGAATTTGAACAAAGATTTGAGCAGTTTAGCACAGAGGAAAACAGAAAACTCTTTGAGCTCTTTTGATAATGAATTCCCATAAAACGTTCCCCAATTTAAACAGGAGTTGTCTGTAATGAAAATTATCGCCATCTATTCAAGCAAGGGGGGTGTGGGAAAAACTGCCACGGCGGTCAATCTGGCGTATGGTTGTGCCAGAAGCGGGAAAAAAACACTGCTCTGTGATATGGATCCACAGGGGGCGGCAGGTTATTATTACCGGATCAGGCCCAAGGAGAGTTTTAATCGGAAGCAGTTCCTGAAAGGTGATCTGCAGCCATTTATCAGGGGGACGGATTTTGAAAATCTGGATCTGTTACCGGCCCATTTATCTTTTCGTAACCTGGATATAGCCCTTGATGGCAGTGGAGAATCGGCAAATGAGCTGAAACGGATCTTTGCCTGTGTTAAGGGTGAGTATGATGTATTGATCCTTGACTGTCCGCCCAATATGACCCTTCTTTCTGAGAATATCATCATAGTAGCGGATATGGTGGTGACCCCGGTTATTCCCACCACCCTTTCCATCCTTTCTCTTGCCCAACTGGTAAAACTGGCGGATAAGCTGGGGGTGAATCGGAAGAAGCTGGTGGCGTTTTTCTCCATGGTTGACAGGCGAAAAAACATGCACTGCGATACCATCGCAAAATTCGGTAAGAAAAAGATGTTTCTGGCCAGTGAGATTTCCTATCTTGCCGACGTTGAAAAGATGGGTCTGCACCGGCAGCCGGTGGCGGTTACGGTGCCCGCTTCTCCTGCCGCCAGTGCTTATGAGCAGTTGTGGCAGGAGGTGTGGCGACGAGGAATTCAGTTATGAAAACTCTCTATTTGATTCGTCATGCCAAATCCAGCTGGGCAGATCCGTCCCTGGCTGATCAAGATCGTCCCTTGAACAAACGGGGTTTGCGCGATGCTCCACTTATGGGGGAGAGACTTGCTGATAGAAAGATTAAGGCTGATGCTATCTGGAGCAGTCCGGCTCTGCGGGCGGCCCAGACAGCGCGTTATCTTGCCCATGCCCTGAACTATCCCCGAAAGGCGATACAGTTGCGTGATCGACTGTATACCAGCTCGATAGATAAGTTCTTAGCGGAAATCAGATCCTGCCCTGATGATGTCAAAGGGTTACTGGTGATTGGACACAACCCCGTGATCTCCGAATGTGTCAATTTCCTGATAGGCAGCGGCGGAGAGATGAGTTTTGAGTCAATTCCTACTTGTGGGATTGTGGCCTTGGAGTTTGCTCTTTCCTCTTGGCGGCAGATAGGAGGGCGAGAGGGGAGCATGCTGTTTTTTGATTATCCTCAAAAAGGTGTTCCACCTGTTTGAAGAATTTCCTGCATCCCAGACTGTGGGCAAAGTGATGGTTTTTCGACCTTCCAGCAGGGTGGTCACTGGCCTGTTATTTCTGGCGGCCCTTTTTTTCTTGGACTTCACTGCTCGGGTCATTTTTGCGCCACACCTGGCAATTATGGAAGGTGAATTCCGTTTTGATCATACAGCTGCTGGTTCTTTTTTGTTTTGCCTGGCAACCCTGGAGGGACGATAATGTTTTTTCCTGATCGTTCCTGCAAGGTGTACATCGCAACGGGTATCACCGATATGCGCAAATCAATCAACGGCCTCGCGCTTTTAGTGGCAGGGCAGCGTGGTCTCAGCCCTTTGACTGGATCGCTGTTCTGCTTTTGCAACCGGCAGCGAACCCTGATCAAAATCCTCTACTGGGATCGTAACGGTTTTTGCCTGTGGCAGAAGCAGCTGGAAAAAGAGCACTTCCGATGGCCGGATCAGGTGGAGGATGTGGTTCTTCTTCATGGGTCGGGAACTGTCATGGCTGCTGGATGGATTAGCCCTGGAACAACGCCTGGTGCATGGCCGTTTTTCTTACCCATCAGTGGCATAAAAAAACGAATTTTCTTGTTTATTTCCTGCAAAATCAAATTCTTGGTGCATATTTACACCAAGACTTTTCCACTTGCCACATTCTGCCGATGCCCTCAAGGGGATTATTGTCCAGTTAGATGCAGAATCTGAAGAACAGCTCACCGCTGCTCGTGCCGTTTACAATCAGCAGTATGGTAAGCCTGATGTTTTGGACCAGGTGAACAGAAGAATAATGGCCAGCAAGGTGTAAACAAACCATGCTCCCAGCTCCTCCCCCTTTCTGGAACTGGCAAATTGTTCTTTGAGATTGCTGAGCAATGAGTGTAATGTGTGCATACGAGGCTCCTTTGCTTGTTTGTTTTTTGACAATCACAATATACCATAAGCGGGCCTCGTTTCCATTATTAACTTGCTGTTATTCCTTGCAAATATCATTTTTTCATAAAAAGTGAGTCGAAAACTATCTAATTATTTCAATATTTTACGAGACGTTTTTTCCTCACAGCTTAATGCCATGATTTCACGTCATATTTTTGACGGGCGGTCTGGACTTGCTTCATCCCAACGTTACCTGTTTTATGAAAGCGGGATAAAAAAACGGGAAACTTCAGTATATATAAGGAGTCGCACCATGGAAAAATCAAAGAATACATCTGCCCGGTTAGCACGGATACGTACTGTTTTTCTTACAGGATCACTCCTCTTCTTCACCTTGTTCAGTCTCACCTCCATGGCATTCTCCGCCCCCATGGAGGTCTTTGTCTCCATTCCTCCACAGAAATGGCTCAGTGACAAACTGGGTGGAACGCTTATCATCACCCATGTTCTGGTCGGCAAGGGGCAGGATCCTCACACCTACGAGCCCACCCCCAGACAGCTTACCGCCCTTTCCCGGGCGCAACTCTATTTCACCCTTGATCTGGAATTTGAAAGACAGGTCATTCCCAAGCTGAAAAAGACAGTACCCACGCTTCACGTTGTTGACACGGCAGGAGCCATTGCCAGGATTGGAATGAGCGGACATGGCCACGAGCATGGTACACAGCCTGGTGAAGTCCCTGCCGAGAGGCAAGAAGCACAGCAGCAAGGGCGTGATCCCCATGTCTGGCTCTCCCCTTTGAACCTGAAGATCATGGCCGCGGCCATGGCCAGGGCCATGATGGAAAAAGATCCGGTAAACAGATCACGCTATGAAGAAAATCTGCTGGAGACAGAGAGGATCCTGGAGCGGCTGCATCAAGGAATTGAACAGGAGCTGGCCCCCTTTCATGGCGCCTCCTTTTACGTCTTTCACCCGGCCTTTGGCTACTTTGCCCATTGCTATCACCTGCGACAGGAGGCCATAGAGACCGGAGGCAAATCCCCAACCCCGAAACAGCTTGCCTCCTTGATTGCCCAGGCCAGAACGAACAAGGCACGCGTGATCTTCGTCCAACCCCAGTTTGATCCAAGGAGTGCTGCAGCCCTGGCCAATGCCATTCATGGCGAGGTCGTACCCCTTGACCCGCTGGCCGAGGATGTGGTCGCCAATCTGGAAATCATGGCCCAAAAGGTCAAAGCGGCACTCAGTGACAGATGAGCGTTGTAACGATGCGCGTCCACCCTTAACCTTTATATACTCTTCATCACCCAGCTATCAATCACGCCATGGACTTTCTGATTGCCAGACAACCCATTTTTAACGCCCATCAGAAGCTCTTTGCTTATGAACTGCTTTTTCGCGGAACAGAAGGACATACGATGGAGCAATTGGAGGGGGACCGGGCAACCACCAGTCTCTTATCCGCCACCTTTCTCACTGAAGGGATTGATCGAATATCGGGATTCAAACCCTGCTTTATCAACTTCACCACTGAGCTTCTGCTCACAAATGTCCCGGAGTCTTTTCCCAGCAGCAAGATTGTCATTGAGATTCTCGAAAATATAAAACCAAGCGCAGAGATAGTCAGCGCCTGTCGAGCCCTCTCCCACAAGGGGTATACGCTTGCCATGGACGACTTCATCTATGCCAGGGCACTCGAACCGCTCATAGAACTCGTTGATATTATCAAAATTGACCTCATAGAAACACCACTCGACACCCTCCGCAAAACCCTCTACAACCTTTCCCGTCACACAAAGTTGAAACTCCTGGCTGAAAAGGTGGAAACACGCCAGGAATTTGAGCAGGCCCTGAAAATGGGATTTACTTATTTTCAGGGCTTTTTTTTCAGCCAGCCGGAGGTCATGACCATCAAGGAACTGACTACGGCCAAGGTCAACCTCCTGCATCTTCTAGCCGAGGTTACCGCAAAATCAACATCCTTTTCCCGCATAGAGCAGATCATATCCCGCGATGTGGCCATCAGTTATAAACTGTTACGCTTTCTCAACTCCGCCTGGTTTTACCGGCTGGAAAAAGTCAAATCCATCAGCCAAGCCATTGCCTATCTTGGCGAACATGAGCTCAAACGCTTTATCATGCTGATGATCATCTCCGAGATGAGCACAAACAAACCACAAGAACTGGTTCGCCTCGCCATTGTGCGGGCAAAATTCTGTGAACTGCTGGCCACGGCCAGCGGCAGATTCGGCAAAAAAAATAATTTATTTTTACTGGGGCTTTTCTCCCTGCTTGACGCCATGCTGGATACGCCGATTGACTCTCTGCTTGAAGAGCTGCCCATTGACGATCTGATCAAGCAGGCCCTGATCAAAGAAAGCGGTCCCTGGAGGCCCTATCTGGACGCCGTCATCACCCATGAAAGAAGGGAGGCCAGGGAATGTGTCCAGGCCTTGACAGCAATTGGTGTTGCCATAAAAGATGTCAATGAGCTCTATCTGCAATCCCTGGAATTTGCCAAAGCGCTTACCTCTCCCTAGTAAAAAAAGTCCTCAACCACTTACTGGTGAGTGACACCTTTCAAGCCCCGGACGCCAAACATGCATCCACCATACCATCTCAACATCCCCCTTAAACACAGGCCGGAAGATGGATGGTAAAGATGCTGCCCTTGCCCGGCCTGCTCTTCACAGTGATATGGCCATGATGGGCCGCAACGATATGTTTGACAATGGAAAGTCCTAAGCCCGTACCCCCCAGCTTGGCGCTGCGCGCCTTGTCAACACGGTAAAAACGTTCAAAGATCCTGGTGATATCCTGCGCGGCAATTCCCACCCCGTTATCACTGATCCGGATCAACACCTCACCCTGCTCATTGTCCGCCTCAATCTTGATCGCGCTGCCCTTACCGCTGTATTTAACCGCGTTATCCAGCAGATTGACCACGGCCTGTTCCAACAGGGCGGGATTGATCCTGGCAGTGAGCGTCTCCGCACAGACCAGATTGATCACCATATTTTCTTCTTCCGCTCTGGGACTGCAGCTCTGAATCGCCGCTTGCAGTATCTCCGCCACAGGTAGCTCCTGCAGGACAATCTCCTCCCGCCTGGCCTCCTGTTCAACTCGGGAAAGGGCCAGCAGGTCTTCGACAATGCTATGAAGACGTGAGGCCTGTTTGCCAATAATTGCGACAAAACGGCGGGCATCTTCCGGATCGTCGAGGGCGCCATCAAGCAGGGTTTCAGCAAAACCCTCAATGGAGGTTATCGGCGTTTTCAGTTCATGGGAGACATTGGCCACAAAATCACGGCGAATGGACTCCAGTCTCCGCAACTTCGTCACATCATTGAGAACGATAAGGGCTCCGGCAATATGGCCCTGGCTGTCCTGCAATCGGGTGCCATGGGCATAAAAATATTTTTCCTCGCCATCCGCGGACATCCGGCTGCTGATTTCACCTTCAATGGGCGAGGCGCAGGCCAGGGCATTTTTAACAAAATTCTGCAGATGCGTATTGCGTAGGGCCAGCAGGATACTTTTCCCTTTGATTTTTCCAGGATCGACATTGAGCAACTGCGCTCCGGACTGATTCACATCGAGAATCCGCTCACCGGTGTCCACCGTGATCACCCCCTCAACCATACTGGAAAAAACCGCCTGCAATTGAGAGTGCTGACGGACAATGGTCTCGATACGGCCATCAAGCTGGAACGCCATCTCATTGAGGGCGCGGGCCAGACTTGCCAGCTCCTCCGCGCCCTCCTCCCGCAGTCTCACGGCAAAATCACCCTGGGCAAACCGCTCAGCTCCCAATTTCATCCGCTCCAACGGTTTGCTGATGCGGCGGGCAATAAACCAGGCGACAAGGGATGCAATCAAGGCCACAACAAAAGAGCCCCAGATAATTTTCTGATAAATGGCTGAAAGCGCCTGGTCCATGGCGGTCACAGGGGTTGCCGCGCGGAGCACACCGATCCTGTTTCCCTCGTCCTGCAGAGGGATTGCCACATACATGAGATTTTCCTGCAAGGTCTGGCTGAAACGCAAGGACGGAACAATTTTTCCGGCAAGGGCAGCCATGATCTCAGGGCGGTCATTATGATTTTCCATCCGCAGCGGATCTTCGTCCGAGTCGGCAAGGACCTTGCCGTCAGGGGCAATCACCGTCAGCCTGGTGGTTGTTTTTTTTCCTGCCTCACGACAAAAAGCTGCAAGCCCCACCCGGTCATCATGACCCAGATAAAGACCAACAGTGCCGGCCACAAGATGGGCCTGCGACTCCAGGCTGGCTGCAGTCTCACTTAATTGAAAGGAACGGATGGAGGATGTGCCGTACCAGGTAAAGGCCAGCAGGGCCGCGAGGGTAATCAGAAGCTGACTTGGGTAGAGCTGCCAGATAAGACGTTTGTGCTGCATGGAAATCCCCTTTTTTTGGTTGAAGTCAAAAAAAACAAGCTACAACACAATAGCAGGCGATTGTTAGGATATGATTAGCAGGGGAAAATATTTTTTACGCTTGCTCTTAAAGGTTCCCACAAGCTCTTCAACATGACAGACAGGGGATCCCGTTGCCACGCTGAAAAGCTTGCAGGTGTTTTTTTACTCTTTCCAGTCCGGACGGAGATAGAGTTCCGTCAACTGCTTCCTGGCAACAGCAGCCGGGGCATCGGTGAGCGGACAGGTGGCCTTCTGGGTCTTAGGGAAGGCGATGACATCACGGATGGACTCACTACCGGTAATGAGCATCATCAGGCGGTCAAGACCGAAGGCCAGTCCCCCATGCGGCGGAGCGCCAAGCTCGAGTGCCCGCAGCAGGAAGCCGAATTTATCCTGAGCCTCTTCTTCGCTGATGCCGAGCACAGAGAGCACCCGGCTCTGCATGGCCCGCTGATGGATACGGATGGAGCCGCCACCGATCTCCGTGCCATTGAGCACCAGATCATAGGCCCGGCTGTAGACTGCACCCGGATCGGTTTCCAATTTCCCCTCGTCCTCTTCCTTGGGAGCGGTGAAGGGATGATGCAGGGCCTGATATCTTTTTTCCCGGGCGTCATACTCAACCAGAGGAAAATCGGTGACCCAGACAAAGTTGAAGACACCACTCTTCAACAGACCCAGACGCCGGGCCAGCTCGAGGCGCAGCTCGGCCAGCACCTGCAGGACCACCGGTTTTTTATCGGCGCCGAAGAAGAGGAGATCGCCTTCTACGGCATCCAGGGCCAGGGCAATGGCCGCCCGTTCCTCATCGCTGAAAAACTTGGCAATGGGCGACTGCCACTCACCATCCGCCTTCATCTTCACCCAGGCCAGACCCTTGGCCCCGTACTGGGCCACGTATTCGGTCAGATCATCGAGATCCTTACGGGAAAAAGAGGCGCAGCCCTTGGCATTAATGGCCCGTACGGTTCCGCCCTCATCAGCAATAGCGCGGAAGACCTTGAAACCACAGGTGCGGGCGATTTCAGTCAGATCGGTCAGCTCAAAGCCAAAACGGGTATCAGGCCTGTCTGTTCCAAAACGGCTGACCGCCTCGTCATAGGTGATCCGGCCAAAGGGAGGGGCCACATCAAGGTCCAGGGTCTCCTTGAAGAGTTTGGCGATCATCCCCTCGGTGATGTGTATAATCTGCTCCTCATCGACAAAGGAGAGCTCCATATCGATCTGGGTGAATTCAGGCTGACGATCCGCCCGCAGATCCTCATCGCGGAAGCACTTGACGATCTGATAATAGCGATCCATGCCTGCCACCATCAGCAGCTGTTTGAAGAGCTGCGGCGACTGGGGCAGGGCATAAAACTTGCCGGCATTGACCCGGCTGGGTACCAGGTAATCCCGCGCCCCTTCAGGGGTGGAACGGGTGAGCATGGGGGTCTCAACCTCAAGAAAAGCGTTATCATTGAGATAGGTGCGGATGGACTGCACCGCCTTATGACGCATGATCAGTTTATTGGCCATGGCCGGCCGCCTGAGATCCAGATACCGATATTGCAGACGCAGGGTCTCAGAGACCTCAGACTCCTCATCGAGCGGGAAGGGCGGCGTCTCGCTGGTGTTCAAGATCCGTAGTTCATCAACGATGATCTCAATCGCACCGGTCGCAAGCTTGGGGTTTTCCATGCCATCAAGCCGGGCCACAACCCTGCCGCGCAAGGCAAGCACCCACTCACTGCGCAGCTGATGCGCCTTGGCATGGACCTCCGGATTGATCTCCGGATTAAAGACCACCTGGGTCAGACCATGACGGTCCCGCAGATCAATAAAGATGACGCCGCCATGATCACGCCGCCGCAACACCCAGCCCATGAGCACAACTTCCTCGCCGATGTTTCCCTTGCCAAGATCGTTGCAGAAGTGGGTTCTGCATAAATTTCCCATTGAGTCCATGTCGTTATCAACTTTCAGTAAATTTTTTTTAAGTACCTGGCCGCTTACAGCATTGCCTGATCAAAAACCTGCCCATATGAGATTTTCCCCTCTCAAAAGCAGGGATGGGACTTTTCAGTTTGTGGCACAAACCTCTTTTATCAACTCTCTCAGCACCTGCACCGTTCCTGCCTCGTCCTGCAGGACAATCTCCTGCTGCTGCTGAGTGGCCATGTTCCTGAGCACCGCCTTGCCTTCGGCAAGCTCCTTCTCCCCCAGGATCAGGACATGGGACGCCCCAAGTTTGCCCGCCAGTTTCATCTGACTCTTCAGGCTCCGCCCCTCCAGATCCATGGCGACCCGCATCCCGCCTGTTCGCAACACATGGGCCAGACCAAAACCATAATGGATCGACTGCTCACCAAGCCCAGCCACAAGGAGATCCACCCCGGAAGCCGTCACTTCTGCCTCCTTCTGCTGCAATAATAAGACAAGACGTTCCATGCCGAGGGCAAAACCGATACCTGGAATCTGCGGACCGCCCAGCTGTTCAATCAGACCATCGTACCGGCCGCCGGCCCCCACCGCCGCTTGGGCTCCCAGGTCACCGGTGATGAACTCAAAGGTGGTGCGGGTATAATAATCAAGACCGCGCACCATGAATTTGTTCAGGCTGTAGTGCACGCCAAGCTGCTCAAGCCCCTCCTGCACCCCGCTGAAATGATCAGCACAGTCAGCACAGAGATGGTCCAGCAGGGACGGAGCATCGAGCACCTGCTCACGGCACCTGGGATTTTTACAATCAAGGACCCGTAACGGGTTGGTCGCACTCCGTCTTTTACAATCATCACACAAGGCCTGCTGACGGTCATCGAGAAAGGCGAGCAGACTGGCGCGGAAGCCGGGACGGCAGACCGGGCAGCCCAGAGAATTCATCTCCAGGCTCACCGAAAGCCCCAGCTCACCGAGCAGCATGGCACCCATGGCCATCAGCTCGGCATCGATTCGCGGACTGGTTGATCCCAGCACCTCTATATCCATTTGATGAAACTGACGTAGCCGCCCCTTCTGCGGCCGTTCATG
Source organism: Desulfobulbaceae bacterium UBA2213 (assembly GCA_002327225.1). Taxonomy (GTDB): domain Bacteria; phylum Desulfobacterota; class Desulfobulbia; order Desulfobulbales; family Desulfocapsaceae; genus UBA2270. The sequence continues at coordinate 28,092 of DCUN01000034.1, forward strand.
CCGGAACATGGGACCAATGGTAAAAAGGCGCTGTACCGGTTTCTGCACATGCAGACCATGCTCAATATAGGCCCGCAGCAGCGAGGCCGTGGCCTCAGGCCGCATGGTCACCTGCTTGTCAACAAAGGTGTACATCTCTTTTTCAACAATATCAGTGGCCTCACCAATGGCACGGGCAAAAAGATCCGTCTTTTCCAGGATCGGCAGTCTGATCTCAGAAAAATTAAAACGGCCAAAGATATCACGGGCCAGACCCTCCAGCCGCTGCCACAGCTCCACTTCTCCGGGCAGTATGTCTTTAAAGCCATTCAAGGCTTTTATATTCACAGGCTGTTTCCTCCATACTTACATTCACACATAGCAAAACCATTCCATAAAAAAACATTAAAATTAACTGCAATTTCGCGAAAAAGTCAAGGATGGTGCGGCCGGAGCCGGAGAATTCACCCCCTTTTATTGCTCATACCGGCCAAAGAGCCTGCTATGCCCCCACATCCCATCTCTCCTTTCCTGCACTTTCCTGCGGCGATGCTTGACAAAACATGGTAAGCAGGGGATAATCTTTTGTTCATCAGACCATTTGTCACAGGAGTTTTACGAACATGAAGCTACCACCACTGAAAATTGCCAATCTCACCGCCGCGATCCCTCTGATTCAGGGCGGCATGTCCATCCGTGTTTCCACCGCCGCACTCGCCGCACCCGTTGCCAATTGCGGCGGTATCGGGGTGATCGGCGGCTCCGGTATCCCCACGGCTGAGCTGCAGGCCGATATCCTCAAGGCCAAGGCCAACACCGACGGCATTGTAGCAGTCAACATCATGTATGCCATGAAAGATTTCTACAATCTGGTGATGAGCTCCATCGAGGTCGGTGTTGACATGATCATCACCGGCGCCGGATTTTCCCGCGATATCTTCAAAATCGGCCGCGATCACAACACCCCCATTGTCATGATCGTCTCCTCGCCCGGTATCGCCAAACTTGCTGAAAAGCTGGGCGCGGCAGCCATCATTGTCGAGGCCTGCGAGGCAGGTGGACATCTGGGAACCGATCGTCCCTTGCGCGAGATCTTTCCCCCTATCCGCGATGTGATCACCAAGGTTCCGCTCATTGCCGCCGGCGGCATCACTAATGGCTATGAAATGGCGGAGATGATGGATAAATACGGCGCTGACGGCATCCAGATCGCCTCCCGTTTTGTCTTAAGCAAGGAGTGTGATGTGGCCGACGGCTTCAAGCAGGCCTTTCTTGATGCCGAAAAAGATGACATCGTTCTTACTTCCTCTCCAGTCGGCATGCCGGGCCGGGCCATCAACACCCCTTTCATTCAGGCCATGGCCAGAGGCGAAGACGTCTCCACCAAAAGATGCGATTACAAATGCCTGAAAAAATGCGACCATCATTACTGCATCAGCGAACGGCTCAGGAGTGCCAGAGATGGGAACATCGAGGAAGGGCTGGTCTTCTCCGGGGCCAATACCTACAAGATGAAAGAGATTCTGCCGGTTGCCGAGATCTTCCGCCAATTTGTAACCCAGGCCGAGTCGGTCTATAAAGAAGGGCGCGGCTTCGCCCCGGCAACCTGAGGCACCGACAAGAGACCGTATGGCCAGTCCGCAGAACAGATCGAAGAAGGGTGAAGCAACACCCCCTGTTGCAATACCGCGCATTCTTGCACCAGCTGAGCATCCCATCACCCTGGGGATGATTGATGCCGACGCCCTCTTTGTGCTGCGCAAACTGCATGACGGCGGATTTTTCGCCTATCTGGTCGGCGGCGGAGTTCGGGATCTCTACCTTGGCAAGACCCCGAAAGATTTTGATATCAGCACCAATGCGCACCCCGGCCAGATCCGCAAGATATTCCGCAACAGCATGACCATCGGCCGCCGTTTCCGGCTGGTTCAGGTCTTCTTTCACCATGGCAAGACCATCGAAGTCTCCACCCTGCGTTCTCTCGATGAACATGATCTCGACGGTCCGGTGGCGGTGCTTGCCCCCAACAATACCTTCGGCAGCCTGGAAGAAGATGCGGAGCGGAGGGACCTGACCATCAACTCCCTCTTCTACGAGATAGAGAATAACACCATCATTGATTACGTGGGCGGCATTGAAGATCTGGAGCACGGTATCGTTCGCATCATCGGCGATCCGGACAAGCGAATCAGCCGCGATCCGGTACGTATGCTGCGGGCCATTCGCCATGCCGCCCGCATCAACTTCACAATCGAGCCACAGAGCTGGCAGGCAATCTGCAGACACCACCACGAGCTGAGCCTCTGCCCTCCATCCCGTCTGCGGGACGAGCTCTACAAAGACCTGCACAGCGGTTCGCTCCTGAGCTGGTTTCATCTCGCTGCTGATTCAGGCCTGTTTACCTCGCTCCTTGGCCTCTATAAGGATTTCCTGGCCAAGGTTCCGGATTCGGGTCCCTCCTGTAAAGAACAATTAACCCGCCTGCTTGGTGTCGTCGATCGCATCACCACAAAGATGACGGAGGCCCAGGCAGGGCAGCGGCTGCCAAACGAATTCCTGCTTGCCCTGCTGCTGCTTCCCTGGGCCAACTGCAGATTTGACTTCATCAGACAGGAATTCCAAGGATCTGCCGCTTATCAGTTCAGCAAAGAACTGCGCTCCAGTCTGGATCTGGAAATCGGCACCCAGCTGAATCTGCCCCGCGCCAGCCGCCAGGAGATCATCAGCCTCATCGGCAACCTGCCCCTCTTCCTTCAGCACCAGGAAAAAGGGAGCTGGCCGCAATGGCTGACCCGGAAAAGCTACTTTAAAAACTGCCTGCTCTTTCATCATTTTTACCAGGAGTCCACCGGTGGCCTGCCTGTTCCGGAGAGCTTACTCGACATCGTGCCCCTTCCTGCCCCGGTGACAAATCCACGTTTCTCCTCAAGTGAAAAACGCTCTTCCCGGCCAGGTGTTACCGGACCCGCCTTTTCCTCTGACGCTCCCGGCGGTATCTTCGGCTTCAAGAAGAACTCCCCAGCCAAGCCCAAGAAGCACAGGTAACCGCAAGCCAACACTCGCCCCGCCCCCTTCTCTCTTCTCTTCCTGCTCCTCTTTGAGCAATTTGCTCGAAGATACTGATCAAAATTACTGATCAGCATATTTGATAAACCCTGAGCGGTTGCCTTGACAAGTTCTTCCGTTCTCACCTATCATCAGGAGTATTGATTGTTTCCGGCTTTCCGGTTCCCTAACAGGAGGATGATATGATAGAGACAAAAAACAGCAGCGACCTGGAGCTGCAGCTCAACCGGCGCGGTTTCCTCAAGGGCTGCACCATGATGGCGGCAGCACTCGGACTCTCCGAGGCCATGATCCCAAAACTTGTGGAGGCAGCGACCTCAGCAGAACGACCAGCGGTGATCTGGCTTCACTTCCAGGAATGCACCGGCTGTACTGAAAGTCTGCTTCGAGCCTCGCATCCGGATATTGGCCGCCTGATACTCGAGATCATCTCACTCGATTATCATGAAACGGTCATGGCGGCTGCCGGACACCAGGCGGAAAAGAGCCTGCACGACACCCTCGACAACTACGCTGGAAAATTCCTCTGCGTGGTCGAGGGCGCCATTCCCGTTAATGACGGGGGCATCTACTGCAAGATTGCAGGCCGTACCGCAGTCGACATCCTGGCTTCGGTTGCACCCAAGGCGGCGGCCATTATAGCCATTGGCTCCTGCGCCTCCTACGGAGGCATTCAGGCAGCCAGCCCCAATCCCACCGGGGCCAGAGGGGTACAGGATCTCGTTTCAGGGACACCGGTGATCAACATCCCCGGCTGTCCACCCAACCCGGTTTCCTTTCTCGGTACCATCCTCCATTACCTGACCTTCAAACGCCTGCCCGTGACCGACACCCTGGGCCGCCCTCTTTTTGCCTATGGCCGCAGGATTCATGACCATTGCGAGCGGCGATCCCACTTTGACGAAGGCCGTTTCGCCGAGGAATTTGGTGATTTTGGCCACCGTAACGGCTATTGCCTCTACAAGGTCGGCTGCAAGGGACCGGAGACCTTTTCCAACTGCCCTTCAGCCCGCTTTAACGATGTCGATGTCTGGCCGGTCAGTGGTGGTCACGGCTGCGTGGGCTGCACCGAACCCGATTTCTGGGATACCATGACCCCGTTTTATGAACGACTACCCAATGTCAAGATCCCCGGTACAGGCATTATCACCGACGTTGACAGCGCCGGTAGAAAAATCCTGGGCGTTGCCGCCGCAGCCGTTGGTATCCATGCCGCCGTCGGTATCGGCAAGAAGATTATCAAGGGTTGCGTTTGCAGGGATGAAAAGAAAGAGAGCTGAGCAGCTGCAATGCTGAAATCATAGCAGGAGGAGGAGAGACCCATGGCTGAACGAATCACCATAGACCCTATTACCAGAATCGAGGGTCATTTACGCATAGATGCCGAAGTTGATAACGGAAAAGTTACCAAGGCCTGGTCGTCGGGCCAGATGTGGCGCGGCATTGAGGTCATATTGCAGGGACGCGACCCTCGGGATGCCTGGATCTTCACCCAGCGCATCTGCGGAGTCTGCACCACTGTTCACGCCCTGGCCTCGGTACGGGCCGTTGAAAATGCCCTGCAGCTCGAGATCCCCTTGAATGCCCAGTATATCCGCAACATTGTCATGGCCATCCATGCCCTGCAGGATCATATTGTTCATTTTTATGTCCTCTCTGCCCTCGACTGGGTGGACATGGTGTCGGCCCTGTCCGCCGATCCGGTCAAGACAGCCGCTCTTGCTGAAAGCATCTCCTCCTGGCCCAACAACAGCGCCAAACGCTTCAAGGCTGTGCAGGAAAAATTGCAGGGAATCGTTGACAGCGGCCAGCTCGGCCCCTTTGCCAACGGCTACTGGGGACATCCGGCCATGCAACTGCCGCCGGAGGCAAATCTGATGGCCGTGGCCCATTACCTCGAGGCCTTGGACTATCAGCGCAAGGCCACCCAGGCACTCGGCATCATCTCCGGTAAAAACCCGCACATCCAGAACCTGTCCGTCGGCGGCGTCACCACCGCTCTCAACCCCGACAGTGCCTCCGCCCTCAACATGGAGCGACTCTACTGGATCAAACAACTGATCGGCGAGGTTCGGGGCTTCATCCAGCAGGTCTATCTGCCTGATGTAGCGGCCATCGGCGGCCTCTATAAAGACTGGCTTCCCTATGGCGCCGGAGTCACCAACTACCTGGCCGTGCCGGACATGGTGCTTGACACCAAGGCCACCCGGTTCGACCTGCCCGGCGGCACCATCATGGGTGGCGACCTGAGCACCGTCAAACCGATCAGCAGTTTTAACGATCCCTATTTCCGTGACAACGTGGTCGAAAACATCACGCACGCCTGGTACAAAGGCGACTGGACCAAGCACCCCTACGAAGAAGAGACCGTCCCCGAATACACTGAGTTTCAGGATGATGGCAAATACACATGGCTCAAGGCGCCGCGCTTTGCGGGCCAGCCGATGCAGGTCGGACCCCTGGCCCAGTTACTGGTCGGCTACGCCCAGGGACATGAGGAGATTATCAAAAATGTGAATAACGCCCTCGGCCTGGTCAGCTCCGTAGCCGGGGTCACTGTTGGCCCTGAAGTTCTGCACTCCACTCTGGGGCGGCATGTAGCCAGGGCGGTTCGGGCCTCCATGCTTGGTGACCTGGCCCTGAAACACTGGGAACTGCTGGTGGATAATATCGGCAGGGGTGATCTTACTATCTTCAATAAACCAGTCTTCCCCAAAGGCGAGCAACGAGGGTTCGGTATTCACGAAGCACCCCGCGGCGCACTCTCGCACTGGATTGTCATTCAGGATGGCAAGATCAAAAACTATCAGTGCGTGGTGCCTTCCACCTGGAACGCCGGCCCGCGCGACAAGGAAGGACTGCCCGGCCCCTATGAGGCCTCGCTGGTCGGCAACCCCATTGCCGACGCCCAGCAGCCGCTGGAGGTCCTGCGCACCATCCACTCCTTTGACCCCTGCATTGCCTGCGCCGTGCACATGCTTGACCCGGAAGG